>CAYNWX010000093.1:0-17723 GCA_964401005.1 uncultured Natronohydrobacter sp.
GCAGATCGCGGCCCTGCTTTTTCAAATCCATGATACTGTAGCCCGTGATCTGACCGGGGCCGTGATAGGTATATTGCCCCCCTCGCTTGGAGGGGTAAACGGGGAAGCGGTCGGGCTGGGTCAGGTCTTCGGGCTTTGCGCTTGTGCCGGCGGTGTAAAGGGGCGGGTGTTCGACCAGCCAGAGGCATTCCTTCGCCTCGCCGCGCGCGATGGCTTCGGCACGGGCTTCCATGAAGGCGCAGGCCGCGTTGTAATCGGTCAGCCCGTCAGATGTGATCCACTCTACCATGCGTTACCGGGGCAAAAGCCCCGCCTCCTTCACTTTGGCCAGATTGGCGCGGCTGACGGGAATTTCCGCCCCAGAGGTCAGCGTCAGGATCGCCCGATCTCCATCTTTGCGGGCGGCTGTCACAGCCCCGTAGGCCACCCAATGCGAGCGATGCACCTGCGCACCGGGCAAATCGCCAGTTTCCTTGATGGCGTCGGACAGCCGCATCAGAACCATTTCTGTCCCTTTCGTGGTCAGCACCCGGACATAATGATCCTCTACCGAGAGTGCCAGCAGCGCGCCGCGCTTTTCCAAGGGCAGGCGTTGCAAGATTGTGGGCGGGGCGCGCCTTGAAGGTTCCGGCCTATGG
Source organism: uncultured Natronohydrobacter sp. (assembly GCA_964401005.1). Taxonomy (GTDB): domain Bacteria; phylum Pseudomonadota; class Alphaproteobacteria; order Rhodobacterales; family Rhodobacteraceae; genus Roseinatronobacter. The sequence goes on from CAYNWX010000093.1 coordinate 639, forward strand.
CTTGCTTGCTGGCGCAAGACCGCGCCTATCGCAAGTGTCACCACTAAAGCGACGCCTGCAATACTAAGAATAAACCCCGGTAGGGCTGCGGTATCCGGCAGATAGGCCAAGAGAGCCCCGTTCACTCCCAGCACGACCGTGGCAACCACAAGCCCGGCAGCACTTCCGGCAAGGCCCATGCGCACCAGAAATGGCCAAGGCGGCAGTTTGGCAGAGCACATAGTCACAACCAGACTGCCCGCCGCATAGGTGGTCGGCACCATCACGGCCCAATACCCAAGCCGGGGCAGGGGGCGCAGCGCCTCTGCGGTGCCGTAGGGGGCGACAATGGCAAGGGTTGCCGTGACAGCGGCCAACAGAACCAACGTGACGGGATGTCGGAACTGGTCCCGCCATTCACGAAGCGCGGAATGCAGAGAGCCGTTACTCACGCAGCGATCCTTGTCCTTGCCGTATGCACGCTTTGGTACGGCGCAATGCTCTGTCACCCATAGCGCAAGACGACCGCAACGCCAATCCACAGAGGTATCGCATGACCCTATACCCCATCCTGACCGCAGGTCCCGAGGTCCAGCTTCACGTCGCCGCTGCGATGGTTTCAATCGTGTTAGGACCCTTCGCGCTCTACCTAAGGCAGGGAACGCGTTTGCATCGGTCTGTCGGGTATGGCTGGGTATTGGCCATGATGGTGCTGTCGCTGTCGTCTTTCGCGATCCATGCCTTTGGCCTTATAGGCCCCTTCAGCCCGCTTCACGGGCTTGCGCTGCTCACGCTTTGGTCCCTGTGGCAGGGGGTGCGCTATGCCCGCGCCGGAGCCGTCGCGGCGCATCGGCGCGTGTTTCGTAACCTCTATTGGGGCGGGGTCATGGCGGCTGGATTGTTCAGTCTTCTGCCCGGGCGGGCGCTTAATCGCGCGGTTCTGACGGACATGCCCCCGATAGGCTACCTGATAATCGGATTGGGGCTTAGCGTTGTGGCGGTTGCTTTGGTGCCTAGCAGGACCCGTCGCCTTTTGCGCAAAACGCAGGCATCTGGGTAATACACAGGGCATTCCGAGTTGAACTTTTTGTTATCTGGATGATGCAACCTAGGGTATCGTCATGGAATGATTGGCACGAGAAGTCATACGCTCGGAAAATTTGGTTTGGTTGGACTGCTGTCGCCAAGCGTGGCGGCATTCCCCATGGAACAGGCGCGCGCGCAAGACGGGCTTGTGGGGGGTATCATCGGCGGCATTATTGGCGGTGCTATCGCCAATGGGCAGCGCCGGTCGCAGCCGCAGACGCAGCGCGTGGTGCGTTCGGCCCCGGCGGTCAGTTCTGCGCAGCGCGAGCAAAATCGCTCGGTGCAAAGCGCGCTCAATCACTTCGGCTGGAATGTCGGCACAGCCGATGGGGTGCTGGGCCGCCGGTCGCGCGAAGGGATCACGCAATATCAGGTGTTCACCGGGTTCTCTGCGACTGGCACCCTCACGGATTTCGAGCGCAATATCCTTGTCACGGCCCATCAAAGGGCGATCATGGGCGGGCTGCAAGTGGCGCAGACCGTCTCAACCCATCCGCAGGGCATGCGTGGCCTAATCCTTGTCGTGCGAGACGAGATGTCGGGCCGCAGCCCGGCGCGTAGCGCCGGGAATTATGGTTTGCCTGCGCTGGTTGCGGCGGCAGTGGATGAAATCGCGGCCTCTTCCGACCCGAATGCCGAACAGCTTGTGCAGCGCGCCGGTTTTATCCAACTGGCCGATATGAATGGCGATGGCCGGACAGATTATATTCTGGACACGTCGGTCACCGGGTCTGCCTTTTGGTGTTCGGCGCAGGCCTGCACGGTGCAGGCCTTCCTGTCCACGCCGGACGGTTACGTGCGCAACGATTTCCAAGCTTTCAACGTCACCCCGGCCATGTTCACCTGCACGCGCGGCACGTGCGAACTTGGCAAAGCTGACGCGCCCGTGACCGTTGCGGCCCCGGCACTGCCCGCCGCCCCGATGCAACAACCTTCTTCTACCACAGAGGTGGTCCTTGCGGTCCCGTCGGCGCAGCCTGTCTCTCGGAGCCCAAGCGCAGAAATTGCTGCCGCACCTGCTGCACCGGCCGTGCCGAATTTCTTTGGTGGCGGGCAAAGCGCACGATCCTTGGCCTCGCAGTGCAACAAGGTCAATTTGCTGACCAGCGCCAATGGTGGCTTCACCACGCTAGAGACGATGGGCGACCGTGCCGTGGTGATTGCCGAGCAGTTCTGCTTGGCGCGCACCTATGCCATGGCCGACGGCGAAGCGCTGATCGCCAAGGTGCAGGGCGTGACCCCAGACCAGATTGCCGCGCAATGTGCAGGATTTGCCCCCAGCTTGCAGCCACATGTCAGTGCATTGTCCGTGAAGCCACGGGATGAGGTGATGCGCGATGTCGGCGGCTTTATCTTGCAAACCGGCATGAACCCCGAACAGCTTGGTGCGACCGCGCGGATTTGTCTGGCGGTCGGCTACAAGCAGGATGATATGGTTCTGGCCATTGGCTCGGGGCTGTTGCTGGTGGCCATGGGCGAGCGCGCTTACGGCGAATTGATGGGCCATCATTTGACCGAAGGGTTTGGGGCCTCTCAGCGCGATGATTTGTCACTGGCGTGGTATGAATAAGGGCTAGACCCGGCAAGAACCGCCGTGTTCGCGCCCTTGCAGCCGGAAAGGGATGAGCTGTTACGCGCGGTGGTTTTTGATGCGGGTGGCGCAGAGCCGGTGACCGAAAAAGCCACGGCGACCTTGCCAGTTTTCAGCCTGCAATAAACGCCTGACACCTAGGCTATGCCGCAGCATCGCGCCCCAAATCGGGGCGCGCCTTTTTTGAAGCTGCGTAGAACCCAATTGCTTTTCCCCCTTTTCAAGCGCAGGCGAAATGAGTATCAGGCGCCCATGCCAACCACGTGCGGTCGTGGCGGAATTGGTAGACGCGCAGCGTTGAGGTCGCTGTGGGGTAACTCCCGTGGAAGTTCGAGTCTTCTCGACCGCACCATTCTCAGAGGTTCGAACGGCGCAGTCGTTTGCTTCGTTTCGTCCGAACTTCGTTTCAACGGGCGCTCCGTCACCCAACTTGATAAGCTGCTAGGGGTGCTGGAGCTTTGTCAGCGCTTGGTGCGGATGGGGTGTCAGGCCGCGTCATCCCCTCAATTCACATCCTTCGTCTGAACTCCCGGTCCGTCGCGGCCAGTAGCTGCAAAATGCGTTGGTGGTACTGCACGTCACCAAACGACTGCGCGTATTTGTTGCGGTCTTTCAGCTATTTCTGGGGGGATTGGTCGCCGCCGATGTGCAAGCCCCATGATACATAGCTCTGGGGTGTCGTGGAAACATTGGGTGGCGTCGATCCAGACCTTGCTGTTTGCATACCGGGGTTTTTCGACCATGTTGTCGGCGTCCCCCATGAAGGGGTAGGGCGTGGGGTCGAAAGGTATGTTGTTGCGCGGAATGATGAAATCAGGCGCGCCAAAACCGGGACGGGCAGGGACTTCCCACGGTCCAGGTCGGTATTGAGAGCTTGAAGAGCCAGTGTTTTTTTGCAGGGCCCTTACGGGCCCTAAAAAGCCGCGCTTGTGCGCAGCTTTTTAGGGAAGCTGACAATCAGCTACCGCTGCTTTTCCTTTGCTCGGTGGCTTTCTTGACGGCCTCTGACATTTCAGGCTTTGGAGCGGCAGGTGCCGGGGTCGACGGCGCGGCGGGCGCAGTCGCGGTAGTCTGGCCGCGGTTTGTCTGGAGCGGATCATCCTGCCGTTGGACTGAACCTTCGAAATGCGCGCCTGATTCGATGGCGATAGTTTTGTGAATGATGTCGCCCTCGACCTGCGCGGAAGAAGTTAACCGTACCTTCAAGCCACGCACACGACCAATGACACGGCCATTGATGACGATGTCGTCGGCGACAATCTCTCCGCGGATTGTGGCGGTTTCGCCCACAGTCAGCAGATGCGCACGGATGTCGCCATCGACAATGCCTTCAACAACAACATCGCCCGTGGTCTTGATGTTGCCTGTAATGGTCAGATCCGCCGCCAACAAAGACGCAGCAGATTTTCCCTTGGTAACTTGGGCTGGAGCCGTCTCAACACTCGACTGACGCAGGAACGATGGGGTAGGCTGCTCTGGAGCAGCTTGGCTAGGCGCCGTCGAGGGCTTCGGTGCGGCTTCGTTGATACGGCTCTTAGAAAACATTTTGTCCAGCCCTTACATAGGTGATCGGATTAACAGGTTGACCGTTGACGCGCACCTCGTAGTGCAGGTGGACCCCGGTCGACACGCCTGTCGTGCCCATACCACCAATCTTTTGCCCGCGCGAGACCCTTTGTCCCCCACGCACGTCGATAGAGTTCAAATGCGCGTAATAGGTTTCCAGCCCGAAATCATGCTGGATGATGACGATATTGCCATAACCGCTCATTCGGCCAGCTTTTTTGACTACACCATCGGCTGTGGCCATGATGGTCGTGCCGCGACCGCCAGCCCAGTCAATACCCGTATGCATCTTGGTGCGGCCCGATACCGGGTGACGCCGCATGCCATAAGGCGAGGTCATTCTGAAATTGCCCGGAAGCGGATTGGCGATGGGCAGACGTTCCAGCCCGCGGCGGTAGGCTTGCACGGTCGCCAGCTTCTCTATCACGCTATTGGCTCGCGAAATATCAGGGCTTGCTACCATTGCACCGGAGGTAGAAACCGAGATTGGCCGAATAGACGCAGATTGCGACGAGGCACCTTGCTGCACCAACCGGCGAATTTGCTCGGGAGAGACGTTGGCAGAGCGGAACACGCGTTCCAACGGGCCGATGACCGAATCCAGCGCGTCTTCCAACTGGGTGAAAATGACGTGGTTGCGGTCTTTCAGAAGCTCGTTTTCCAGCGCCAGAAGTTGCGCTTGGTTGCGGTTCTGCTCGGAATCGATGCCCTCGCGGTGCAGGTCTTCGCCCATGGTGTTCATGGCAACCAGCAGGTAGTCGAGCATTTCCTGAACATCACGCGAGCGGTCGGCAGCGGTGCGGACAGTGCCTGTTTCGGCCTCTAGTGTGCGTTGCGCCTCTGCCAGTTGTGCGCGGGCTTCGTCACGTTCCTGCACAATGCGGCGAACGGTGGCCTGAACGCTGTCGATGCCTGCTTCCAGCTCCAGACGGCGCTGTTCAGATGCAAGCAATTCCAATTGCATATCGGAAATGCGGGCCATCGCTTCGCCAAAACGCGCCTGAGCGGCTTCGGCGGATTGCGCATAGCGATCACGCTCTTCAGCCATTTGGTTAAGGCGCAGTTCGTAATTGGCCTGTTCACGCAGTGCTTGGTCGCGCAACGTGCCTGACCCGATGCTGTCCATCAACAGAATAGAGGTTGCAAGCACGCCCCAAGCAAAGAACGCCGTCACCGCACTGATACCGATAAGCTGGGTCAGAGGGCGCAATCTGACAAACCGTGTCGTGTTGTCAGATCGCAGAAACAAGCGCTGCTCAGGCAGCCGCTGTTCCAGCCGCTGGTTCAGCCGTACTAGGTGTCGTCTCAAAACTGCCATCCCATGTCGCATCGTTTTTGGCCGAGGAGTCCGTGCACAGCACTCTCTTCACGGTTTACAACAATATCGAAACGCCTCGTTACTTTGCTCTACGGTGCGGGTGGCAGGCCTGCAACGACTTATTGACCATGCGGACGATCCCATCGTCCAGATTGTACGAGATCAGCGAAATTCCGCCGATTCTGGATGAGCTTCGTGGCTGAACTGCTTGAACATAAAGCACAACCATAGGTTTTTGGTACTACTCTGCCGGTTCGGTCAACGGCCAGTAAAAATCTGGCGGCAAGCCGGCTTGGGCGCGCTTTTCCTCGTTGAAGGGCGGTTTCAAGGGCCCGTGGAAATAGCGGCGCACAAGGTCCAGAAACACCGGTTGCGGGTCCAGCCCTTGCCGTCCACATAGAAAATTGAACCATTTCGAGCCATATGCGACATGGCCCACTTCTTCGGCGTAGATGGTTTTCAACGCGGCGACGGCCTCGACCTCGGCTGCGCGTTCGAAAACCTCGATCATGCCGGGGGTTACGTCCAGCCCGCGCGCCTCTAGCACCATCGGCACGACGGCCAGCCGACCAAGGATGTCATCCACCGTGTCTTCGGCGGCGCGCCACATGCCGGCATGGGCGGGCAAGGCTCCGTAATGGCTGCCAAGCCGTTCCAGACAATCGCAGACAAGGTTGAAATGCTTGGATTCCTCATCCGCCGCTTTCACCCAATCATCGAAAAAGCCCAGCGGCATGTCGTTATCTGGAAAGCGCGCGACCATGTCCCAATGCAGATCGACCGCGTTCAATTCGATATGGGCAATCGCGTGCAACAGCGCGATCCGACCTTGCGGGGTGCCCGGCTTGCGGCGTGGCACGTCGCGCGGGGCCAGAAGTTCGGGGCGGTCCGGGCGGGAAGGGCGCAAAGGGGGCTGCGCGCGGCCAATGGCCAGCGAATGCCCCGCTTTGCGCGCGGCGAACCATGCCCGCGCATGGGCATGGCTAAGCGCCGTTTTCGCACGCCCGTCGGCGGTTGTCAGAACCTGCACCGCCATCTCGCGCAGGGTCTGGGTCATGCGCCGCGCAGGGCCTCCAAAACCTCGGCAGCGTGGCCCTTGGCCTTCACCTTGCGCCAGATATGCGAGATGCGGCCTTCGGCGTCGACCACGAAGGTCGCGCGTTCAATGCCCATGCTGGTCTTGCCATACATGCTTTTCTCAACCCACACGCCATAACGCTCGCACACATCGCTTTCCGCATCCGACACCAGCATCACGCCCAGATCGTGCTTGGCCACGAACTTGTCATGTTTGGCAACGCTATCCTTGGAAATGCCGATGACCTTGGCGCCCGCGGCCTCGAACTCTGCGGCAAGGGCCGTGAATTCCAGCGCCTCGGTCGTGCAGCCGGGCGTGTCGTCACGCGGGTAGAAGTAGAGCACCGCCTTGGCGGGTTTCAAAGCAGAGAGCGTGACCATCTCTCCGCCATCGCGGGGCAGGGTGAAATCGGGGGCAAGATCGCCGGTGGATAGCATGGGGGCACTCTTTCATCACGGTTGCGTTGTGCCAGTTGTAGCGGCGTGCGGGGCAAGTTAAAGCTCCGTCACCCCCAAAGCCGGACCAAAGCCTATGAAACTTTCGGATTTCGATTTCGACCTGCCAGAGCATCTGATTGCGACGCGCCCTGCGCGCCCGCGATCCTCGGCCAAGCTGCTGGTGGCGCAGGGTGATAGCATTGCCGACCGCTATGTCCGTGACCTGCCCGATGTTCTGCGCGCGGGCGATTTGCTGGTGCTGAACACGACCAAGGTGATCCCGGCGCGCCTGTCGGGCCATCGCCACCGTGACAGCGCGCAAGGCCCGGTCATGGCCAAGGTCGAGATCACGCTGACTGAACCGCAGCCCGACGGGTCATGGCGGGCATTGGTCAAACCCTTGCGCAAGCTGGCCGAGGGTGAAGAGATTGTCTTTGCGGCGGGACTTGTGGGTAAAGTGGTCGAACGCGGCGCGGAAGATGTGCGGCTGGCGTTCAACCTTGACGGCCCGGCTTTCGATGCAGCGCTGGAACAAGCAGGCCAAATGCCGCTGCCGCCATATATCGAGGCGCGGCGCAAGGCCGACGCGCAGGACCGTACCGATTACCAGACCGTCTTTGCGCGCGATGCGGGCGCGGTCGCGGCCCCCACGGCGTCGCTGCATTTCGACGAGGACTTGTTGGTGCATCTGCGCGCCAAGGGTGTGGAATTTGCCGAAGTGACTTTGCATGTGGGCGCAGGGACCTTTCTGCCGGTCAAGACCGATGATGTGACCGACCACAAGATGCACGCAGAATGGGGGCAGGTGACCGAAGCCGCGGCCGCCCAGATTACCCGCGCGCGGGCCGAGGGGCGGCGTGTGATCCCCTTAGGCACAACCGCCCTGCGCGTGGTTGAAACTGCCGCCACCGGCCCCGGCCAGATCGCGCCCTACACGGGCATGACCGATATTTTCATCATGCCCGGTTTCCGCTTCCAGATTGCCAGCGGGTTAATGACGAATTTTCACCTGCCTAAATCGACCCTGATGATGCTGGTTTCGGCGCTGATGGGCCGCGACCGGATCATGGTGATCTATGCCCATGCCATCGCGCAGGACTATCGCTTCTTTTCCTACGGTGATTCTTCCCTCTTGTTGCCGGGTGATCTGTCACGCAACCCGTGATACCCTATAGGCATCTCTGGGCGCGCCGCGCCGCAAACGAAACGAAAGCACCCCTATGTTGAAGGTTTTCGCAGGCTCTTGGGCACTGCTTCTGGGCATCATGCTGCTGATGGTCGGCAATGGTGTGCAGGGCACGCTTCTGGGCATTCGCGGCGATATCGAAGGCTTCACCACGGGGCAGATGTCGATCGTCATGTCGGGCTATTTCGTGGGGTTCCTGCTAGGCTCGCGGATGGCACCCGAACTGATCCGCCGCGTTGGCCATGTGCGGGTTTTCGCGGCGCTTGGTTCGCTGATTTCCGCTGTGCTGGTGCTATACGCTGCCATCCCGGAATGGATTGTTTGGGCGTTGCTGCGTGTGCTGATCGGGTTTTGCTTTTGCGGGGTCTATGTGACGGCGGAAAGCTGGCTGAACAATGCGACCAGTAACGAAACGCGCGGACAGACCTTGTCGCTTTACATGATCGTGCAGATGGTCGGCATTATCAGCGCGCAAATGCTTATCAACTTTGCAGATCCGGCAGGTTTCTTGCTATTTGTCATCCCCTCGGTGCTGGTGTCCTTGGCCTTTGCGCCGATCCTGCTCTCCATCAGCCCCGCACCGGCCTTTGACAGCACGAAATCGCTGTCCATTCGGGCGCTTTACAACGTGTCCCCCTTGGGTGTGGTGGGTATTTTCCTGATGGGCGGCGTGTTTTCGGCGCTTTTCGGGATGACCGCAGTGTGGGGCACTTTGGCAGGGCTGAGCGTGTTCGAGATTTCTGTCTTCACCGCCGCCATCTATTTCGGCGGGTTGGTGTTCCAGATGCCTATTGGTTGGCTGTCCGACCGGATGGACCGTCGCAAGCTGGTCATCATCGTCGCGGTCATCGGCTCGGCTGCGGCACTGTCGCCTGTGTTGGTCGCAATGCCCTTCTGGGCACTTGTGGCCGTAGCATTGTTGATCGGCGGTATTTCCAACCCGCTTTATGCGCTGCTGTTGGCTTATACGAATGATTATCTGGAACATGACATGATGGCGGCGGCCTCTGGCGGGTTGTTATTCGTCAACGGCATGGGCGCGATCGTTGGTCCGCTGTTGATTGGGCGGATGATGGGCACAATTGGACCGAACGGGTTTTTCCTGTTCATCGCCGTGCTGACGACGGTGCTGGCGCTTTATGCAGCGTGGCGAATGACGCAGCGCCTTTCAACGCCGGTATCGGAAACGGGGCCATTTGCGCCGGTTTCTCCCGTCGTGTCGGCAGCGACGGTGGAGGCTGTTTATACAGACCTGGCCGAACAGGCCGAGCAGGCGCGCGATGACCCTTCTGTAACAAAATGAGCAAAAATACGCCCCACTTTGAAATATTGTTGCCAAAGTGTTGTCAGGGCCGCTGAAGGCTGTAAGGTAGTTGAACATGAAACAACATCGGAATGTCGCTATGTCGACGGTTGACGAAGTAATCGCTTTCTGGGTGGACGAGGTTGGCCCAGAGGGTTGGTATGCGCAAGATGACGCGCTGGATGCAAAGATTCGCGAGCGCTACATGGCGCTGTGGGAAAAGGCGCGTGCGGGGCGGTTGTGTAACTGGGCGTCATGCCCCAAAGGCTGTCTTGCCTATCTGATCGTGACGGATCAATTCCCGCGCAACATGTTCCGGAATGACCCGCGCGCCTTCGCCACCGACGAATTGGCCCGCAAGGTCGCCGCGCGCGCCTGCCATTTGCGGTTTGACGGCCAGATCGAGGAACCGGCGCGCCAATTCTTCTACCTGCCGCTGATGCATTCCGAAAGCCAGATGGATCAGGACCGCGCGGTGCGCATGTTCTTGCTGCGCATGCCGAAAACCGGCGCCCAAAACCTGCTGCATGCGCGGGCCCATCGCGCAGTAATCCGCGAATTTGGCCGCTTCCCCTATCGCAATTCTGCACTGGGACGAGTTACGACCGTAGCAGAGCAGTCATTTCTGGCTGATGGCGGCTATGGGCTTGCGGTACGCAGGTTGCAGCAAGCGGCATAACCCCCCTTGCACAGAATGCGATCGCCTCAGCCATGCGATGCAGGCATGGCCGGGTTGACCCCTTTGCGTTGCGGTGTGGCTGAAATTGGTTTAATGCCAAACCAATTTCGCGAAGCGCTTCAGTAGGAGAAACTCGCATGGCGGCCAAGACGTTTGACGTTGTTGTAATCGGGGCTGGTCCCGGCGGGTATGTCGCGGCAATCCGCGCAGCTCAGCTTGGGCTGTCTGTCGCCGTGGTAGAGCGCGAACATCTGGGTGGCATCTGCCTCAACTGGGGCTGTATTCCGACCAAGGCCATGCTGCGCAGTGCCGAAGTGTTTCACCTGATGCACCGGGCCAAGGAATTTGGCCTCAGCGCTACGGGCATCGGCTATGATCTGGACGCGGTCGTAAAACGTTCGCGCGGGGTGGCCGGGCAATTGGCGGGTGGCGTGGGTCATTTGCTGAAAAAGAACAAGGTCACGGTAATTATGGGCGCGGCCAAGCTGGCCGGGAAGGGCCGTGTCACGGTCACGACCGACAAGGGCAGCGAAGACCTGACCGCAAAGAACATCATCCTCGCCACCGGCGCGCGCGCCCGCGAATTGCCGGGGCTGGAGGCCGATGGCGATCTGGTCTGGACCTACAAGCACGCGCTGACGCCCAAGCGGATGCCGAAAAAGCTGCTGGTCATCGGGTCGGGCGCGATCGGGATCGAATTTGCCAGTTTCTTCAACACGCTGGGCGCAGATGTGACCGTTGTTGAAGTGCAAGACCGCATTCTGCCCGTGGAAGATGCCGAAATCAGCGCCTTTGCCAAGAAGCAATTCACCAAGCAAGGCATGACGATCCTCGAAAAAGCCATGGTCAAGAAGCTGGACCGCGCCGCGCCCAAAGTGACCGCGCATATCGAGCGTGGCGGCAAGGTAGAGCAGCACGAGTTCGACACCGTCATTTCCGCCGTTGGGATCGTGGCCAATACTGAAAACCTTGGGCTGGAAGAGGCTGGCGCCAAAATCGACCGCTCTTTCGTGGTGACCGACCAATATTGCCGCACCGGGGTCGAGGGGCTGTATGTGATCGGCGATGCCACCAACGGCCCTTGGCTGGCGCACAAGGCCAGCCATGAAGGCGTGATGGTGGCCGAGTTGATCGCGGGCGGGCATCCGCATGCCGTGGACCCCTCGTCGATTGCTGGCTGCACCTATTGCCACCCCCAGATCGCCAGCGTGGGCCTGACAGAAGCGAAGGCGAAAGAGGCGGGCTATGATATCAAGGTCGGGCGCTTTCCATTCATGGGCAACGGCAAGGCGATTGCGCTCGGCGAACCCGAGGGCCTGATCAAGACCGTGTTCGACGCGAAAACCGGCGAGCTTTTGGGCGCGCATATGATCGGCGCGGAAGTGACCGAATTGATCCAAGGCTATGTCGTGGGCCGCCAGTTGGAAACCACCGAAGAAGACCTGATGGCGACGGTGTTTCCGCACCCGACGCTGAGCGAGATGATGCACGAATCTGTGCTGGATGCTTACGGGCGCGCGATCCATTTCTGAGGTCTGACCAAACGGAGCGGCCTTGCGGCCGCAAGTCTATGTCCAAAGCCCGTGACTGCGTCGCGGGCTTTGCGGTTTGCCGCGCTGATCTCTGGCGATGTGCTTTGCTCTGAAACGCACCAAGTCGGGTGTTGACGCAACCAGCTTTGCGGCGTCTTCATGCGCCCATGTCCATGAGCCCTTCTTCCATCCCGCTTACCTTAACGCTTTGGTTGGCGGGCCTTGGGGCCGCCGCGCAATATGGCAAGATCAGCGTGATCTTCGACCGCTTGCCGCAAGTCTATCCGCAAGCAGGGGCGAGCTTGGGCTGGACGGTGTCGATGGTCGGTGTCGTTGGCATTGTCCTTGGCCTTGTCGCGGGCATTCTGGCCGCGCGCATCGGGTTGCGGCGCGCGCTTTTGGCAGGGCTTTGGTCCGGGGCTGCGGTGTCGCTTTTGCAAGCCAGCTTTCCGCCGCTGTCGGTGTTTCTGGCGCTGCGCATGGTGGAAGGGGTATCGCATCTGGCGCTTGTCGTGGTGATCCCCACGCTGATTGCACAACTTGTCAGCGACCGGCTGCGCCCTTTGATGCTGACGGTCTGGGGCACATTCTTTGGCGTGGCCTTCGCGGTTCTGGTATTCGGGGGGCTGCCCTTGGTGGACCGCTTCGGCATGGCGGCGCTGTTCGTGGCGCATGCGGTTTACATGTCCGCGTTCGCGGTCGTGCTCCACGCTTGGGTGCCCCGCGACCTGACAGCGCAAGGTGATCTGCCCGGATTGGCTGCGCTGGGGCGCGATCATCTGCGCATCTACCGCTCTGCCCATATCAGCGCGCCCGCTTGGGGGTGGTTGTTCTACACCTTTTGCTTCGTCAGTTTCCTGACGCTGGTGCCACCCTTCCTGCCTGACGATCAGCGCGTCTGGATCGTCGGGGCCATGCCCTTGGTCAGCATCGCGTCCTCGCTGGTGCTGGGGGTGCAGTTGTTGCGCGTGACCAGCCCTATCGGTGTTGTGGTGCTGGGCTTTAAGCTGAGCGCCGCTTGCGCGCTGGCGCTGCTGGTCGTGCCGGGCAATGGCGCCTTGTGTCTGGCCTTTGCTGCCGCTTTAGGCTTGGTGCAAGGGGCAAGTTTCGCGGCGGTCCCGCAACTGAATACCGCACCCGACAGCCGCGCCATGGCCAATGGCGGCATGGCGCAGATGGGCAATATCGGCAACTCGCTTGGCACGCCGGTAATTGCTTGGGCCATTACGCTAGGCGGCCATGGCGCGATGATGCTGTCGCTCGCCGCCGCTTTGCTTGCGGGTGGGCTGGTGCATCTGTGGCTTGCGCATTTGCGCAGGCAGGGCGTTTATTGAACCGTCAGGCTTTGACTGGCCAAGATGCGCGGCGTCCGACCCGTGGCGACATAGCGCAATTCATACGCGCCGGGCGTGTCGGGCAGGGTGATCTGGGCAGGGCTTCCGGCTTCGACATAGGCGTAGCTTGCATATCCCGCCGCGCCATCGCTTGGTGTGGCGATGGTCAGGTAATCGCCCGCATAACCCGGCCCTTGCCATGTCACATCCAGCAGCCCGCCCGCCGCACCGGATGCGGGCGCGGTCAGGCTTGTCTGGATGTCGGTCACGCTGATCGGGAGGCTGGCGAAGACGCTGGTATCTTGCCCGGTGATGTAGCGGATCAGGTAATCGCCCGGTTCCAGCGGCAGGGTCAGCGGCAGCGGGTTGCCGTCGACCACGTAGGAAAAGGTACGGTAATCGGACGGCGCAGCGTCGGGGCGGGCGATGTCGATGTAATCCTCGGCAAAGCCGCCGCCCTGCCAGTCCACCATGATGGTTGCCCCGATAGATGCTGTCGCGGGCGCTCTCAGCGCCTCTTGCTGCGGGGTGACTGTGACGGGGCGCTCTGCCAGAACCTGCGCGCCATTGGCCATGACATAGCGGATGACATATCCGCCGGGTTGCGCGGGCAGGCGCAAAGTGGCCGGCGTGCTATCCATCGTGTTCACGAAGGTCTGGTAGTCCTGCACACCCGCGCCCGGGGCGGCGGTATCCAGATAGTCGCCCTCGCCATTCGGGCCGGTCCAGTTCACCATGATCGTGCTGCCTGCGGGGCCGCTTTCGGGCGCGTCAAGGGTGGCGGGCGGCAGGGGCTGGCTGAACACAACCTCGACCGCCAGGTCGCCTGCATCCGCTACGGTGAAGGGCTGGCGGATCTGCTCTTCGCCCTCGATCCAATAAGCTTGCAGCGTATATTCGCCGGGGGAAAGCTGTGCCATCGGCGTGTCGCCTTGTGTGGCGTCCATGACGATCGCGTCACCTTGCAGCACCTCGAACACCACACCATCGGTAATGCCGCGCCGCGTGGTGCCTTGGTCCAGCGCGGCAGAGAAGCTTGCGGTCAGCAAAACAGGCTCCGGCTCCAGCTCCGGCTCCAGCTCTGGCCCCGGCTCTGGCGCTGTCACGGCCACCCGCGTCAACGCCTCGGTCAACTCGCTGGCATTGGCGGCGGTCGTGAACGTGCCGCCGGTTTCCAGCGCCATGCATTGCATTTGCGCCAGCGCCACCGGGTCGGTTACGTCAAAACCCACCACATGCGCAGTGAAGTTCACGCTCCCCTCTTCCAGCGCGCGGGCAGCGGCGCAGGGGTCGGGATGGCAGGTCTCTATCCCGTCCGACACAAGAATGACCGTCGCCGCCTGTTCGGTATGGCGCAGCGATTGCGCGGCGGCGATGACCGCATCTGTCATCGGTGTGCGCCCGCGCGGGTTGATCCCCGCCACCGCCTGCCGGATCGCGGGCAAGGTGCCTGCGCCGGGGGCGACGATGGTTTCAATATCGGTGCAATCGCCGCGTGTGCGGTGGCCATAGACCGTCAGGCCAAGGTTTTGCTCGTCCGGGAATTGGTCCAAAAGCCCCGCCACCACGTCGCGCGCGATTGTGATCTTGTTCACACCGTCTATCTGGCCCCACATGGACCCGGAGCCGTCCAGCACAAGAATGGTGTTGGGCCGGTCTTGCGCCAGAAGCGGCGCTGGCAGGGCAAGGGCGATCAAGCAGGCAAAGGGCAGGCGCATACGAAATTTCTCCGCGTGGAATCACTTTCGGAAAGTAAAAGATGAAGCCTGCGCGATTGCCACCTTTTTCAGCGCACCACTGCGCCGCCTGACAATTGCCAGTCGTGCAGCGTGCCAAGATTGTAGACTTCGGCAAAGCCATTGGCGCGCATCACATCCGCCGCGCGGCTAGAGCGTGCGCCAGAGGCACAATAGAGCGCGACCGCCTTGGACGGGTCCAGCTTGCGGTTGAAATGGCCGCTTTTCGGGTCGGTCTGCGCGCCGATCTGGCCCAGTGGAATGTGCAATGCGCCCTTGGCCTTGCCGCTTTGGCGCAATTCGCCTGCTTCGCGCACGTCGATCAAGGTTAATGTGCCGTCTTTGACGCGAGCAATGGCTTCAGACGGGTTTATCCGCGCGGAAGAGGTTTTAGAGAGAAATCCGAACATGACAGCAGCCTTTTTGCGATGTTCCCCCTAGATTGGCTGGCACCCCTCACAATGCAAGAGATAAATTCATTAATTTGAATATAAATTTTCAATTGGACCAAGAATTGCACGAAATTTCTGCGCTATGCTCCGAGCGTTTCCTATTTGTTCGCAGAATTCGATTGGAGACTCGGTGCCGCCCCGCTATCTTGCGGCAGGTAGCGCGAGAGGGGTGGCCATGGCCGAACAGAAATTCATCGAAGTGCGCGGCGCACGCGAGCACAATCTGAAGAATATCGACGTCGATCTGCCCCGCGATCAGCTTGTGGTCATCACCGGGCTGTCGGGGTCGGGCAAGTCGTCCTTGGCGTTCGACACGATCTATGCCGAAGGCCAGCGCCGCTATGTCGAAAGCCTGTCGGCCTATGCCCGCCAGTTCCTTGACATGATGCAAAAGCCCGACATGGACCATATTTCCGGCCTGTCGCCCGCGATCAGCATTGAGCAAAAGACCACCAGCAAGAACCCGCGCTCCACCGTCGGCACGGTTACGGAAATTTACGATTATATGCGCTTGCTGTTCGCGCGCGCGGGCACACCCTACAGCCCCGCGACCGGCCAACCCATTGAAGCGCAACAGGTTCAGGACATGGTCGACCGTGTGATGGGCTTGGAAGAAGGCACGCGCGCCTATCTGCTGGCCCCCATCGTGCGCGACCGCAAGGGCGAATACCGCAAGGAATTTCTGGAACTGCGCAAGCAGGGTTTTCAGCGGGTCAAGGTGGACGGGCAATTCTATGAACTGGATGAGCCGCCGACCTTGGACAAGAAATTCCGCCATGACATTGACGTGGTGGTGGACCGCATCGTGGTGCGCGAAGGGTTAGAGACGCGGCTGGCGGATTCGTTCCGCACGGCGCTGGATCTGGCCGATGGCATTGCAGTGCTGGAAGAAGCGACAGAGGACGCCGCGCGCATCACCTTCTCTGAGAAATTCGCTTGCCCGGTCAGCGGCTTCACGATTTCCGAGATTGAACCGCGCCTGTTTTCCTTCAATGCGCCCACCGGGGCCTGCCCCGATTGTGACGGGCTGGGGGTGGAGCTGTTTTTCGACGAGCGTTTGGTCGTGCCCGACCATGCGTTGAAACTGTATGACGGGGCGATTGCCCCTTGGCGCAAGGGCAAATCACCGTATTTCCTGCAAACTATCCAGTCGCTTGCCGCCCATTATGAATTTGACGCGAAAGCACCTTGGAAAGACCTGCCCGCGCATGTGAAGCAGGTCTTGCTCTACGGCTCTGGCGGCGAAGAACTGCCCTTCCGCTACGACGAAGGCGGCCGCGTCTATAACGTGACCCGCGCGTTTGAGGGCGTCATTCCCAATATGGAACGCCGCTACCGCGAAACCGACAGCGCATGGGTGCGCGAGGATTTCGAGCAATACCAGAACAACCGCGCCTGCGGGGCCTGTGGCGGTCACCGCCTGCGGCCAGAGGCGCTGGCGGTCAAGATCGGTGGCTTGCATATCGGTCAAGTCACTGAAATGGCAATCAAGGATGCGCTGGATTGGGTTCAGACCGTGCCGGATGCGCTGACCAAACAGAAGAACGAAATCGCCCGTGCCATTCTGAAAGAAATCCGCGAGCGCCTGGGGTTTCTCGTCAATGTGGGCTTGGATTACCTGACGCTGGGGCGGCATGCCGGCACGCTCTCTGGCGGGGAAAGCCAGCGCATTCGCTTGGCCAGCCAGATTGGCAGCGGGCTGACCGGGGTGCTGTATGTGCTGGATGAACCCAGCATCGGCCTTCACCGCAGGGACAATGCCCGGCTGATCAAAACGCTCATGGATCTGAAACATCTGGACAATACCG
>CAYNWX010000094.1:0-10735 GCA_964401005.1 uncultured Natronohydrobacter sp.
ATGGGACAAGGACGATATCGACACGCTGGGCCTGCTGAAGGTCGATGTGCTGGCGCTGGGCATGCTGACCGCGATCCGCAAATCCTTTGCCCTGCTGGCGCAACACCGTGGCCAACGGTTGAACCTTGCCAATGTTCCGCCCGAAGATCCGGCGGTTTATGACATGCTCTGCCGGGCCGATGCGATTGGCGTGTTTCAGGTCGAAAGCCGCGCACAGCTTAACTTTCTGCCGCGCATGCGCCCGCGCGCGTTTTACGATCTGGTCTGCGAGGTCGCCATCGTGCGCCCCGGCCCCATTCAGGGCGGCATGGTGCACCCGTTCATTAACCGCCGCCAAGGGAAAGAGCCGGTCGAAGACCTTGGACCGCAAATGATGGAAGTGCTGGGCCACACTTATGGCGTGCCGCTGTTTCAGGAACAGGCCATGCAGATTGCCGTGGTTGCCGCCGGCTTTACCCCGGCAGAGGCCGACCAGCTGCGCCGCGCGCTCGCCACCTTCAAGCGCATGGGCACGATTGGCGGGTTTCGGGACCGCTTCATCACCGGAATGCTCTCGCGCGGCTATGACCCCGATTTTGCGGCGCGGTGTTTCGCCCAGATCGAAGGCTTCGGCAGCTACGGCTTTCCCGAAAGCCACGCCGCCAGTTTCGCGCGGCTGGTCTATATCTCGGCCTGGCTGAAATGCCACCATCCGGCGGTGTTCACCTGCGCACTGCTGAACAGCCAACCCATGGGGTTTTATGCACCCGCCCAATTGGTGCGCGACGCGCGCGAGCATGGGGTGGAAATCCGCCCTGTCTCGATCAACCACTCGGACTGGGATTGCACGCTGGAATCCCGCGCCGATGGCGCGCTGGCCCTGCGCTTGGGCTTTCGCCAGATCAAGGGTGTGGGGCAGGAAGATGCCGACTGGATCGTCGCCGCGCGCGGCAATGGCTACCCGGACATAGATAGCCTGTGGCGTCGCGCAGGCGTGCCACCCGATACGCTGGAACGGCTGGCAGAGGGCGACGCGTTCACCGCAATCGGCCTGTCGCGCCGCAACGCGCTGTGGCAGGTCCGGGCCTTGCGCGCGCCCGCGCCCCTGCCCTTGTTCGGGCTGGATGGCGAAGGCGAACAGGAACCCACCGTCACCCTGCCCGATATGAGCTTGGGCGAAGCCGTGGTCGAAGATTACCTGTCGTTGCGCCTGTCGCTGCGCGCCCACCCGCTGGAACTGCTGCGCCCGCGCCTGCCCCAAACCCTGCCGAATGACAGGCTGGCGAATGCACCCCGCCGTGTGACCATCGCGGGGCTGGTCATTACCCGCCAGCGCCCCGGCACGGCATCGGGCGTGGTGTTCCTCACACTCGAAGATGAAACCGGCTGCGCCAATGTCGTCGTGTGGAAAACCATGTATGACCGCTTTCGTCGCGCGGTCATTGGCGGGCGGTTGCTACAAGTCACGGGCCGGGTGCAGCGCGACGGGGCGGTGATACATGTCATAGCCGAGCAAATCGACGACATATCGGCCCTGCTGTCGCAACTTGGCGGCCCCGCGCCCCTGCCGATCAATGATGGCCGCGCGGATGAAACCCGCCGCCCTGTGCCCAGCATGGCCCCCCACACATCCGGCGCGCGCCACCCGCGCGAACAGGCGCGCAAGCTGTTTCCCAGCCGGGATTTCCACTAATCCCCTTCATCCTTGCAAAAATATCCTGGGGGAGTCGCGCGTCAGCGCGGCGGGGGCAAAGCCCCCTAATCCGTCTGGCCGTCTGTCCACGCCGCCCATAAATCCGGGCGTCGCGCCTGCGTCACAGCCTCCGACTGCACTTGCCGCCAGCGCGCGATCTCGGCATGGTTGCCCGACAGCAGCACCGGCGGAATGCCAAGACCGTTCCACTCAGCGGGCTTGGTGTATTGCGGATGCTCCAGCAAGCCCGCGCTGAAACTTTCTTCTTCGGTGGATTCGGCATTGCCCAGCACCTCGGGCAAAAGCCGGACGGTCGCATCAATCATCGCCTGCGCGGCCAATTCGCCCCCGGTCAGGACGAAATCGCCCAAGGACACTTCTTCAACCGCGTAATGGTCCAGCACCCGCTGGTCGACCCCCTCGAAGCGGCCACAAAGCAGGGTCACCCCCTGCGCGCGCGACCAGTCCCGCGCCATCGCTTGGGTGAAGGGCCGCCCGCGCGGCGACAGGTAAACCAGCGGCCAAGCGGCGCGATCCTCGGGCATACCCCGCTGCGCATCGTCAATAGCGCGGCTTAGCACATCGGCGCGCAGCACCATACCAGCACCGCCGCCTGCAGGCGTGTCATCCACGTTGCGGTGTTTGCCAAGCCCGTAAGGGCGCAGGTCAATCGTCTCTAGCCCCCAGCGCCCTTCCTTCAGTGCGCGCCCGGTCAGCGACAGGCCCAGAACGCCGGGAAACGCCTCTGGGAACAGGGTGATGATCCGCGCCTGCCACACGCGCGCAAGCGCACGTGGCCGGTCCATATCGCGCGGCGCAAGTGAGGGCGTGACAGACAGTCGTCCCGCTGCGCGCCTTGGGGGCGCTGCGCTCATTCCAGCAGCCCTTCGGGCGGGTCGGCCACGATGCGTCCTGCCGTCAGGTCCACTGTTGGTACGATCGCACGGGTAAAGGGCAGCAGAACCGCACCTTTCTGCCCCGGCGTGACCAGTTCCAACAGATCGCTTGCGCCGTGGTTCAAAACCGCTTTCACCCGGCCCAAGGCCGCGCCGCCCGTGTCGAACACCTGAAGGCCGATCAGGTCGGCATGGTAGAATTCGTCATCCGGCAGGCTGGGCAGGCGGTCGCGGTCCACGAACAGGCGCAGCCCGCGCAATGCGTCCGCCGCCTCGCGCGTGGTCACGCCGCCAAGCCGCGCGGCAAAGCCTTGGGCAACTGCGGCCCCCAGTGTCACGTCAAAGCTGCGGGTGCCGTCTTCGGACCAAAGCGGGCCGTAAGCGGCAATCGCCTCTGGTTCTGCGCAAAAGCTTTTCAGGCGCACTTCGCCGCGCACACCGTATGCCCCGGCAACTGCGCCGACGCAGACGCGTTCGGACCTGTGTTTTTCCGACCCTGCTTGCCCAGCCATGGACACCCTCTTGGTTACAACGCTCTCCGCCTTTTTCGAATTCCGATGGGAATTGCAAGTCAGGTCAAGATGGATTGATAGATCTGTTCCATGCGCGTGATCCGCTTTTCCCAATCATACTCGGCGTGGATCAGGTCTTGTCCGGCCTGCCCCATGCGCTGTGCAAGATCGGGATGTTCGGCTAAATGCACAATGGCATCTGCCAAGCGGTCGGCAAAACTGTCCGCCGGGGCCGGGTGAACCAAGATGCCCGTTGCGGGCGTGACATAATCCGCTGGCCCGCCCCAGTCCGACGCGATGACCGGTACGCCCAGCGCCATCGCTTCCAAGATAACAGCACCGCCACATTCGCGCAGCGAGTTCAAAATCAGTGCATCCGCCCCCGTCAGACGCGCGGCACATTCGGGTTGCGTTAAAAACCCGTGGACATACACACCGGGCAGGTTACGCGCCTCGATCCAGTCGCGTTCGGGGCCATCGCCCAATATGTCCAACGTTATATTCAGATCGGGCCTGCGCGCGCGCGCAATTTCTAGCGCCTGCATGGTCAGATCCAGCCCCTTGAGGGCAATCATCCGCCCCATAAACACCATCCGGAACCCTTGTCGCAGGCTTGGCCCGGTATACGGTGGGGGCGGCACCCAGATGGACAGATCTACACCATTCTCCGGAATAGTCAGAATGTTCGGATGTTCCAGCGGCAGGGCGCGTCTGGTGCGTTCATTGGCCACCATCAGCAAGGCAGCCTTGCGTTTACCCGGCCAAAGCCGGTTGGCCAGGCGCGCAGTCATGCGCCCCAGCTTCAGAAACAACCGCGACGCTCGGCCTTCGCGTGCGTCAAAGCCAGGCGGGTAGGACATGCCGCCATTCATCGGGCCAATCACCACTGGCACACCAAGGCCATATAACGGCGACGGCGTTGCCGGAGAGACAGGGATAGGCTGATGCACAATGTCGAAAGCATGCTGCACCGCCAACCGGCGCGCAATGCGCCTCATGTCCCAAGCCGTCAGGATGCCGATCAGATTGCCGAAGAGCCGGTCGCGTAGTCCGTCGGGGAACCGTTCGCCCATGGCCCACAACACGCGATGCGCGTGAGCGTCTTCGATGTAATGAGTGACGGGAGCAAGATTTGGATAATCCGTACTGATTTCATCACGATTGCGCGCATGGGTTATCAGCACCACGTCATGACCGCGTGCTTGTAACCTTTTCGCATAGATCAGGGGCAGGATCGCTTCGCCACCCTTGCGGGCCGATGCGTTCTCCCCCGCGATCAAAATGCGCATAAACCTGACCTAATTTGTGGGCACGTGACAAAAGCCTACCCGTCATCAGGTCGTGCCGCCAGTTCGAAAACCGATCTGGGGCGGAAATGGACCGGGCAGAAGGCCCGCCCGGCCCTTAGCGAAAGTTTATTCCGCAGCTTCGGCGGCTTTTTCTGCCTTGGCGGCCTTTTCCTTGGCGCGTTCCTGCGCCTTCTTGCCAGGCTGAGCTTTCTTCATGTTGGCGCGGGTCGCTTTTTCGCGCACGCCAGCTGCCTCAAGGAACCGAGCAATACGGTCGGTCGGCAGTGCGCCTTGGTCCAGCCAGTGCTGCACGCGCTCCATGTCCATTTTCACGCGGTCTTCGCTGTCTTTGGGCAGCAGCGGGTTATAGGTGCCCAGCTTTTCCAGAAAGCGCCCATCGCGCGGCATGCGCGAATCGGACGCGACAATCGCGTAATGGGGGCGTTTCTTGGACCCACCACGGGCCAGACGGATCTTCGTTGCCATGTCAGTTTCTCCTTCAGAATGGCGAGGATGGGCACAAGGCCCATCGGTTTAGCGTTGCAACCTCTCGTGGTGACGAATCACTTCCGAGATGATGAAATTCAGGAATTTCTTGGCGAATTCCGGGTCGAGGTCGGCTTCCTTCGCCAACCATTCCAGCCGTTCGATCTGGCGCTCTTCGCGCGCAGGGTCGGACGGGGGAAGATCATGCCGCGCCTTCAGGCGGCCCACGGCCTGTGTATGCTTGAACCGCTCGCCCAGCGTGTAGACGAGGATCGCGTCCAGCCGGTCAATGCTGTCGCGGTGATCGGCCAATAATTCTGCGGCGCGGGTGCTGTCATCACTCATGCGGCGGCATCCTTGGTGAAGTGATAGGAGGTGAATTCAGAGCCAAAATGCGCGGGCCATTCGGGCCGCACCACACCACCCAAATTTGCTGCAATACGCTGCGACGCGATGTTGTCTGCATGAATGATCGTGCTGGCCTGCGTCAGCCCCAATGGGCCAAAGGCCCACGCGGTCATCGCCTGCGCAGCCTCCATCGCGAAGCCCTGTCCCTCGGCATCGGCATCCCAGAGCGACCACGTGAATTCGGGCATCTCAGCCTCGGCCAGCATCAACGGTCCGACATGGCCAATAGGTGCGCCCGTATCGCGCCGGGTGATCGTGAAGCGCCCATAACCGCGCAGCACCCATTGCCCGATCATACCCGCGAATTTCTCGACCGCTTGCCCAACGGTTTTCGGGCCGCCCACGAACCGGGTGCGCGCGCTGGTGGCAAAGGCCACGAATGCGGACAGATCATCCGCTTGAGGCGCGCGCAGCACAAGGCGCGGGGTGTCAAGCACCGGAGCATTGTTCAGACAAACTGTCATCGCCCCTGCCCCTTGTGACGCCAGACATAGGGCGGCTCAGCGTCCCACTGGGCAATCCGTGCTTCCTCGGCATGGTCACGGACCGCGCCAAGGCGCTGCGCCACAGCATGGGACGTATGGTTTTCCGGGTCGGCGTAACTGACAAGACTGTCGACCTTTGACAGCCCCCAGTCGCGCGCCATAACCGCGGCTTCGGTCGCATATCCGCGCCCGCAATGTTCTGGCAGCAACATCCAGCCCAATTCCGGCTCTTCATCGGCCCATTCGAACCCAAGGCTGACAAACCCCAAAAGGGTGGCGTCACAAGTTTCCAATGTCCAAAGACCGTGCCCCCGCAGCATCCAGCCCGCGGTGTAATTGCAGAAATCCGCCCAGGCATCGGCCTCTGTGAAAGGCCCGCCCATAAAGCCCTGATCCGCCGTCATGATCCGCGCATAGGCACCGAAATCCGCTAGAACAGGCGCGCGCAAGCGGACCCGCGCACCCGTCAACACCGGAACGCAGCCAGCAACCGACTGCGCGACCAAGGCGTGCGGTCCGGTAGGGGCTATGGTGCAGGGGCGCGGCATTGGCATCATTTCTTCTTGAACATGCCCGACAGGCCACCGGGCAGGCTGCCACCACCCATCATCTGGCGCTCTGCCATTTGCACCAGTTTCGGATCAAGCTGGCCGGGGTCGGGCATGGCTTCAGCGCCTTTGCCCTTGCCGAACATGCCGGACATGGCTTGCTTCAGCATGCCTTTCTTGCCCATGGTTTTCATCATGTCGGCCATCTGGCGGTGTTGTTTCAGCAACCGATTCAGCTCGGCCACATCCAGCCCCGCACCGGCAGCAATGCGTTTCTTGCGGCTGGCCTGCAACAAGGCAGGGTTGGCGCGTTCCTTCTTCGTCATGGAATTGATCAGCGCGATCTGGCGTTTCAGCATCGTGTCATCGAAGCCAGCTGCCTCGACCTGTTTCTGCATCTTGCCCATGCCCGGCATCATGCCCATCACGCCCTGCATACCGCCCATTTTCAACATCTGGTCCAGCTGCATCTTCAGGTCGTTCATGTTGAACAGACCTTTCTGGAAGCGCTTCATCATGCGCTCGGCCTGTTCGACCTCCAGCACTTCCTGCGCCTTTTCCACCAGCGCGACAATATCGCCCATGCCCAAGATGCGGCCGGCCACGCGCTTGGGGTCAAACACTTCCAGCGCGTCGGTCTTTTCGCCCAGACCCACGAAGCGAATGGGTTTGCCGGTCACGGCGCGCATGGACAAAGCCGCGCCCCCGCGACCGTCGCCATCCATCCGGGTCAGAACCACGCCGGTCACGCCGACCTTCCCGTCAAATTCGGCGGCCACGTTCACCGCGTCTTGCCCAGTCAGGCCATCGACCACCAGCAGCGTTTCGCGCGGGGAAACCGCGTTGCGCACAGCCAGCACTTCGTCCATCAGCACTTCGTCAATGTGCAGGCGGCCCGCCGTATCCAGCAGATACACGTCATAGCCGCCCAAGGTCGCCTGTTGCTTGGCGCGCTTGGCAATTTCGACCGCCGACTGGCCTTTGACGATGGGCAGCGTGTCGACCCCGATCTGGGTGCCAAGGATGGCCAATTGTTCCATCGCGGCCGGGCGGTTGGTGTCGAGCGAAGCCATCAGCACGCGCTTGCCTTCACGGTCTTTTAGGCGGCGGGCCAGCTTCGCGGTGGTCGTGGTTTTACCCGACCCCTGCAAACCCACCATCAGCACCGGCGCGGGCGGGTTGTCGATTTTCAGCGCCTCGGCGGCCTCGTCGCCTTCCAGCATGGCGATCAGCTCGTCATGCACGATCTTGACAACCTGCTGGCCCGGCGTGATCGACTTGGTAACGCTGGCACCCGTCGCCTTCTTCTGCACCCGCTTGACGAAATCGCGCGTCACGGGCAACGACACATCCGCTTCCAACAGCGCAACGCGCACTTCGCGCAACGCCGCGCGGACATCATCTTCGGACAGCGCACCCTGTTTCGTCAGCCGGTCAAAGACGCCGGACAGCCGTTCTGACAGGTTCTCGAACATGCGCATCACTCCCGCCCATAAAGGGCCATTCAAACCAGTTTTGCACCCACGGGCGCAACGCGCTGGTGGATGGCGATCCTTGCATAAGCATAGGACCGGAAGGCTGTTGCTTCCGGGTGTTGGTCAGCGCGATAGGCCGGTGAGCGCGCAGAGTCAAGCAAAACGGCCCATCCCGCGTGATCGTGATTTGAATTTCACGCAGCCGCGCCTTTGTCTTGGAAAACGAAAGGAGATGCCATGCACCGCCACGTGTTCCCCGCTCTGGCCGCTGCCACCCTAGCCTTGGCCAGCCCCGTCCTTGCGCAAGATTACCAGATAGAGGTTCTGCAAGAGAATCTGAACCGTCCTTGGGGGATGGATTTCCTGCCCGGCACCGACCGCATCGCGCTGACCTTGCGCGGTGGTGATGTGCTGCTGTGGCACCCCGATGGGCTGGTTGAACTGACAGGCGCGCCCGATGTGGTCTTTGGCGGCCAAGGCGGGCTTCTGGACATTGCCGCCGCGCCCGATTTCGCCCAAAGCGGGTGGCTATACATGACATGGACGGGCGCGGCAGAGGGCGGCACGACCACGCATCTTGGCCGCGCCCGGCTGGACGGGATGGCGCTGCGTGATCTGGACGTGCTGCACGCGGTCCACCCCGGCATTGACAGCGGCGCGCATTTTGGGTCGCGGATCGCATTTTCGGACGGGTATGTCTTCGCGGGCTTCGGCGACCGGGGCTTCAAGAATTTCGGCCACGATCACATCGCGCAAGACTTGAGCAGCGAGAATGGCTCGGTCATCCGCCTGACGTTGGACGGCGACATCCCCGCCGATAACCCCTTTGTCGGGCAGGCAGGCGCGGCAGGGGCGATCTGGTCCTATGGCCATCGCAACATTCAGGGAATGACGATCCACCCTGATACCGATGAACTTTGGGTCGCCGAGCATGGCGAAGCAGGCGGCGACGAGGTGAATATCGTGCAGCGCGGCGACAACTACGGCTGGCCCTTGGCCTCGCACGGCGTGACCTATCGCGGCGGCGATCAATTCGCCCCGCCCCATAGCCCCGGCGACGGTTTTGTCGCGCCGGTGTTTCACTGGCCCGCCGGGCGCGACAATCACAACCCGCCTTCTGGCATGGTGTTTTACAACGGTGATGCCTTTCCCGAATGGGAGGGTCATCTGCTGGTCGGCAACCTGCTACACCGCTATCTGGCGCTATTTGCAGAAGATAACGGCCGGATCACCCCGGTCGCGCGGCTGCTAGAGGGCGAGAACTGGCGCATCCGCGATGTGGCAGTTGGGCCAGAGGATGGCTTCATCTATGTCCTGACCGATGGCGAGGATGGCAAGCTGATCCGGCTGCGTCCGGCTGGCTGATTGCCCGGAAATGCCGAAAGCACCTGTCGGCTTTCCGCGCTAGTCGGCGGGACGGGGCGCGGCTAAGATGGTCGAGCCACAGACCAAAGGCCCGCCCATGACCCAGCCCAATGCCCCCGCCCGCTATTTCGTGCCCAAGGGCGGCCTGCCACCGCAATCGCAGCTTGTGACCGACCGCGCTATGTTCACCGAAGCTTTCGCGGTCATCCCGCGCGGGGTGCTGTCCGACATCGTGACCAGCGCCCTGCCCTTCTGGAACAAGGCGCGCTTCTGGGT
This sequence comes from uncultured Natronohydrobacter sp., assembly GCA_964401005.1. Lineage (GTDB taxonomy): Bacteria > Pseudomonadota > Alphaproteobacteria > Rhodobacterales > Rhodobacteraceae > Roseinatronobacter. The sequence continues at coordinate 9,413 of CAYNWX010000094.1, forward strand.
TCTGGCGCGCCCGCTGAGCGGCTTTGCCGAAACATTCTCGCAATATATTGTCGAACTGGGCACAGGCGGCGGCAGCACCCGGCCAGAGACGGACCCAAATGCCGAAGGCGCGATTTTTGTGGTCGAGGGCAAGCTCGAGATCGCGCTCGATGGGGCCAGCCATTCGCTGAACGAGGGCGGATTTGGCTATCTTCCCGCCGGGGCCGCTTGGACCGTCACAGCCCCCGATGGCGCGGTCTTCCACTGGATCCGCAAACGCTACATCGCGGTCGATGGCCTGCCCGCCCCCGATGCCTTTTTCGCGCAGGACCAAGACATCGCCCCGTCCGAAATGCCCGAAACGAATGGCGCCTGGGCCACCACGCGGTTCATGGACCCGGCAGATTTGCGCCACGACATGCATGTCACCATCGTCACCCTGCAACCCGGCGCGGTGATTCCGTTTGACGAAACCCATGTCATGGAGCACGGGCTTTACATTCTGCAAGGCAAGGGCGTCTACCATCTGAACCAGCAATGGGTCGAGGTCGAAGCCGGAGATTTTATGTGGCTGAGGGCTTTCTGTCCCCAAGCTTGCTATGCAGGCGGTCCACTGCCGTTCCGCTATTTGCTCTACAAAGACGTGAACCGCCACGCGGCCTTGCCCTGACCTCCCTCAAAACTGGACTTGCAACCCCTATCGAACCCGCGCTAAGAGGCACGCGTTGGACAGTTGGCCGAGTGGTCGAAGGCGCACGCCTGGAAAGTGTGTAGGCGGGGAACCGTCTCGAGGGTTCGAATCCCTCACTGTCCGCCATCTACAATTGATTTTATTGGATAAATTTGGGTTTTTATTATTTACCCAACATAAAGCCCCACATCCTGAAAACGCTTAGACGGGCTTGGACTTTTACCTTTTGAAATGCCCGCGCAAGAAAATGGCTAAAGCCTCCGGTTCCAGCCCAACGCCTGCAAAGCCTAAGCCACCCCCTGCACCGCCATCGCATCGGCCCTCGCGTGAAATGCCAACTCGGGTTCGCCATCGGCGCGCGTGACAGTTTGCCAACCCGTTGCGGTCAGCACCTTCGCAAATGCCGCGACGCTTTGCAGGTCGCCATCATCCGTTCGCCACACCATATCATGAATAATGACACGCGGGCGCATTTCTTCGCCTTGGCGCTGGGCTCCCAGCTTGGTCAGGCGTCGGCCCAGCTTCATACCGCGTCACTTTCCAGCGCGGTCACGCTGGAAACGGCGGTGCAAAATTAGGCCACGGTAGCGGCGGGATCATCCCGCTGCGGGCGGAGGAAAATCCTGCCACTTTTCCCTTCTTGCAGCGGCAGG
>CAYNWX010000095.1:0-1873 GCA_964401005.1 uncultured Natronohydrobacter sp.
GAGGCGGCGCACCCCCCCCACCAGCCACCGCGCGCGCGCCCCCCGGGGCCGGCCCCGCCCCCTCCCCCCGCTTTTATCAGCCGCCGAGCGCAGCGGTCACAGCCGCCATCGCATCGCCGCCATCCATAGTTGTCACGCCCTCAAGCCATGGGCCGAGCGCGTCCATATTGGCCGACAGCCACGCGCTTGCTGCGGCTTCGGGTGCCGTGCCGTCATTCAGGATCGCGCCCATGATCTCGTTTTCCATGGCCAGCGTGAATTCCAGATTGTTCAGGAACGCGCCAATATTCGGGCACTCGGAAGCAAAGCCGGCGCGGGTGTTGGTATACACCTCAGCACCACCGAAATCGGGGCCGAACCAATCATCGCCACCGGCCAGATAGGTCATCTCATAGGCCGCGTTCATCGGGTGCGGCTCCCAGCCAAGGAACACAACCGGCTCATCGCGACGGTCGGCACGGGCGACTTGGCTCAGCATTCCTTGCTCCGAGCTTTCAACCACCTCAAAGCCTGATAGGCCAAACGCATCGGCCGCAATCATGTCTAGGATCAGGCGGTTGCCGTCATTGCCCGGCTCGATGCCGTAGATCTTGCCCTCCAACGCCTCGGATTGCGCAGCGATGCTGGCGAAATCGGTAATGCCAAGCGCCGCGCCCGCCGCATTGGTGGCCAGCGTGTATTTCGCGCCGGCAAGGTTGCGGCGCACGGTCTCGACCGTGCCGGCTTCGCGGTAGGGCGCGATGTCCGCTTCCATCGTCGGCATCCAGTTGCCAAGGAACACATCGACATCGCCATTCGCCATCGACGTGTAGGTCACGGGCACCGACAGAACCAGCGTGTTGGTGTCATATCCAAGTGCGTCAAGAATTGTGGTCGCCACGGCGGTGGTGGCGGTGATGTCGGTCCAGCCCACATCGGAAAAGGTAACAGAGGTGCAATCGGCAAAGGCCGGGCCAGCGGCCAAAGCGGCGGCAAGGGTCGTCAGGCGAAGGGTCATTGATGTTTCTCCCATGTTGCGTTTTTATTGATTGACCAATCAATAAACAATCGGCTAGCAAACCTGCAACCAAAATGTCGCATAAGGGGCAAAGCTGCCATGCCGAAGGTTGGAATGGAACCTATCAGGCGCGACGCGCTTATCAAAGCCGCTATTGTCGAGATCGGGCAAGCGGGGTCTTTGGACGTGACCGTCAGCCGGATCGCCAAGCGCGCGGGAATGTCGGCGGCGCTGGCGCATCATTATTTCGGTTCGAAAGAGGCAATGTTTCTGGCCGCCATGCGCCATGTGCTGTCAGTCTATGGCGCCGAAATTCGCGGTGCGCTGATCGCCAGCGACACGCCGCGCGACCGGCTTCGGGCCTTGGTGCGGGTCTCCTTCACTGGCAGCAATTTCCGGCGCGAGGTCGTCGCGGCTTGGCTGAACTTCTACGTTCTGGCGCAGCGGCAAGACGATGCAGCGCGGCTGTTGCGTATCTATCAAGCGCGGCTGCGGTCGAACCTGCGCCATGCTTTGCGCCCCTTGGTTGGCGCGCGGGCTGGTGACTTGGCTGATGGTGCAGCCGCGATGATCGACGGGGCTTATCTGCATGAAGCTCTTGGCAACGGAGAGCCGGACAGCGCCCGCATCTGCGCGCAGGTGCAAGGCTGGCTGGACGCTGCCATAAACGGGGGAACACCATGAGAGCACAGCCCAAAGCCAGCCATTTCATCGGCGGCGCGAATGTAGAGGACGCAACCGGCAAGGTCTTTAACAGCCACTACCCCGCCACGGGCGAGGTGATTGCCAAACTGCATTCGGCCACGCCCGCGATTGTCGAACAGGCTTTGGCGGCGGCGGCAGATGCGCAGGCCGACTGGGCCGCGCGCCCGCCGG
>CAYNWX010000096.1:0-9043 GCA_964401005.1 uncultured Natronohydrobacter sp.
TTCAGGCGCGCGATCTGGGGGCCGATACGGCGGGTCTGTTCAAATCCGCCTGTCAGGATGCCTATGACCGCTTCCAGCCCGAAGCGTTGATCGTGGCGGCTTCTTGCACCGCCGAACTGATCCAAGACGATCCCGGCGGTCTGGCCGAAACCATGGGGCTGCCCGTTCCAGCGATTGCGCTGGAACTGCCCAGCTACCAGCGCAAGGAAAATTTCGGTTGCGATGAAGCGTTCTTGCAGATCTGCCGCTCTTTGGCCGGGCCCATTGCCCGCACAGAGCGCGTGACCTGCAACATCCTTGGACCCACCGCCTTGGGCTTTCGCCACCGCGATGACGTGGCCGAGATCACCGGCCTTCTGTCCGAAATGGGGATCGAAGTGAACGTGGCCGCGCCCATGGGCGCCAGCCCGTCCGACATCAAGCGCATGGGGGCCGCGCATTTCAACGTGCTGCTTTACCCGGAAACCGCCGAATCCGCCGCGCGCTGGCTGGAAAAAGAACATGGGCAACCCTTTACCAAGACCATTCCCATCGGGGCGAACGCCACCCGCGCTTTTATCGATGAGGTGCGCGCGCTCTCCGGCGCCACCCTTCCGGTGGACGATAGCCGCCTGCGTCAGCCTTGGTGGGCCGCGTCGGTCGACAGCACTTACCTCACCGGCAAGCGCGTGTTCCTGTTTGGCGATGGCACGCATGTCATGGCCGCCGCCAAAGTGGCCCGCGACGAGATGGGCTTCGAGGTTTGCGGCATGGGTTGCTACAACCGCGAACAGGCCCGACCCCTGCGCGCCTTGGCGAAAGAATTCGGCCTCGAGGCGCTGATCACCGACGATTACCTTGATGTCGAAGCTGCGATTGAACAAGCCGCCCCCGAGATGATCCTCGGCACACAGATGGAGCGCCATATCGGCAAGCGTCTGGGCATTCCCTGCGCAGTCATCTCGGCCCCCGTCCATGTGCAGGATTTCCCGGCGCGTTATTCGCCCCAGATGGGGTTCGAAGGCGCGAATGTGCTGTTCGATACATGGGTGCACCCGCTGGTGATGGGGCTGGAAGAGCACCTTTTGCACATGTTCCGCGAGGATTTCGAGTTCCACGACGAAGCCGGCCCCTCCCACCATGGCGGCCACGCCCCGCGAGCAGAGGCAAGCGCGCCCGCCGCGCCTGCGGCCGCGTCCGACGGGGGCTCGATTCCCCCTGCGGACGCCCCCCCTGCACAGGTCGCAGCAGCCCATGAAAACGTCGTCTGGCTGTCTTGCGCCGAGCGCGAGTTGAAAAAGATCCCCTTCTTTGTGCGCGGCAAAGCGCGGCGCAATACCGAAAGCTACGCCACCGAAAAGGGCCTGCACGAGATTTCGGTCGACACCCTCTATGAGGCAAAAGCCCATTATGCTCGATAGTCAGCACATCCAGCCCAAGCCCTACCGCTTCGTCGTCGTCACGCTCGACGCGCATGCGGCTGGCCCGGCAGAGCGGGTCCTGCCGCGTCTGGCCGCAGATTTTCCGGGGCTGGACGTGTCGATCCATGCCGCAGCCGAATTTGCCGAGAACCCTGAGGCTTTGGCGCGCGCCAAAGCCGCCATCGACGCGGCCGATATTGTTGTGGCGAACCTTCTGTTCATCGAGGAACATGTCCTCGCCTGCCTGCCCGAAATGCAGGCCGCGCGCGAACGGTGTGATGCGTTCATCGGCGTGATTTCCGACCCGCAGATCGTGAAATTGACCAAGATGGGCGATCTGGACATGTCCAAGCCCGCCACGGGCATTGCCAAGATCATGAAAAAACTGCGCGGCGGCGGTGACAAATCCAAGCCCGCCTCTGGCGCGAAACAGATGAGCATGCTGCGCCGCCTGCCCAAAATTCTGCGCTACGTTCCGGGCAAGGCGCAGGATCTGCGCGCGTGGTTCTTGTCGATGCAATATTGGCTGGGCGGATCGGACGACAATATCGAATCCATGATGCGCTTCCTGATCGGGCGCTATTCCGGTCGCAAGGATTGGGCGCAGGTCAAGGCCGCCGCCCCCATCGACTATCCCGAAGTAGGCCTTTACCACCCCGATCTTCCAGAACGCATCACCACCAACCCCGATGACCTGCCACGCCCCGCAAATAGCGTCGGCACGGTTGGCGTGTTGCTGATGCGGTCTTACGTTCTGGCCAATGACACCGCGCATTATGACGCCGTCATCCGTGCGCTGGAGGCCAAGGGCCTGACTGTGCGCGCCGCCTTTGCCGGGGGCTTGGATGGTCGCCCAGCGATAGAGGAATATCACAAGGGCCAGGTCGACACGCTACTGTCGCTGACCGGGTTCAGCCTTGTCGGTGGCCCGGCCTATAATGACAGCCCAGCGGCGGTCGAAATACTGACCGATCTGAACGTGCCCTACATGGTCGCGCATCCGCTGGAATTTCAGACGCTTGGCCAATGGGGCGGGTCCGGCACGGGCCTCGGGCCGGTGGAAACCACGATGCTGATCGCGTTGCCCGAAATCGACGGCGCAACCAACCCCACGGTGTTCGCGGGCCGTCACGGGGCAGACACCTGCACCGGCTGCCATATGGGGTGCCACGTCACGACAGGCTCGCGCGAGATGGCGCCGTGCCACGAGCGCATCATCTCGCTGGCCGAAAAGACCCTGCGCATGGTGCAATTGCGCCGCAAGCAGAATGCCGAGAAGAAAGTCGGGATCGTCCTGTTTGGCTTTCCGCCCAATGCGGGCGCGGTCGGCACGGCGGCGTATCTGAGTGTGTTTGAAAGCCTCTTCAACACTCTGACCCGCATGAAGGCAGAGGGCTATGTCCTTGATGTGCCTGAAAATGTCGACGCCCTGCGCGAGATGGTCCTGAAAGGCAATGCCGCGCAATACGGGCAAGAGGCCAATGTCGCGGCCCATGTGACCGCCGACGAAATGGTGCGCAACTGCCCGCCGCTGAAAGCGATTGAAGAGGTGTGGGGTCCCGCCCCCGGTCGCATTCAATCCGACGGGCGCGGCGTGTTCATCCTTGGCCACCAATTCGGCAATGTCTTCGTGGGCGTCCAGCCCACGTTCGGCTACGAGGGCGACCCGATGCGCCTGCTGTTCGAGCGCGGTTTTGCGCCGACCCATGCGTTTACCCAGTTCTATTTGTGGCTGCGCAACACGTATAAAGCCGATGTCGTCCTGCATTTCGGAATGCATGGCGCGTTGGAATTCATGCCCGGCAAGCAAGCTGGCATGGGCGCGCGCGACTGGCCCGACCGGCTAATCGGCGAAATGCCGAATGTCTATCTTTATGCCGCGAATAACCCCTCGGAAGCGTCGCTTGCCAAGCGCCGCTCCGGTGCTGTGACGATCACCCATCTGACGCCGCCGGTCGCGCATGCGGGCCTCTATAAGGGCCTGCAAGAGCTGAAAGACAGCCTGCAACGCTGGCGCGGCGTGCAAGACGATGCGGAAACCCGCGCCGATCTGGAAGCCCTGATCGCGGATCAAGCGAAAGCGCTGGACCTGACCGGCGCGCCAGAAACGCTGTGGCTGAAGCTGCTGGAACTGGAAGACGCGCTGATCCCAGAGGGCCTGCACATCGTGGGCCGCAAGATGGATGCAGCCGCCCGCGCGCATTTGCTGGCCCAAGTCGATTGCGACGACTCCACCCGCGCGCGCATGGATCTGGCCCTGCAAGGCGATCCCGAATTGGACGGGATCATGCGCGCGCTGAGTGCCGAATTCATCGCTCCCGTGCCCGGCGGCGACCTGATCCGGTCGCCGCAGATCGTGCCGACCGGGCGCAACATTCATGCGTTCGATCCGTTCCGCATGCCCACCACTTTCGCCCTGCGCGAGGGAAAAGTGCAGGCGCAAAAGCTGCTCGATGCGCACCCGACCCTGCCGCGCTCGGTGGCGATGGTGCTTTGGGGGTCGGACAATATCAAATCCGATGGCGGGCCGATTGCGCAGGCGCTTGCCCTGATCGGTGCCACCCCGCGCTTTGATGCTTACGGTCGCCTGTCGGGCGCGGACCTGATCCCGCTCACGGAACTTGGCCGTCCCCGCATTGACGTGGTGATGACGCTCTCGGGCATTTTCCGCGACCTGTTGCCGCTGCAAACCCGCTTGCTGGCCGAAGCCGCGCTGAAAGCGGCGCTGGCCGAGGAACCCGCGTCGCAAAACTTCATCCGCGCGCATGCCATGGCCACAGCGCAGGAATTGGGCGTGCCACTGGAAGAGGCCGCGTTGCGCGTGTTTTCCAATGCCGAAGGGGCTTACGGGTCGAACGTGAATGCGCTGGTGGATTCTTCCGCCTTTGGCGACGAGGACGAATTGGCCGATGCCTACCAGACCCGCAAGGGCTTTGCGTATGGCGTGAACGGCAAGCCCATGGCGCAGCCCGAATTGCTGAAAGCCACCCTCGCCCGCGTGGATTGCGCCTATCAGAACCTTGAATCGGTCGAATTGGGCGTGACCACGGTCGACCATTATTTCGACACGCTGGGCGGCATTGCGCGCGCCGTGAAACGCGCCCGCGGCGGGCTGGATACGCCGGTCTATATTGGCGATCAGACGCGCGGCGCGGGCCAGGTGCGCACTTTGCGCGACCAGATCGCGCTGGAAACCCGCTCGCGCGCACTGAACCCCAAGTTTTACGAGGCGCTGCTGGAGCACAAGGCCGAAGGCGTGCGCCAGTTGGAAGCGCAGGTCACGAACACGCTGGGCTGGTCGGCCACGACCGGCACGGTAGAGCCTTGGGTCTATCAGCGCCTGTCGGAAACCTTCGTGCTGGACGAGGCGATGCGCAAGCGGCTGGCAGACTTGAACCCGCAAGCCAGCGCCCGCATGGCCGGACGGCTGATCGAAGCTTCAGAGCGCAACTATTGGCAACCCGACGCCGCAACGCTCGCCGCGTTGCAAGATGCCGCAGACGAGATCGAAGACCGCGTGGAAGGGATTGCCGCCGAATGAGCAAGCTCGCCACACAATCGCCCATCCCGACAGGCGGGGGCCAGCCCCCGCACCCCCGGAATATTTTTGCAAGGATGAAGGGAAACACACCATGAGCCCAAGAGATGAAATTCCGCGCCTGAATGGGCAGGACGGCGAAGGCTCGGTGCAGGTGCATCTGGACCCGACCCAAAAGATCGAAGGTGCCACGGTGTTTTCCATCTATGGCAAGGGCGGGATCGGGAAATCGACCACATCATCGAACCTGTCGGCGGCTTTTGCCAGCATGGGCAAGCGCGTGTTGCAGATTGGATGTGACCCAAAGCATGACAGCACCTTCACGCTGACGGGCAAGCTGCAACCGACCGTGATCGACATTTTGAAAGAGGTGGATTTCCACCCCGAAGAACTGCGCCCCGAAGATTTCGTGACCGAAGGCTGGGGCGGCGTGATGTGCGTGGAAGCAGGCGGCCCGCCTGCGGGCACAGGTTGCGGCGGTTATGTCGTAGGCCAGACAGTGAAGCTGCTGAAACAGCACCATCTGCTGGACGACACCGATGTGGTCATTTTCGACGTGCTGGGCGATGTGGTTTGCGGCGGTTTTGCCGCGCCCTTGCAGCATGCCGACAAGGCCGTGATCGTGACCGCCAATGATTTCGACAGCATCTATGCAATGAACCGGATCATTGCCGCCGTGCAGGCCAAGAGCGCGAATTACAAGGTACGGCTGGCGGGCTGCATTGCCAACCGCTCGAAAGCGACGGATGAGATTGACCGCTTCTGCGACGTGGTGGGCTTCAACCGCCTGGGCCACATGCCTGATGTGGATGCGATCCGCCGCTCACGCCTGAAGAAAAAGACCCTGTTCGAGATGGACGCGGATGAAGACATCCTTGCCTGCCGGGCCGAATATCTGCGGCTGGCCAACACGCTGCTGACGGGCACCAAGGAAGAGTTCAATCCGCAATCCCTGCCCGACCGCGAGATCTTTGAGCTTCTGGGGTTTGATTGATGCGCGACACCGCCTCCTCCAGCGCGAGTTATGACGCCACGCGGCACCGCGTTGCCAGCTATTTCGATGGCACGGCCACGCGCGTGTGGGAGCGTCTGACCTCGGACGCTCCGGTCAGCCGCATTCGCCAGACCGTGCGCGAAGGCCGCGACACGATGCGCGCGCTGATGCTGGGGCAATTGCCGGATGATTTGCGCGGCGCGCGCGTGCTCGATGCGGGCTGTGGTACTGGCGCGGCGAGTGCAGAGCTGGCCGCGCGCGGCGCGGATGTGGTGGCGATTGATATTTCACCCAAGCTGGTCGAGATTGCCGCATCCCGCCTGCCCGAAGAGCTGGCCGGGCGCGTCGAGTTTCGCGCAGGCGATATGCTAGCAGCTGAGCTAGGACAGTTCGATCATGTGATCGCGATGGACAGCCTGATCTACTACACGCGCCCCGATTTGGAAGCGGCGCTCGACAGCTTATCTGCGCGGGCCGGCCAAGTGGTATTCACCGTGGCCCCGCGCACCCCGCTGCTGATGGCCATGTGGAACGCAGGCAAGATTTTTCCGCGCTCGGACCGCTCACCCACAATGATCCCGCAGGATTGGCGGCAGATGCAGGTTGCAGGCCTTGGCCGCGTGGGCCGCGTGTCGCGTGGGTTCTACATTTCCGAATGTCTAAAGGTGCAGCCATGATCATCGGCAAAAGCACGATCAAAGGCCTAAGCGCCAATTGGCTGCCCTTCGCGGATGCGGCCAGCGAGGGCCTGACCCTGCGCCAGATCTGGCGGATGAGCCTGTTTCAGGTCTCGGTCGGGATGGCGACGGTATTGCTGTTGGGCACGCTGAACCGGGTCATGATCGTGGAATTGTCGCTTGCGGCCAGCCTTGTCGCGGTGATGATTGCGCTGCCGGTGTTGATCGCACCCTTCCGGGCATTTCTGGGGTTTCGGTCGGACAACCACCGCTCGGCGATTGGTTGGAAGCGCATCCCCTATCTGTGGTTCGGCTCGCTGTGGCAATTCGGTGGCTTGGCGGTCATGCCCTTCGCTCTGATCGTGCTTAACGGCGACAATGTCTATGACGTGCCCTTCGCGGGCGAGGTTCTGGCGGCACTGGCGTTTCTGATGACGGGCCTTGGCTTGCACATGACCCAGACTGCGGGCGTGGCTTTGGCCGCAGACCGCGCAACGGATGAAACCCGGCCCCGTGTGGTGGCTTTGCTATACGTCACCTACCTTGCGGGCATGGCGATTTCGGCGCTGATCGTGGGCTATTTGCTGCGCGATTTCAGCGAGTTGACGCTGATCCGCGTGGTTCAGGGCTGCGCCGTGGTCACATTGGCGCTGAACATTCTGGCGCTCTGGAAGCAAGAGCAGGTCCGCCCGATGACCCGCGCCGAGCGCGAGGCACCTCGCCCGTCTTTTGCCGAGGCTTGGGCCGACTACATCAAGGGTGGCCAAGCAGGCCGCTTGCTGGCGGTTGTCTTCGTGGGCGGGCTGGCCTTCAACATGCAGGATGTGCTGCTGGAACCTTATGGCGGCGATGTGCTGGGCCTGTCGGTTGCGGCCACGACCACGCTGACCGCCGTTTGGGCGATTGGGGCGCTGTTGGGCTTTCTTTGGGCCGCCAAAGGCCTGACGCAAGACGCTGACCCCTTCCGGCTGGCGGGCCGGGGGCTATTGTTCGGCATTTTCGCCTTTTCCGCCGTCATCTTCGCCGGACCGCTGCAATTTGCGCCGCTGTTTTACGCGGGCGCGTTTGGCATCGGGCTGGGCTTGGGCCTCTTTGCCGTCACCACCTTGACCGCCGCCATGGAAATGCCCCGCCGGGGCGTTGTTGGCGGTGGGCTGGCACTAGGTGCTTGGGGCGCGGCACAGGCGACAGCCGCAGGGCTGGCCACGATCATTGGCGGCGGTCTGCGCGACACCGTGCAAACGCTGGCCGATGCGGGCCATCTTGGCGCAGGCCTGATGACCCCCGATATCGGCTATTCCGTCGTCTACCACCTAGAGGTCGGGCTTCTGTTCCTGACCCTCATCATCCTCGGGCCGCTGGTGCGGACCCGGATACTCTCCACCGAACCCCGCAACCAACGGATCGGCCTTGCCGATTTCCCGACCTGACCTGAAACGGAGGACTACCCATGGATACCCCATATGGCTGGATATTCTTTGGCAATTTCGATCTGGCGTTGATCTCGCTCTATGGCTTCTGGCTGTTTTTCGCGGGCCTGATCTACTACATCCAGCGCGAGAATATGCGCGAAGGCTACCCGCTGGAAAACGACGATGGCAGCCCTGCCGGGTCGAACCTGTCGGTGCCCGAAGCAAAAACCTTCCTGCTGCCGCATGGCCGTGGCGAATACCTTGCCCCCCCGGTCGAGCGTGAAACCCGCGATCTGGCACTGGCCCCGACCGCGAAATCGGGCGGCTTTCCCTTTGCGCCCACGGGCGACCCGCTGAAAGACGGCGTTGGCCCGGCTGCTTGGGCCGCGCGCCGCGACGAGCCGGAACTGGACGGCCACGGCCATGCCAAGATCCAACCCATGGCCAAGGTCGGTGAATTTGCCGTATCTGCTGGGCGTGACCCGCGCGGCCTGATGGTCATGTGCCATGACCGCAAAACGCCGGGCAAAATCAGCGACATGTGGGTCGACGTGCCGGAACAGCTGGTGCGCTATTTGGAAGTCACGCTGGACGATGGTGGCAAGCGCCTTGTGCCCATGACGATGGCCAAGATCAAAGCCGACCGCGTGATCGTGAATGCGCTCGACAGCGAAAGCTTCAAGGACATCCCGACCATCGCGTCGGACGCGCAGATCACCAAGCTCGAGGAAGAGAAGGTCTCTGCCTATGTCGCGGGTGGCTACATGTATACCGCCGACAAGCGCGTCAGCCAAATTGACGCAATGAAGAAGATCATGGCTACTCCGGCCTGATCCTGACTGACGACCCAAAAAATAAGGAACCGGCCCATGTCACATGATGATTTCGCATTCGAACCAGTCAAAGGGCTGCCAGAGCGGCCCCCCGAACACGAACACATCCTGTGGCAGGGCCGGCCCAATACTTGGGCGCTGGCGGTCGAGGCCTACAAGATCAATTGGATCACCGCCTATTTCGCCGTG
>CAYNWX010000097.1:0-9186 GCA_964401005.1 uncultured Natronohydrobacter sp.
TCCGAGAACATGAAATTCGCCGAAGCCTTGGCCAAGGAAGGAGTGGCTTTTATTGGCCCGCCCGCCGGCGCGATTGAAGCGATGGGCGACAAGATCACCTCTAAGAAACTGGCGCAGGAGGCGGGTGTCAGCACGGTTCCGGGCTATATGGGCCTGATTGCCGACGCGGATGAAGCGGTCAAAATCTCGAATGAGATCGGCTATCCGGTGATGATCAAGGCCAGCGCCGGGGGCGGCGGCAAGGGGATGCGGATCGCGTGGAATGACGCGGAAGCGCGCGAAGGCTTCCAGTCGTCCAAGAACGAGGCGGCTTCCAGCTTTGGCGATGACCGTATCTTCATCGAGAAATTCGTAACGCAACCGCGCCATATCGAAATTCAGGTGCTGGCCGATAGCCATGGCAACACGGTTTATCTGCATGAGCGCGAATGCTCTATCCAGCGCCGGAACCAGAAGGTGATTGAGGAAGCACCGTCGCCGTTCTTGGACGAAGCCACCCGCAAGGCGATGGGCGAGCAGGCCTGCGCGCTGGCAGCCGCTGTGGGTTATACAAGTGCCGGCACGGTGGAATTCATCGTCGATGGCGCCCGGAATTTCTACTTCCTCGAGATGAACACGCGCTTGCAGGTGGAACACCCTGTGACGGAACTTATCACCGGGGTCGATTTGGTCGAACAGATGATCCGCGTGGCGGCGGGCGAAAAGCTGCCCTTCGCCCAAGCGGACCTGAAGATCAACGGCTGGGCCATGGAATCGCGCCTTTACGCTGAAGACCCGTATCGCAACTTCCTGCCCTCGATCGGTCGCCTGACGCGTTACCGCCCGCCCGCCGAAATCGCGGAAGCGACCCGCGCGGTGCGCAACGATACCGGCGTTTATGAAGGCGGCGAGATCAGCATGTATTACGACCCGATGATTGCCAAGCTGTGCACATGGGCGCCCACGCGCGAAGCTGCGGTTGAAGAAATGCGCCTGGCGCTGGATGAATTCGAGGTCGAGGGCATTGGCCATAACCTTCCATTCCTGTCGGCGGTCATGGACCATCCGCGCTTTGCGTCTGGTGACATCACGACGGCCTTCATTGCCGAAGAATATCCCGACGGGTTTGAGGGCGCGACGTTGGGCGACGATCTGCTGACCCGCGTGGCTGCCTGTGCCTGCGCCATGAACCGCGTGGCGGAAATTCGGCGCGCGCGGGTCTCGGGCCGGATGGATAATCATGAGCGTGTTGTCGGGACCGATTGGGTGGTCACGATCGGAGAAAAGAGCTTTAAATCCAGCATTCAGGCCGACCGCGAAGGTGCGACGGTTACACTGGATGGCAGCGACTATCGCGTCACCTCTGGCTGGCTTCCGGGGCAACCGCTGGCACGGCTTATGGTCAATGGCACGCCTTTGGTGATGAAAGTTGCTCGCCAGCCCGGTGGCTACCGCCTGCGCCTGCGCGGGGCCGATCTGAAAGTGCGTGTCTTCTCGCCGCGTCAGGCCGAACTTGCGGCGCTCATGCCAGAAAAACTGCCGCCCGACACGTCAAAACTGCTGCTTTGCCCTATGCCGGGGATGGTTGTGTCCATCGCCGTGGAAGAAGGGCAAGAGGTCTATGAAGGGCAGGCGCTGGCCACGATCGAAGCCATGAAGATGGAAAACATCCTGCGCGCCGAACGCAAGGGCGTGGTCGCCAAGATCAATGTGACCGCGGGCGATAGCTTGGCAGTGGACGAGATCATCATGGAGTTCGAGGGATGAAACGCAGCCCGCTGCGCCTGTTCCTGACCTATATGCTGTGCTTCGTGGCAGCTCTTGTGCTGGCCTATATCATTCTAGGCCGGATCGCACCGGGGCTGCGCGAGGGGCACTACGTGCTGCTATTGCTGCCGCCGCTGGGGGGTATGGCCGTGTTTCATGGGTTGTTTCCGCTCATCAGCCGTATTCGGCTGGGGCTGGAATATCTCAGCTACGGGGGCGGCTTGGTCTTCGGGCTGGGGGCCATCGTCGCATTGGCCACTTGGGCGGGGCTTCTTGCGCCCGAATCCGCGCTTGTTATCTGGATCGTGGGTGTTTTCGGTCCCGGCTGGTGGCTGATCTCGCAAAGGGCCGAGAAAATCGGCTATTACTCATGATCTCATCTTGCCGAAAATACCCGTATGGCGACTTCAGCCCCCACAGGGCCAGCACCGGTCAGCGCCCGGCTGGGTTGCGGTCCAGTATTTCTTGTCGCCGTAGCGGGAATTTGTCGATCACGGCCATCAATTCGCGCCCCGACCGGACAGAGGGGCGGCGCGCCTTGAGCTCTCCGTCCTTGTCTATGATCGCGGTCATGAAGCCGTTGGGGCGCAGCACTTGCCGCAAGGGGCTGACATCGTCAGGATGGGCGTCGAAAATCACCACCACGTCGCGGATCACAAATTCATCCGCGCGGGCGCGCAACTCATCCAGTTGGCGGCTAAATTGCGGGTTGTCTGGCGTGTCGGCCATGACCACGATAAGCCGATGGTTCCAGACATATTCGCGCACGTCGATCTCGCGCGCATCCAGAAACAACAACATGTCTTCGGGCGTAGGGGCCGTCTCTGCGGCCTGTGCCAAAGGCTCTGACGCCGTTTGCGCGGTGCTTTGTGTGCCATCTGCCGCAATACTTTGGGCCGCACCCGTGGTTGCTGAAAAAACAGCCGCGAAAACAAGGGTAAAGATCGGTTTCATGACGCCTCCTGCATGTTTGACATATAGGCGTCTTTGTCTTGAAAACACCATGGCGTGCGCACTTTTTGCGCAGTCGCATGCCTGTTCACGCAGAAAGGACCAGCCATGAGCGATGCGAAAAACGCTTGGGCCACACTTGCCAGCAAGGAAATGAAGGGCCGCTCTGCGGAAAGCCTCACATGGAACACGCTGGAAGGCATTCCGGTGCAGCCGCTTTACACCGAGGACGATATCGCAGGCCTGCCGCATCTGGGCAACATGCCGGGTTTTGCACCCTATACACGTGGGGTAAAGGCCACGATGTATGCGGGCCGTCCTTGGACCATCCGGCAATATGCGGGTTTTTCCACGGCCGAGGAATCGAACGCCTTTTACCGCCGCAACTTGGCGGCAGGGCAGCAGGGCGTGTCGGTCGCCTTCGATCTGGCCACGCATCGGGGCTATGACAGCGACCATCCGCGCGTTGTCGGCGATGTGGGCAAGGCGGGCGTGGCGATTGACAGCGTTGAGGATATGAAAATCCTGTTCGATGGCATCCCGCTCGACAAGGTATCCGTGTCGATGACGATGAACGGCGCGGTCATCCCGATCTTGGCGAATTTCATCGTGACAGGCGAAGAGCAGGGCGTCGACCGTAAGCTTTTGTCGGGCACCATTCAGAATGACATTCTGAAGGAGTTCATGGTGCGCAACACCTATATCTACCCGCCAGAGCCGTCGATGCGGATTATCGCGGATATTATCGAATATACCTCGGCAGAGATGCCGAAGTTCAATTCGATCTCTATTTCCGGCTATCACATGCAGGAAGCGGGTGCGAATTTGGTTCAGGAACTTGCCTTCACGCTGGCTGACGGGCGCGAATATGTGCGCACTGCCATCGCGCGCGGGATGGATGTGGATGCGTTTGCGGGCCGGCTGTCGTTCTTCTTTGCCATTGGCATGAATTTCTTCATGGAAATCGCGAAACTTCGCGCCGCACGCTTGCTCTGGTCGCGGGTGATGGAGGAATTCGACCCGAAAGACCCGAAATCCAGCATGTTGCGCACGCATTGCCAGACCTCTGGTGTCAGCTTGCAGGAACAAGACCCTTATAACAACGTTATCCGTACCGCCTATGAGGCGATGTCGGCGGTCTTGGGCGGCACGCAATCGCTGCACACCAATGCGCTGGACGAAGCTATCGCCCTGCCCACCGATTTCAGCGCCCGCATTGCGCGCAACACGCAACTTGTGCTGCAAGAAGAAACCGGCGTCACCAAGGTCGTCGACCCGCTGGCGGGCAGCTATTACATCGAAAAACTGACGCATGATCTGGCCGAGGCCGCTTGGGCTTTGATGGAAGAAGTCGAGGAATTGGGCGGCATGACCAAGGCCGTGGCAAGCGGTATGCCCAAGCTGCGGATTGAAGAAACTGCCGCGCGCCGTCAGGCCGATATCGACCGGGGCGACGAAGTGATCGTCGGCGTCAACAAATACCGCAAAGATAAAGAAGACCCGATCGACATTCGCGACATCGACAATGCCGCAGTGCGCGACAGCCAGATTGCCCGGTTGGAGCGTATTCGCGCCAGCCGTGACAAAGCCGTCTGTGATGCGGCTTTGGAAGAAGTGACCCGCCGCGCCACCGAAGGCGGTAATCTCTTGGAAGCCGCGGTTGAAGCCGCGCGCGCGCGGGCCTCTGTGGGGGAAATCAGCATGGCCATGGAAAAAGTGTTCGGGCGTCACCGCGCCGAAGTCAAAACCCTCGCCGGTGTGTATGGCGCGGCCTATGAGGGCGACCAAGGGTTCGCGGCCATTCAGGCCGATGTCGAACATTTTGCCGAACAAGAAGGCCGCCGGCCGCGCATGCTGGTGGTCAAGATGGGCCAAGATGGGCATGATCGGGGTGCCAAGGTGATTGCCACGGCCTTTGCCGATATTGGCTTCGATGTCGATGTCGGCCCATTGTTCCAAACGCCCGCAGAGGCCGCGCAGGACGCGGTCGACAATGACGTGCATATCATTGGCATTTCCTCTCAGGCAGCTGGGCATAAAACGCTTGCCCCGCAGCTTGTTCAAGCCCTGAAAGACGCGGGTGCAGAGGATATTCTGGTTATCTGTGGCGGTGTGATCCCGCAGCAGGATTACCAATTCCTGTTCGATGCCGGGGTGAAAGCCATTTTCGGTCCCGGCACGAATATCCCCGAAGCGGCGAAGAAAATCCTCGACCTCGTGCGCCAAGCGCGTGGCCACGGCTAAGCCTTCGCGCCATGTCAGACATGCAAAACGGCAGGCCAATGGGCCTGCCGTTTTGTTTTACGCCTGTGCCTGCTCTCAGGCCGTGCGCAAGTTGCCTTGGCCCAGCTTTGCATCGACCGACCAAGCCCCCGCGCCAGCGGCGGCGATGGCGGCATAGCCACCGGCCAGTGCGAGGTTCTTCAGCAGTTGCGTGACCTGCATCTGGTTGGCCAGATCGAAGTGATAGAGGAACCCCGAAGCCACACAGAACGCAGCCAAGGCATAGGCGACGATCTTGGTTTGAAAGCCCGCAATCAGGGCAAGGCCGAAGACGATCTCGAACAGCACGACTGGCCATGCGAGGAAGGCAGGAATGCCGCCCGAGGCCATGTAGCCGCCGAAGCCTGCCACGTCGCCAAGTTTGCCGATCCCGGCCATCACGAACAAAAGCCCCAGAAGAATACGGGCCACAAGCAATTGCGTATTGGTCATTTTGTTTTCCTTTCGCGGTGTTTTCGCTGCGGGATCAGATAGCGCCGGGGCAGGGGGTGCGGCCATTCCAAATGCCTGCGCATGGCCTGTGCATCTGTGCAGGGCTCGGACGCTTCCAGTGACGGGGGCTTTGATGTGGGCCTTTGATCGGGGCCTTTTGTTGGGGGCTTGACGGCGGACCGGCCATGGCGCAGAGAGCCGCGCCAGCCTTTTGCCCGGAGCCACCCCATGGCCAATATTCGCCCCGCCACTGCCCAAGACGCGCCTGCGATATGTGCGCTGTGGAACCCGATTATCCGCGACACAGTCGTGACCTTTAACCCCGTCGCGCGCGAGCCGTCAGAGATCGTGCAGATGATTGCCACACGGCAAGCCGGGCCGGGTGCGTTTTTCGTCGCCGAAGAATCAGGCAGGCTTCTGGGCTTTGCCACTTATACCCAGTTTCGCGCGGGCCTTGGCTATGGGCGTTGCATGGAACACTCGATCAACCTTGCACCAGAAGCGCGGGGACAAGGCTTGGGGCCGCGCTTGATGACCATGCTGGAAGACCATGCGCGCGCGGCGGGGCATCATATCATGGTTGCCGCGATCACCGGGTCTAACGACGGGTCGGTGCGCTTCCATGCGGGGCTTGGCTATGTGCATGTCGGCACCATGCCGCAGGTTGGCTGGAAATTCGGCCAATACCACGACCTTGTGCTGATGCAGAAAATCCTGTGACGCCGCGGCGCAGATCGCGTAAGATAACGCCCATGTCGATCTGGTCGCAAATCGCTGAAATCATTGCCGCCCTGCGCAAGGGTGAGCCGTTGTCGGCGGTGTTCGAACGCTTGCGCACACCGCCCGAACGCAGCGTCGGCTTTACCATTGCGGTGATCGCACTTGGCGCGAAACTGGCCAAGGCTGACGGGCAGGTCACGCGCGGCGAGGTGGCGGCCTTTCGACGCGTGTTTACGATCCCGCCAGAGGAAGAGGCGAACGCCGCGCGTGTGTTCAACCTTGCGCGGCAGGATGTGGCGGGCTTTGACCAATATGCCCGCAAGATTGCCGATATGTTCACCCAAGGTGACAAGGTGCTGCTCGATGTGTTGGAAGGGCTGTTCGAAGTGGCCTTTGCCGATGGGGCGTTTCACCCCGCCGAAGAAGCCTTCCTGACCGAAGTGGCCCAGATTTTCGGGCTGGATGAGCGCTGCTTCAACTGCCTGCGCGCGCGAATTGTGGGCGATGTTGCACCTGACCCCTATGCGGTTCTGGCCGTAGCCCCGGATGCGCCCTTGGCAGAGATCAAGAGCGCTTACAAGGCGGCCGTGCGCGACACGCACCCAGATCGGATGGCCGCGCGCGGTGTGCCTGCCGAAGCCGTGCGCTTGGCCGAAAACCGCCTGCGCGACATCAACCGTGCTTGGGAAGACATTCAGGCCACACGCGCCGCTTGAGCGCAACACGCCCGGCGTGGTATCTTTCGCCGCATGAAAGCTATCGCCCCCTTTGCCTTTGCCCTGTGCCTTGCGCTGCCTGCCCATGCGCAGGATGAATCGCCCGCGACTGAGGGGTTGTTTTCCTTCATGGAACGCATGCTGCGCGATTTCATGACAGAGGCAGAGCCGCAATTGCGCGAATTGGAACGCGGATTAGACGCGCTTACGCCAGAGATGGAACGGTTGATGGAGCGGATGCGCGACGCCACGCAATATTACCCGCCCGAAGTGCTGCCGAACGGCGATATCCTGATCCGACGTCGTCAGCCCGCAGAGGACCCGCCCGAAACAGCGCCCGGGTCGGACGCGGCCCCCGGTGCCCCCGAACCGCTGGAGCTTTGACGCAGCACCCGCACCTTGGGCGTGGCTCGCAATTGGTTGGCCAAGGACCGAAAGCGTTGCTCGGCCACCTCGGTGTAAAGCCCCGCCATCTGTCGCGACAGGATCAGTTCTAGCTCGGCCTTTTTTGGGAAATAGCGCAGCTCTGCAGTGCGCGACAGGTGATCCATTGTGAGCATGGCCCCGAAACGCAGTGCACGACCCAAGGTCTTGGCCTCTTCCAGATCGGCTTCTGACAGCATGCCCGCCATATCCTTGATGCGCGGGCGCAAACCGCCAGATTTGTAGCGATACATCAGCGCAATACCCAAGAACACGCGCCCGGAATGCGATAGCCCGCCCAGATTGGCGCGGGTCGCGGTGTCGAAACAGGCATCTGCGCGGTAATCGGGATGGGCGCGCCAGTTAACGTCATGCAACAGGCACGCCGCGCGGATCAGCCGCCGCCGCTCTGCGGGGCGCGAGCGAAACAAGGGGCGCAGGAAAGCATAAAGCTGTGCGCCGAACCCCGGAATACGCGCGCTGGATTTTTCCATGAAGCTGCACGCTTCGATCAGCGGGTCGCGGGCGCGCAGGGCGGGGGGCATTTGTTCATACAAAATGCCCTCTCGGATGCCATAGCTGGAGATGTAGATCTTCTTCGGCCCGAAAATATGCACCAATTGGCGCAAGACCTGGCTGGCCAGCGGCACAAGACTCATGCGTTCAGTGGAAATGCCGGTGGTGCTGCGCAACGCGTCAATCGAGTTCTCGTCAATCCATTCCAGCGTTTTGCGAACGGATTTCGGTGTCATCTCGTATTCATGCAGCACTTTCAGCGGGTAATTGCAGCGCTCCATATCCAGCCGTGCAATCGCACGCCATGACCCGCCAACAAGGTAAAGCGCATCATGGTTTTTGCCGATCTGGGTGCGCAAGTCTTTCAAAATGCTGCCGATATGGTCGTGCAGCCCCTTTTTGCCGCCCTTGATCTGCTGCAATCGGAATGGCCCCAAAGGAGAGGTGACGGTGCTGTGCACACGCCCGTTGCCGATTGTTGCCAATTCCATCGAGGACCCGCCAATATCGCAGACGAGCCCTTCTGCGTCTGGCCAGCCCGTCAGCACGCCTTGGGCTGACAGCCGCGCTTCCTCTGCCCCGTCAATCACGCGCATGCGCAGGCCAGTATCATGTTCAATCTGGGCGCGGAATTCGTCGCCGTCCTCGGCTTCGCGCATAGCTGCAGTGGCGACCATGGTCAGGTTCGACATGCGCATACCTTGCGCCAGAAGCGCGAACCGTTTGATCGTGGCGCGGGCGCGCTCGCGCCCTTCCGGGCTAAGCCTGCCGCTTTCGACAAAACCGCGCCCAAGGCCGCACAGCACTTTCTCGTTGAAGAAATAGGCCGGGCTGCGTGCAGCACCATCGAACACGACCAACCGCACAGAGTTCGACCCAACGTCGATCACGCCCACCTGTTTAAGGTCGCGCGCACCGGGATCGTGGAACAGGGGTTCGTCGAACAGGCCAGCGCTTTGGGCGCGCCGGCTTTCTGTCTGCGGGGGGGTGTTGCCATCCATCCGGGGCAAATCCTGTCTGACAGTCATTCAAAGCGCTTTTAGCGGGTCGCGACGGGCGCGGTCAATGACAGATAAGCCCGCTCTTCCGCGCACCGCCCCGTTGCGGCATAACGGGCGCGATCCGAATCGACCCAAAGCCAAGAGAGTTCCCATGCACGATATCCGCGCCATCCGCGACAATCCCAATGCCTTCGATGCAGGTTTGGCCCGGCGCGGTCTGGCACCCATGGCGGCAGATGTGTTGCAGATAGACGCGGAACGCCGCGCCGCCATCGCGCAATCGGAAACAGAGAAAGCGGCGCAGAACGCCGCATCCAAGCAAGTGGGCGCGGCCAAGGCCAAGGGTGATGACGCCGAATTCGAGCGGTTGCGCGCATTGGTGGCCGAAAAGAAAGCCG
>CAYNWX010000098.1:0-2184 GCA_964401005.1 uncultured Natronohydrobacter sp.
CCGTCCGGGCCAGCCGTAGCACATGCGCCATGAAGGGTTTCGCTGCATCTTCTTCCCGCACCGCCGCATAAAGCCGACGCGTCAGCCCGCCCTCGGTCAGTCGCTTGGTGATGTAATCCGAATGATACCGCACCTCGCGCAGCACCCAGTCGGGCAGGACCGACACGCCGCGCCCTGAGGCCACCAGCAGCAGGATGACCGCTGTCAGTTCCACCGGGCGCAGCGCGCGCGGCTCCACCCGTGCGGGCGTCAGAAGCTGGGTGAACACGTCCAGCCGCGCGCGCTCCACCGGGTAGGTAATCAGCGTCTGGTCGCGGAAATCCTCGGCCTCGATATGGTCTTTCGCGGCCAAGGGGCTGTTGGCGGCAGCGACGAAGACGGGTTCATAATCAAAGAGCGGCAGGAATTGCACGCCGCCCAGATCTTCGGGGTCCGACGAGATCACCAGATCGACCTCCTCGCGGCGCAAAGCGGGCAGGGCGTCGAAGGCCAGACCGGGGCGGATATCGACATCGACATCGGGCCAAGCCTTGCGGAACTGCTCCAGCACCGGGAACAGCCAGTCGAAACAGGCATGGCATTCGATGGCGATGTGTAGCCGCCCCGAACTGCCTTTGACCAGCCCTGCGAATTCATCTTCCAGCGCGGTGACACGGGGCAAGATGTCCTCTGCGGCGCGCAGCATCTTCAGCCCGGCCGCCGACAGTTTCAGCGGCTTCGAGCGGCGCACGAACAATTCGACCCCGGCTTGATCCTCCAGCCCCTTGACCTGATGCGACAGCGCCGATTGCGTCATGTTCAGCAATTCTGCCGCGCGCGCCAGACCGCCTGCGTCGTGTATAGCCTTGATCGTGCGCAGGTGGCGGAATTCAATATGCATGGCGCGCTCATAATCATGTTGAAGATAATGAATTTGTTTCACATAAGCAGATGTGGCACAAGATGCGAAATCCAACAGGAGCTATTCCATGCCCGCACCGCGCATTTCCTTCGAATTCTTCCCGCCCAAGACGCTGGAGGCCAGCTTCAAGCTGTGGGACACGGTGCGCATGTTGGCGCCCTTGCGGCCAGAATTCGTGTCGGTCACCTATGGCGCGGGCGGCACCACGCGGCAATTGACGCATGAAGCGGTCACGACAATCGGGAAGCAATTCGATCTGAACGTGGCCGCGCACCTGACTTGCGTGGATGCCACGCGAGACGAAACCTTGGCGATTGCCGACAGCTACGCCAAAGCGGGGGTCTCCGAGATCGTGGCGCTGCGTGGCGACCCGCCCAAAGGGCAGGGCGGCTTTACCGCGCATCCCAACGGCTTTGCCAACTCGATCGAGTTGATCGAGGCGCTGGCCGCGACCGGCAATTTCAACCTGCGTGTGGGTGCCTATCCTGAACCGCACCCCGAAGCCGTCGACAGCTTGGCCGATGTGCGTTGGCTGAAGCGCAAGTTTGAAGCCGGCGCGCATTCGGCGATCACACAGTTTTTCTTTGAAGCAGACACCTTCCTGCGTTTCCGCGATGCTTGCGTGGCCGAAGGGATCGAGGGGCAGATCATCCCCGGCATCATCCCGATTGAAAACTGGTCGGGCATCCGCAAATTCGCGCTGGCGACGGGGGCAACCGTGCCCGCATGGCTGGACGAGGCATTCGAGAAAGCCACCCGCGACGGGCGCGAGGATCTGCTGGCGACCGCGCTTTGCACCGAATTGTGCGACACGCTGATGCGCGAAGGGGTGGAAGACTTGCATTTCTACACCCTGAACCGCCCGACCCTGACGCGCGATGTCTGCCACGCGCTGGGCGTGCAGCCGCAGGTCGCGCTGGAAAACGTGGCCTGATCCTTGGCTTCGGTGCATGCTTTCGGTTGACGCCGCATGAGTGCGGCGCTACCACACGGTCACGCGGCGCGGGGCCGTGTCGTGGCGATTTGTCACCCGATTGCGGGCCACGTTAAACATTTCCGCTAAAGAGGTCTGGGCCATCCCCCGACCTGCTGCAGGTTCGGGGGTTTTTCATGGCCGCAAGGCCGATGGGGGCTGAAATGAGCCAAGACTGGAACACGCGCACCAAGCTGGTGCATCAAGGCGCGCGCCGCAGCCAATACGGTGAGGTGGCCGAGGCCATCTACATGACGCAAGGGTTTGTTTACCCGACCGCTGAGGCCGCCGAGGCGCGGTTTCTGGGCGC
>CAYNWX010000099.1:0-6585 GCA_964401005.1 uncultured Natronohydrobacter sp.
GCACTTGATATAGCGCCCCCATGATCCGGCGTAGCTCAGCGGTAGAGCAGTTGACTGTTAATCAATTGGTCGTAGGTTCGATCCCTACCGCCGGAGCCAAAAAACCTAATAAAAACAGAACGCTAAAGGCAAGCTGAAAGGCTCGACCTGAAGGCGTTTCTGGCGTGTCCGCGCCATGTCCGCAGCAGATTCGGCGATGTCCGCGTCGGTGCCATCGCCAGCATTTTTCGCAAGGCGGCACCGGAAGGTGACATTTGAGCTTTCGCTGCGCGGCCCCGGAAGAAAACCGAAAGTCACATGCCGGTGACGCGGGCGGGCAACTTGCCTGCGAAGGCTCCGGGCGGTCAGTGCCGATGCGCGGCGGCCTCGGCTTCCAGCCGGGCACGTTCCTGTGCCATCGTAGCCTTGATGCGTGTGACATGCTCTTGCGCGCCCTGCGCGGCCTCTGCAGGCGTCTTGCCTTCGGCGCGCAGCTTGGCGTCCATCGCCGGGCCTTCGCGCTGCAGGATGCCTTGCACTAGCCCATCCCATGCGTCCAGCATTGCACTATGTGCGGCGCGGGCTGCGGGCGGTAGGTGATCTCGGGTCATGAAAAATACCTCGCTGCAGGGTCATCGCCGGGCAGATCGCGCAAGCCCTGCACCTTGGCGCGGGCGGATGGTGTCAGCCCAAATTCGCCAAGCAAGCTTTGCACGCGGCGCGCGGCGTCGGCACGCTGCGCAACAGCAGGGTGCGCGCGGTGCATAACGGCCCCGGCTTCGGTCGTGGCTTCATAGGTCGCGCCATGCTCTGCGATGGTCTGGCCTGCCTCGATCCATTCGACAAGCGCCTCGGTCAGCAGCGCAAGGGCCAGCCGGTCAGAATCGCCCATGATGCCCATGTCGTCCAACAGCCCGGCCAGTTCGGGCCAGTGCTGCGCGGCTTTATCGGACAGAAAAGCGGGCGGGTCAAAACTGGAAAGGCGCGCAACCTCTGGCGCAGATGCCCCCGATTTCTTCCCGCCTGTCAGGGCGCGCAGGGCGGGCGGTTTCGGTCGTCTTGGCATTTGGGTTTTTTCCTTTGGTTTCGGCTTAGGCGCAAGAATGCTCTCACCGTCGGTACTCTGTCGGGGTGCTGTGAA
Source organism: uncultured Natronohydrobacter sp. (assembly GCA_964401005.1). GTDB lineage: Bacteria > Pseudomonadota > Alphaproteobacteria > Rhodobacterales > Rhodobacteraceae > Roseinatronobacter. The sequence continues at coordinate 1,121 of CAYNWX010000099.1, forward strand.
GAATCCTTAGCCCCCTGTGCGGCGTTCCAGTTCGGCCTCGACCATTGCCCACATGCAGGCAAGCTGCGCGTCGATCTGGTCAAGTGCTGCATTCATCTGGCCTGCAGGGCTTGGGGCTCTGGCCTGTGCGGCGCTGGCGCGGCTGCGGTCGATCCGCGCAACCATTGCGACAAGTTGCGCGAAGGTCAGGCGGTGCACCTGCGCAGACTGCGCGGCCATGCTCTCAACGTGATGCGCGGGCAGGTCCAGCGCGGTGATGATGTTGCGGCTCTCTCTGGTCTGCATGATGTGCCTCGATCCTGTGTTGTGAAAGGGTGCGCGCCACCTTGGGAAAAGGAATCAAGGCGGCGCGCGCTGGCGGTTTTTCGACACTCACCAGTTGCCGGGATGCTTCATGCCTGCGAGGCACATAGGCGCATCCTGCCTGTCTGGATCAGGTCGCGGCGATCTTGACCAGCTTCACCGCGTCACTGTCATAGATCACGCCACCAACCCGGCGGCGCACATAGAACCGGACATAACCGGGCTTGGTGATGTTATCGTCGGTCGTGACGCGCAAGCCGCCCGAATCCGCGATCAGATACCCGGCCCGCATGTCACCGAAAGCAATGGGGAAGGCATTGGCTGCAACGGCTGGCATGTTCTCATCAAACACAACCGGACGGCCCAGAAGGGTCGAGGGCGTATCCGCGCTAAGGCTCTGTTGCCAGATTGACCGCCCGTCCGCGTCCTGCATCTTGGAAAGAGCCGCGCCGGTGGCGCTGGACATTACCCAAGTCGCGCTTTGCCGATGCGCGGCCTTCAAGGCAAAAAAGGTATCGTTCAACCCGTCAATGGTCAGTTCTGCGGCCTCACCTGTCGGCACATACTGCAGCGTTCCGGCGGTGCGCGAGGAATCGCCTGTCGTAACCGGCGTTGGCCCCGCCAGAAGCCCGGTCGGCTTGTTTGTGCCGTTGCCCGAAATGAAGGCTGCGCCTTCGGCTTGGGCGATCTGTTGCGCGGCGGCATTCAGGAACCAAGCGTTGATGTTCACCGCACTGTCGAGCAACAGTTCTTCTGTCGCCTCGATCAATGCGTGAACCGTGCCATAGGTCGGCGCGCGGCTGTCGAGGGTCGGTTCGCCCGTTCCGTCGCGCGCATCGGTTTCGCCAACCCATGCGCTTGTCGCGTTGTTGCGGTTGACCAGAAACTTCGTGCCGGTCGATGCAACAGTGTAGTTTGCGGCCAAGCGGCGCATCGCCCCGATTTCGAGAATGCGCTCCTGAATTGCCTCGAATACCGGCTCCGGCACTGCAAAGCCACCAGCCGCCCCGGTTTGAGTCGAGCCTTCGGCGCGAAAATCCATTTCCGCGCCCATAAGATCGCCCTTGCGGTTGCTGTCTTGCGGCGCGCGCAGCCAGTCTGCGAAGGCTTTGGCGTGCGGCGTCATCACGTTGCCCCCGCGCGCATTGGTCGGCGCATAGGGCGACCCCCGCTTTGCGGTTTCATAGGCAAGCGCGGCGGTTTCCTCGACTTGCTCAAGCCGCTTTGCGTGATCCTCGACGGCACGCGCAGCCGCTTGCATTTTCGGCACGGCTGCACTGATTTGGCGCAGGTCGCGGGCCATGTCGGCCATGTTCAGTTGATTGGTCATGTCTCAAAACTCCGTAAGGGTTTCGGCCAAGGCGCGCGCCAGATCGGTGCATTCCTCTGCCAGATCGGTTTCGGTGGTTTCCCCTGACAATGCGGGCCAGCCGCCACGCGCGACTTTTTCAGCAGCCGCGCGGGCCAGTCCTGCTTTGATAAGCAGGTCGCGCAGATCGGCGCGTGACTGCAAAACAAGCGCAGGCTTGTCGGCTGCAGCCGGTTGCGTTTCGTGCGGTGTGTTTGGTGAAGGCATAACGCCACCATCGGACAAGGGAAGGTCGCGGGCAGGTTTGCCCGGTTTGCTATCCTTGGCCCCGCTGTCGCGGTGACGTTCGGTCAAGTCGCCCACGCGAAGCGGTGCGTCTTGGGGTGTATTGTTACCGCTTTTCTGGTCTGTGGTCAATGTTGTCATGCCCACGCCTCCGGGTCATGTTGCGGGTGATACGGGTTTGACGGGTTTGACGGGTTATTTTCCCCCCATTGATATTTTTTAGGGCTTTCCATTTTTTCCGTGTGACTGGAAGGAAACCCGTTAAAGCCGTTAAACCCGTTTTCTGCGCACTGGACGCGATAGAAGCGCGCGCCGGCGTTCTTGTCCTGCCGCCCTGTCAGGCGCAGCCCATGCACGATTCTGCCCTCTCGGAATTTCAGCACGCGGCCCAGCGATTTGACCGATGCCAGCGCCCGGTCGCCTGCAAGGTCCAGAAGCGCCATTTCCAGCGGGCTTTGCGTGATGCTGGCCTTGGCCTGTGTCTGCACTTCCTTGGCGGTAAATTCAGCGCCCCCGAATTGATCGCGCAGCGCATCCAGCAGGGCAAACAGCGCATCCGCTTCCGGGTCTGCGGCCTGTGCTTCGCGCACAAGGTCCATCGGATCGCCAAAGTCAAACGGGCGCAGCGCCATGTCTGCCCAGACAACGGTCTGGCGCACCAGATCGTCCCACGCCTCGAAAGATGCCAGCCGCCCCGGTGCGGGTTGCTGCAAATGTGTGAAGCGGGCGCGGATCAGGGTGCAGGCGGCGGTCAGTATGTCCAGCCGGTTGTCTAGGACGTGCTGCAGCGGGTCCAAGTCGAATTGACGTGCAAAGGGCTGGTCTGTTTCGGGGTCGATCCTGCAGATGATGACGCGGCGGGGAAGATCGCCCGCAAGTGACATATTGTTTCCGGTCAGGATCAGCAGCGCGCGGTTCGGCAGGCTAGGTGCCTCCGACTTGCCCAGAATGCGGTCAATCCATGTTGGGGCGGTAATGAATGCCGCCATGCTGGCACTGTCGAATACCCCGGTGATGTTGTCCCAGATCAGGGCTTTTGCGCCCGTCCTAAGCGCGGTGAACAGCCGCTTTCTTGTTTCCTCATCATCGCGCGCATTCGCAGTATGTGGCCACACGTCCGGCGCACGCCCCTCGATCAGCGCCCCAATGCAGGCGGCCAGCAGGCTCTTGCCGCTTCCCTGAATTGGCGCATCAAAGGCAAAGGCGGGCGCGGTTGGCAATACCGGGCGAATTGCAGCGGTCAGGATCGCGGCCAGCAGCGCCCCCTTGGCGGTCGCATCCACAAAGGGGAATGTCTGGAAAGGGTGCAGCAGCATGTCCAGCGCGGCGCGGGCTTGGTCGCGTGTCGGGCTTGTCGGCACCTCTGGCACGTCCTCGCCCAGCGGGTCGAATAGCAGGCGGGTTTCTGGGTCATATCCCGGCGCGGCCAGCACGCTACCGTCAAGGCGGATGGTCGGCCCGGTGATGACGCCATCAAGCGGTTTCAGCTTGCGGCGTTCCCCCTGCGCGATGATCTGTTTCAGCAGACCGGCGGGCGGGTCGCAATCGACCGGCACCCCGTCCTTGTCGGATTTCCAGAATTGCGTCACGCCCCCCAGATGGTGCGCAAGGGCATATTCACAAAGCGGATGCACGCGCCCGTCATCGGCAAGGGCAAGCTGCCCGCCAAAATCAAAGGCAACAGGATCGCGGCGCAGCAGCTCAATGGTAAGCCAGGCAGTGCAGAACACTTTCATCTATGTGTAGAAGCAACCAAACGGGCCTTTTTACAACGTGATCGCATAGGTGACACACCCGAGGTCACAGATAATGTTGCAGACTGGCTATCCCCCGAGCGCCTTGCGGCGCTTCACAGTGATCTATCAAATGAAACTGCAATGCCATGGCCCTACCCTTGGCAACATGGCGACACGGTCTTCTTGGGAGCAATCGACGAATACGGGACTGCTGCAAGCGTATTGCAAAGCACATATTTCGATTGGGGCAGCGGCGTGGTTGCCGGCGATACCGGGATCGTCTGGCAAAACCGGGGGGCAGCCTTTAGCAGCGACCCATCACATCCGAATGGGTTTGCCGTCGGAAAGCTACCCTTCTACACCCTGAACCCAGGCATTGCGCTTCAGAACGGCACACCGAAATTCATCTATGGAACACAGGGTGCCGACGGACAACCGCAGACTTTGTCGATGCTCTTGACCCGCTTGATCGACTTTGGACAGACTGCGACAGATGCCTTGGCCGCTCCGAGGTTCTTGTTGGGACGCACCTTTTCGGACACTCGCGACAGCCTGAAGCTGGAAGCGGATGTCGAATTGCAAACACTTGAAGAACTTGAAAGACGGGGCCATGAGATCTCTTTGATCCCCACGCAAAGCCCGCTAGCAGGACAGGCTGGCGTTGTTACATGCCATGGGAACGAAAAATACGCTTACCACGACCCACGCGAATAACGCTTCGATAGGAGACCAAGCGGAGCTAGTCCCTGCAAAAGACTTTCTAACTATTCCATTACTTGGTTTCTGGGACAGGATTTGAACCTGTGACCTTCAGGTTATGAGTCGTGTCGAACGAACCATGAACAATCACTCTGAACCGCGAGTTCTTGCGCAGTTTCCAACACTTGCCGATCCCGCAGGCAAGCCCCCGCTGCGCACGATCTGTCAGGATTGCGCAGCGTTTTTCGCCCTCTTGCTTCCACAATGCTTCCAATGGGCCGAGACCTGATTTTCCGGTAGCACGACCATCAGTGCAGCGTATCCGGTCGCTCGATCATATAGGTTTCCAGCATCTGCTGCCGCGCCTTGCGACAGGACTGGATAATCGTGTTGATCTCGGTCTCGGCGATCCGGGTAAGTTCGCGAAGGTGCTTCGCGGTGTCCTCCATGGTCGATGTGTCGGCTGGTCCCGGCGGATCGGTCGCAAGGTTCTCGGTCGCCGCGAACAGCGCGCGCATCTCGGCGAGGATTCCGATGGCGTTGTGCGCACTCTCGGGGAAATCCATCTGCTCCTGTCCCGCGAATAGCCCGTCGATGAACCCGTCGAGTTCTTCGCGCCGCACCCTGGCGAGACGTCCGAGGTACTCGTGGCTGGCCGGCGCGGTCTTCACCCGGGCGAGCTTGAAGGGGTCGCTACGCTTCTGGTGCGCGCTGAGGCCGTTCCACACGCCCTGAAGCAGCGTGCCGAAGAAAGCCTCCGCCTCACCCTTATCCTCGAAGACGGGAAGCTCGTCGTTCCAGACACGATGGATTTCCTGCATGGGCGATGCGTTCATGTCCGGCGTCGTGATGTTGCCCATGAAGCGCGCACGGACCTGATGATACGGTAACGGGCATGCATAACGCTTCAGGAGCGCCCGGATCGCCCCATCATCGACTGACTGTTTCTTGCCCCGCGCTGCCATCACGTCTCCTGTCGGCTCTGGCCAAAGGTTAGGACACCGGCCGGGCGATCTCCATACCGGCTGACCGGTCCGAGCAAGCGCGTGCCGCTCGGTCCCGACATGACCCCACGCGGTCGCGCGCCATCATCCATCCAACCGCGACCAGAAACCGAACTTCCTGCCATGCTC
>CAYNWX010000100.1:0-1985 GCA_964401005.1 uncultured Natronohydrobacter sp.
CGCAAACCGTGCCATGCCCAGCATGTCGGTGCGGTCGTCGAACACCACCAGCCCGGCATGGCCCAGCAAACCGCCCTCTGAATCAAGTTCCTCGTAGCCCAGCTGCGCGCCGAATTTCGACACGGGCAGGTAAGAGCCAAGCGGCCCGCCCACCTGCACGGCTTTGACCGGGTGGCCGGTTGCGGTGCCGCCGCCAAGGTCATTGACAACCTCGCCCACGGAGATGCCGAAGGCGGTTTCGAACAACCCGCCGCGCGCGACGTTCCCGGCAATCTGCAAGGTGACCGTGCCGCGCGACCGGCCCAGCCCGAAATCGGCATAGAACTGCGCGCCGCGTTCAAAGATCACCGGCACGGTCGCCAGCGAGATCACGTTGTTGACCACGGTCGGGCGGCCCAGAAACCCTTCCAGCGCGGGCAGCGGTGGCTTGGCGCGCACCACGCCGCGCTTGCCTTCCAGACTGTTCAGAAGCGAGGTTTCCTCGCCGCAGACATAGGCGCCTGCGCCCACGCGGATTTCCATGTCGAAGGCGCGGCCAGAACCCAGCACATCCGGCCCCAGAACGCCCGCCTTGCGGGCCAGTTCCACCGCTTGGCGCATGACCGCGATGGCATCGGGGTATTCCGAGCGCAGGTAGACATAGCCGCGCGTCGCGCCCACGGCCAAGCCCGCGATGGCCATCCCTTCGATCAGGGTGAACGGGTCACCTTCCATCACCATACGGTCGGCAAAAGTGCCGCTATCGCCCTCGTCGGCGTTGCAGACAATGTATTCTTGCGGCGCGTCCGCATCATGCACGGTCTGCCACTTTATGCCGGTGGGGAAGCCAGCGCCGCCGCGTCCGCGCAGGCCGGAGGTTTTCACCTCGTCCACGATTTGCTGGCCGGTCATGGCAATCGCGCGGCGCAGACCGACAAGCCCGCCATGCGCCTTATAGTCATCCAGCGACAGCGGGTCGATCACACCTACACGCGCGAAGGTCAGCCGGGTCTGGCGCTTCATCCAGTCGAGGTTTTCGACCGGGCCAAGCGCCTTGGCGCTGGTGCCGTCCAGAATGCCCGCCACGTCACCCGGTTCCGCAGGGCCGAACCCGTGGCGGACGCCCTCTTTTTCGACCTCGACCAAAGGCTCCAGCCAGATCATGCCGCGCGTGCCGGTGCGGATGATCTGCGCGTCGGGCGCGGCTGCGAGCAAAGCGGTTACAACTTCTTCCGCGCCAAGCGCCTTGGCGGCGCTGTCCATGGGAACGTAGATCTTCATGCGCCCACCTCCGCCAGCAATTTGTCAAGCTTGGCGGTATTGACGCGCCCCACGACCCGGTTATCGACCATCGCAGCGGGCGCGCAGGCGCAGAGGCCCAAGCAATAGACCGGTTCTATCGTGACCGCCCCGTTACGGGTGGTGCCATGCCAATCCAGCCCCAGCTTGACCAGCAGATGTTCCGCCAAGGCGGCGGCGCCCATGGCTTGACACGCCTCTGCCCGGCAGATCTTGATCACATGCCGCCCGGCAGCCGCCTCGCGGAAATCATGGTAAAAGCTGATAACGCCGTGCAACTCTGCCTTGCTGATATTCAGCGCATCGCAGATCGGAGCATGGGCGGCGGCGGGGACGTGGCCGAACGCGTCTTGCAACGCATGCAAGATCGGCAACAGAGGACCTTCCAGGGCGCTATGCGCCGCTATGATGCGGTCAATTTGATCGGTGTCGGAAGAGTTTGGCTGTGTCATGGCGCGGCCCGCTGCTTATCGCGTCAGCAGGGTCAAAAACCATCGGAAAATCAATATCGGAAGGCCATTGATTGATAGGAAAAAACTATCAAAAGCGCCGCGAAAAGCCTGTGGCGCATAAGACCATTTGGCGATCTACACTGCTAAATGTGGAAAATGGCGCACCCGAAAGGATTCGAACCTCTGACCCCTTGATTCGTAGTCAAGTGCTCTATCCAGCTGAGCTACGGGTGCGTTGGCGGGTAGTTACCCCCC
>CAYNWX010000101.1:0-2409 GCA_964401005.1 uncultured Natronohydrobacter sp.
GGCACTTTGCCTAATGAGTGTTCGCGCACCTTGTAATTGATCTTCTCGTTGCGCAAATCCAACTCGGCACGCAAGCCAGCCGCTTGCAGCGCCGCCACGACCTCGCGACAATACGCATCCGCGTCCGACACGATGGACGCGACCACCACCTGACGCGGGGCCAGCCATAGGGGCAGTTTGCCCGCGAAGTTCTCGATCAGGATGCCGATGAAACGTTCGAAACTGCCAAGGACAGCGCGGTGCAACATGACGGGGCGGTGCCTTTCACCGTCCTGCCCGATATAGCTGGCATCCAGACGTTCGGGCAGGTTCGGGTCCACCTGCAACGTGCCGCATTGCCAGTCGCGCCCGATGGCATCGGTCAGCACGAATTCCAGCTTGGGGCCGTAAAACGCGCCCTCACCCTCAAAAATCTCGTAGCTATGGCCCGCCGCGACCACGGCCTTGGCCAAAGCGTCCTCGGCGTAATCCCAACTTTCCTCGGTCCCGATGCGCTGTTCGGGCCGGGTGGACAGCTTGATGCGCCATTGGGTGAACCCAAGATCGGCATAGATGCCCGACAGAAATTCGATGAATTTCTTCGATTCCGCTTCAATCTGGTCCGGCATGCAGAAGATATGCGCGTCATCTTGCGTGAAGCCCCGCACCCGCATGATGCCATGCAACGCGCCTGAAGGTTCATACCGGTTGCACGACCCGAATTCGGCCATGCGCAAGGGCAGATCGCGGTAGCTTTTCAGGCCGACGTTGAAAATCTGCACATGGCAAGGGCAGTTCATGGGTTTCAGCGCGTTGATCGTTTTCTCGCGCGCATGATCCTCGTCCACTTCGACGATGAACATGTTTTCCTGATAATTATCCCAATGTCCGGACGCTTCCCACAGCTTGCGATTCACGACCTGCGGCGTGTTCACCTCGACATAGCCGCCCCGGCGCTGCTGACGGCGCATATAATCTTGCAGCGTGGTGTAGATGGTCCAGCCATTCGCGTGCCAGAAAACCTGGCCCGGCGCTTCTTCCTGCATGTGGAACAGGTCCATCTCGCGGCCCAAGCGGCGATGGTCGCGCTTGGCCGCTTCTTCCAGCATGGTCAGATGCGCTTTCAGATCGGCCCGGTCCTTGAACGCCACGCCGTAGATGCGCTGCAACATGGGCCGCGTGCTGTCGCCCAGCCAATAGGCCCCGGCAATGCTCATCAGCTTGAACGCGTCGCCCGGAACCTGGCCTGTGTTCTGCAAATGCGGGCCACGACACAAATCCTGCCAATCGCCATGCCAATACATCCGCAGGTCTTCGCCTTCGGGGATGCGGTCGATCAGTTCCACCTTGAACGGCTCGTTCGCATCCTTGTAGTGCTGAATCGCGCGGGCGCGGTCCCAAACCTCGGTGCGCACGGGTTCGCGCGCGTTGATGATCTTGCGCATCCGTTCTTCGATCTGCGCCAAGTCTTCGGGCACGAAAGGTTCGGCGCGGTCAAAGTCGTAAAACCAGCCTTTGTCGCGCACAGGCCCGATGGTCACTTTCACATCCGGCCAGATTTCCTGCACCGCGCGCGCCATAATATGCGCCAGATCGTGGCGGATCAGTTCCAGCGCGGGGCCGTCGTCCTGCATGGTGTGAATGGCGATGCTCGCATCTGCCATGATCGGCCATTGCAGGTCGTAATGCGCGCCGTTCACGGTGGCGGAAATCGCCTTCTTGCCCAGAGATTTGGAAATGCTCTCGGCAACCTCTGCCGCAGTTATGCCCGCGTCATAGGCGCGCGCATTGCCATCGGGAAATGTCAGGGAAATCTGGGCCATAAGCCTGTCCTCGTCTGTTTGGCGCCCACGGAACGCCCGGTTGCGGGTATATATATCGGCGCAGGGTTTGACCTTGGGCACGGGGAAAGTCAAGTTGCGCGAATAGCCAAGGAGCGCAAATGACCCGACCCGCCGTCCAGATTGCCTATGACATGCTGTCCTCCGAGGATGAAGGACGCATCTGCCGCGACATATCAGAGGCCGCGTGCCACGCCCAGCCCGGCAGCTTTTTGCGCCATGCACTCGCCTTGGGGCTGAACAAATCCGCCGATGCGCTGGTCGACCCAAAGCTGGTGCTGTCGTGGCTGATGACGCATCTGGGCGCGCCCTCGGCGCTGATCGGCTTCCTCGTGCCCATCCGCGAAGCGGGGGCGCTCTTGCCGCAACTCTTCACCGCCGCGCGCATTCGGGCCATGGCGCGGCGCAAATTGGCTTAGGTGGGGGCGGCGATTGGGCAAGGCTTGGGGGCGGCCGTGATCGCTTTGGCGGCGCTGACCAGCACCAGCACCATGGCGGGCGTGTTAATCCTGCTGGGGCTGGCGGTGCTGGCGGTGTCCCGCTCGGTCGCGTCGGTCGCCTACAAGGACGTGCTGGGGAAAACCGTCGC
>CAYNWX010000102.1:0-5409 GCA_964401005.1 uncultured Natronohydrobacter sp.
CTGCGACCATGCGCCCCATAGGGTTAGAGGACGATGACGGGCCGCGAGAGTCAAGCGGGGCGGCCTAAAAAACAGGCGGTTTACCTTGGGTCAGCCCGGATCGACGCACCTGCCCATTTACGCGCCAGAGTGCCAGCGCCGTCGCGGGCGGTGGCGACTGTGAAACCGGAGGATCGGCAATTCTATAAACAAATGTCTATCTGTAGAAATGAGGCTCTGCATCAAGCCGACAATCTGTTGGTTCGGATTGCATATTTCTCATTTACTAGTGTCGATGCCCATGCGAGTGTAAGGCATCCAACGCAATTAAAGGCTAACAATGAGACTTGAATCCATAAAAATAGAAAAGTTTAAACGGATCGATATAATAGATTTGCCTTTGTCGGACCTTAATATTCTGGTGGGCGCAAACGGTAGTGGGAAGTCCTCAATTCTCCAAGCGTTGCACCTAGCTTGTTGTTTGATGCGTCAAGCAGATCGGATAAGAACAGGCTCAACAGCGATGGTCCGTGTGAGCGATTTAGATTACCTTCCGTCTGATGAATATTGGCGACTTGGCCACAATGCAGATTGGGGAAACCGAGCAGACAGTCACTCCTCAACAGTTTTCTTTAGATTTCGAGATGACACTAACTCATCAGTAACAGCACGACTTGAAATGCGCTCAGCACGGAATGCTGGCATCTCAGTAAGAGGTGAGCTTCCAGACGAAGTGAGATCGCTGTTTCGCGGTGATGAGGTATTTTTCAGTGGCTTCATTCCAGGAATATCAGGCATACCCAACGTCGAACAAAAGAACTCAAAGCGTGTTGTGTTAAAAGCCTGCTCTTTCGGTGACTCCAACGTTTATCTCCGCAATGCACTGAACCTTCTTTCGACAGACGAATTGACTCAAATTGAGACATGGCTTGAGCCTCTGATGGGGTTGATTAAGCTGAAGGTAAAATTTGATGAGGCTACTGACTTTGAAATCAACGCCGAAGCAGAACTCAACGGGCGTTCTATTCCACTTGAACTTCTTGGAACCGGGTATCTACAACTTATTCAGATTTTCTGCTATATCCTTCTTTTTAATCCAAAGATTCTTCTTATCGACGAGCCAGACATTCATTTGCATCCAAGCGTTCAGGAGAAATTAGCGCAGAATCTTTTTCAGATTGCCCGAAATCAAGGGATTAAGATCATCATGAGCACACATTCGCCATTCATAGTCCGAGGTGCCCCGGCGAAAAGCAGTGTTGTTTGGTTGTCAGACGGCGAGAAAGTGACTGACGATAGAGAAATTGTAGAACTTACTCTGGGATGGGGCGCTTTTGGCAAAAAAGTAATTGTGGTAAGCGAGGATGCAAAAAACGGATTACTCAAAAAGCTCATACGGCAATGGCCGGAAATCGACAGAGCAGTGACTGTGCTACCGGGCAGAGGTTACAAGCATCTGCTTACAAAAGATGAAGCTCAAGAACTAAGAGCTTCTTTAGGTAATAAATTCAAGCTACTAGTACACCGAGATCGAGACTCTCTTACTGATGACGAGGTTATGAACCTCAAAGATTCTTACGAAAGTCGCGGTATTCGCCTATGGCTGACAGACCAATCAGACATTGAAGCTGAGTTTTGCGAACCTGAGTTTCTTGCTGCGTTAACCGAAGAAGCAGAGGACACCTGCCAGATGTGGCTTAACGAAATCATAGCTCAGAATCAAGTACCGATTAGGGAGCAATTTTCAAAGCAGCGTGTATCACACAATGAAGAACTCTACAAAGCTGGCGGTAGTCCAAGAAATGACGAAGTTTGGGATATTTTCCAAGCGCGTACCCTAAAAGGCGCTAAAGGAAAGTTCATCTTTAAACAATTGAAAAATAAGGTTCCGGCCAATGCCTTCTCGGAAACTACAATTGAAGCCCTCGAAAACTATCCGGAGCGTGCCACATCTCTGAAAGAAAACCTTGAGGACTTGCTAGCGTGAAAGCATCTCAAAAATCAAAGGTATTTCCGAAATTTAGTCTGTAAGGAACACCGAGTTCCCCACCCCCAACCTCTCCTCCACAACCCCCACATACCAGCTTGCCCCATAGGGGATCACCTCGTCGTTGAAGTCGTATTGCGGGTGGTGCAGGCCCGGTCCGTCGCCCGCGCCCAGCACGATATAGGCGCCGGGGCGTTCCTCCAGCATATAGGCGAAATCCTCTCCGCCCATGTTGAACCCGGCTTCCACGCATTGCCCCGACACGTCCAGCGCCACCTTGCGGGCATATTCGGTGTGCTCGGCATGGTTCACCATCACCGGGTAGCCGCGCAGGAACTCCACCTCTGCCACCGCCCCAAAGGCCCGCGCCGTTCCCTCTGCCAGTGCGCGCAGCCGCGCTTCGGCCAATTCGCGCACGCCCGCATCATGCGTGCGGATCGTCCCCACCAGCGCCACTCGTGCGGGGATGACGTTATGCGCGCGGCTGGATGTCTCCACTCCGCAGACGGACAGCACGATGTTCTGCGTGGGGTCGGTATTGCGCGAGGCGACCGTTTGCAGCGCCATGATCAGGTGGCTGGCGGCCACCACCGGGTCAATCGTCTGGTCGGGTTTGGCGGCATGTCCGCCCTTGCCTTCGATCACGATGCGGAATTCGTCCACGGCGGCATAGAACGCACCCGCGCGGATGTTGAACTCGCCCAAGGGGTGGCCGGGGCGGTTGTGCAGCCCGTAGACTTCTGCGATCGCGAAGCGGTCCATAAGCCCCGCGTCGCACATCACTTTCGCGCCCCCGCCCCCTTCCTCTGCGGGCTGGAAGATGACGGCGACGGTGCCATCAAAGGCGCGGGTGTCGCACAGGTATTCGGCGGCGGCCAGAAGCATGGTCATATGCCCGTCATGCCCGCAGCCATGCATCTTTCCCGGCATAATGCTGGCATAGGGCAGGCCGGTCGCCTCATTCATCGGCAGCGCATCCATATCGGCGCGCAGGCCGATGCAGCGGCCGGGGCCGTGGCGCCCATGGATCAGGGCCACAACGCCGGTCACGCCGATCCCTTCCTCGACCATATCGCAGCCAAAGGCACGCAGCTTTTCGGCCACGATGGCGGCGGTGCGGTGGCACTCGAAGCCCAATTCGGGATGAGCGTGGAAGTCGCGCCTCCAATCGGTATGGTCAGGCAAGCGCGCGGCGAAAATGTTGCGGATGGGCATGGGGTGTCCTGTCTAGATTGGGACAAGCGTAAGCCCCGGCGCCCATGCCTGCAAGCGCGCGAAAGCGGTTTCCCCCGGCGCGCGCTTTGGGCTAGGGTCGCGCGCATGACGATGCCCGCCCTTTCCGATGACCAATCCCAAGCCTGGGCGCGCGTCTCTGCCGCGCTTGAAGGCGCGGGAATTGATCTTGATACCGGCCAGACCGGCCCGATGCCTGACGCACGCGGCACGGTGCTGGCGATTACGGGCAAGGCGGGGTCGGGCAAGACGCTGCTTCTGGCCGGGCTGACAAAGGCGCTCGTCGCCGCCGGGGTCGAGATCGTCTCGGGCGAATATGAACCCCGCAGGCGGCGCGACCGCCGGTCACTCGCTGTGCTTGCGCCCACCAACAAAGCGGCCTCGGTTCTGCGCGGGCGCGGCGTGCCGGCCACGACCTTGCACCGGATCCTCTATTCCCCGGTTTACGACCCGGAATATGAAAAGATCGCCGAATGGCTGGCAGGCCAAGCCCCGCGCCCAAGCGTTGAAGGAATGGACGATGCCGCCCTCGACCGCGCGGCAGCCTTTTATGCGCAAACTCCCTCCATCCCCGGTGCTTTGGCCGCGGCTGGCCTGCGCGGGTCCGACTTCATAACGGGTTGGAAGCGGCGTGACGACCCGCTCGATATCGGCTTTGTCGATGAAAGCTCCATGCTCGATCAACGCCAACTGGATGACCTGAAAGAGCTTTTCGGCACATTGGTGCTGTTTGGCGACCCGGCGCAACTTGCCCCCGTGGGCGGCGGGGGAGAGATGGTCTTCGACCACCTTCCCCAACCGCAGAAAATGCACCTTGCACGGATTCATCGCCAAGCGGCGGATAACCCGATCCTCGATCTTGCGCATGCGCTGGCGGATCCTGACCTCAGCTTCGAGCAATTCGAGGACCGCGTCGCCCAAGCTGCCCGCGCCGATGAAAGGGTGCTTCTGGCCGAACGGGTCGACAGCGATCTAATGGCGCGCTCGCCGGTGCTGGTCTGGCGCAACGCCACGCGCCTGCGCCTGATCCACGCGTTCCGCGCCGCGCATGGCGCGCCTGAAGATGCGCTGCTGACCGGGGAACCGCTGATCTGCGACGGGTTGGAATTGCCGCTGAAACACCGCGCCAAGCGCATCGACCTAGAGGCACGCGGCCTTATCAAGGGCGCGCAAGTGGTGTATCTCGGCCCCGGTCGCAAACCGGGCTTCTCGCGGCTGCACATCTTCGGCGCACCCGATCCGCAAATTTCCGTCGCTTCCATCGTCAAGATCGAAAAAGACCCCAATGAAGACCCCTTCATCCCCTTTGCCGCCGCGATGGGTGCCGCTTTCGTGCATGGCGCGGCCTGCACCATCCACAAGGCGCAAGGCTCGCAATGGCCCGACGTGCAGGTCTTCGCCCCCGACCTTTATGCGGCGGCGCGCGCAGGCCGCACTGAAGGCGGTATCGCGCTTTGGAAACGTCTGGCCTATGTCGCCATCACGCGGGCCGAAACCCGGCTGCATTGGGTCATCCGCAACCGTCTTGCCCGCCCGAAACAGGCCCTGTCCACCGACGACCTTGGCCAAGACCCAGCACCCCTCGCGCTGCAAAGCGAATAACCCTTCCCTCTTCATCCTTGCCCAAATATCCTGGGGGTGAATGGGCGCGCCTGCGCCCAGAGGGGGAAGCGCCCCCTTCCCAACACCCGGAGGCCCCATGCGTTGCGTTTTCGTGCAGTTCCGCTGTATTCCCGGCCAGACCTACAAGGTCGCCGATGCCATCTATGACCGCGAAGTGGTATCCGAGCTTTATTCTACTTCAGGCGAATACGACCTCATCGCCAAGGTCTATATCCCAGAAGACAAGGATGTCGGCCATTACCTGTCAGAGGCGCTGTTCGACATTCCCGGCATCAGCCGGACGCTCACTACCATGACCTTCAAAGCGTTCTGAGCGCGCCAGAACCGCCGCGATCACCGCGCCCATTGCTGCCAGAAAGCGCCTATCTCCTGCCTCGGGCGTGGGTGCTTGCGGGTGTGCCACGGCCATTAGTGTGCCATTGCCGAAGCGTGGATGCGCGCAGCACACGCGGCGGCGGTAGCGCTCGGCGGCTTCGGCCCGCGTCAGCATCTGGGCCATCTTCACCGGCCAGAGCCTGTCTTCCACCGCGATCAAAACCCGCGCGGCTGCCAGAATGTCGCCCGGCGTCACTGGACGGAACCGCGCG
>CAYNWX010000103.1:0-40047 GCA_964401005.1 uncultured Natronohydrobacter sp.
TTCTTCACAGGCGTGCCCTTCGGCATGACCAGCCGCGAATTGGCGGCATGGGTGCGCTATGGCGGTGGCCAAGAACTGTGGGACGAGGTCTATGACCAGTTCGGCGTTCAGGGCTTCCTGTCGGGCGACACCGGCACGCAGGCTGGCGGCTGGTTCGCCAATGAATTGACCGGTCTGGCCGATATTCAGGGCCTGCGCTTCCGCACCCCCGGCCTTGGCGGTCAGGTCTGGCAGAAGATGGGCGCGTCGGTCACCAACCTTGCGGGCGGCGAGATTTTTGCGGCGCTGCAATCGGGCGCACTGGATGCCGCCGAATTCGTCGGCCCCTATAATGACCGCGCGTTGGGCTTCCACCAGTTGCGCAAGCATTACTACACCAGCTCGTTCAACGAGCCGGGTCTGGCGACCGAGGTTGTTGTGGACAAGGCCAAGTATCAGGCGCTGCCCGCCAACCTGCAAGCCATCGTGCGCGATGCCTGCCAAGCGGAATACGATCAGGTGCCGTCGGAATTCTACGCCAACGACCCAATCGCGCTGGCCGACATGGTCGATAACCACGGTGTGATCGTGCACGAAAACTGGCCCGAGGAAATCTGGCAGGGTGGCGCGAATGCAGCGAAAGAGCTGCTGAGCGAGATCCTTGAAGGTGGGGACGAACTGACGAAGAAGGTTGCGCAAAGCTACATCAGCAACCTGAACGTGCTGCGCACCCGCACTGAGCGGACCGACCTGACCTATGCTCTGGCCCGTCAGAAATATTTCGATATTTCGGACCTCGGCTAAGGCCACCCGTTAAAACCACCCCGAAGGCCCCGGACCTGAGCCGGGGCCTTTTGGGCAACCAAGCACCCGATCACGAGGGCCAAGATGACCGCACTCGCCGCACTGATGAAAGCGATCAACACCTTAAACCGTTTGGTGGGCAACACCTTCATGTGGTTGTCGGTGGGTATTGTGGTGGTGTGTTTCTGGGTTGTGGTCGAACGCTACCTGTTCGCCAGTACACGGCTGTGGATGCAAGACCTGTATCCTTGGATGAACGGTGTGATGTTCACCGCCGTCGCGGGCTATGGCCTGTATCGCAATGACCATGTGCGGGTGGATATCTTCTTTCGCCCTGCCAGCACCCTGCGCAAGGCGTGGATGGACCTGATTGGCGTCTGTGTATTCCTCATGCCCTTTGCCGCCGTCGTCTGGATTTATTCCTTCACTTTCGTCAACCGATCGATCGGGTTGCTCGAAGGGTCCGCCAATCCCGGCGGGATGCCCGGCCTTTTCGTGCTGAAAAGCTTCATTCTGGTCTTTGCCGCGCTGATCGCGCTGCAAGGGATTGCCATGGCGATCCGCTCGATTCTGATTATCGCGGGTCGGGAAGACCTTGTGCCCGCGGATTACCGTTACCAATACGAGACGGAGAACGCCTGATATGGATCCGGTTCTGATTGGCGAAATCCTCGCCGGGACAATGTTCTTAGGTGTGATCGGCTTTCTGCTGCTGGGCTTTCCGGTGGCGTTCACGCTCGCGGGCACGTCCATTCTGTTCGCCTTTGCGGGCCTTTACTTTGGCGTGTTCGACATGTCGAACTTGCGCTCGCTGGCAGGCCGATACACCGGCTATATGCTGAACGAAGTGCTGGTCGCGGTGCCCCTGTTCATCTTCATGGGTGTGATGCTGGAACGTTCGAACATTGCCGAGCAGTTGTTGTCCACAATGGGCCGCCTGTTTGGCAACATGCGCGGCGGGCTTGGCATTTCGGTCATCCTTGTCGGCGCGCTTCTGGCGGCAAGCACCGGGGTTGTGGGCGCGACCGTGGTGACGATGGGGTTGATTTCCCTGCCTGCGATGATGCGCGCCGGGTATGATCCGAAACTGGCCTGTGGCGCCATCTGTGCCAGCGGCACGCTTGGGCAGATCATTCCGCCCTCGACCGTGCTGATTTTCATGGGTGACATGATCGCGGGCATGCACAGCCAAGTGCAGATGAGCCTTGGCAATTTCGCCCCCACCACCGTGTCGGTGGGCGACCTGTTTGCGGGTGCGTTCATTCCCGGTTTGGTCATGGTGGCGCTGTATATTGCCTATATCCTGTTCATGGCGGTGGTGCGGCCTGAAAGCTGCCCCGCCACCCCTATCCCGCCCGAAGAAAAGGCAGGGCTTCTGAAGGAAATCGTGACGGCGCTGATCCCGCCCTTGCTGCTGATTTTCGCGGTGCTCGGCTCCATCCTTGGCGGCGTGGCCACTCCGACCGAAGCAGCCTCTGTCGGGGCGGTCGGGGCCACCATTCTGGCTGGTTTGCGCGGGCGGCTGAAAACGCAGATCTTTGTCGATGTGGCGCGGCGCACGGCGGTCATCACCTCTATGATCTTCATCATCCTATTCGGCGCCTCGGTCTTCGCCATCGTGTTCCGCCAGATGGGCGGCGACGATCTGGTGCATGAATTCCTGTCAGCCATGCCGGGTGGGGCAATGGGGGCGATGATCACCGTCATGGTGCTGATGTTCGTTCTGGGCTTCATCCTTGATACGTTGGAGATCATCTTCATCGTGCTGCCGATCACCGCGCCGACGCTGCTGATGCTGGGGGTCGATCCGGTCTGGCTGGGCGTGATGGTCGGGGTAAACCTGCAAACCAGCTTCCTGACGCCGCCGTTTGGCTTTGCGCTATTCTACCTGCGCGGGGTGGCACCGAATTCGGTCACGACGGGGATGATCTACAAGGGCGCTATCCCCTTCGTGCTGTTGCAGATCACGGCCATCGTGCTGTTGTTCATGTTCCCGCAGCTGGTGCTGTGGCTGCCGGGGCTGTTGTTCTAAGGTTTTGACTTTGGCTTTGGGCGCGCCATCTGCCGCCAAAAGCCAAAGAGGACCGTATGACCCAGATCGCCCCGACCCGCGCCGCTGCCCTTGCCCGTCTGGCAGAATTCACGCCAGAAATGGGCGCGTGCTACGCCAAGCGGCGCAACACCGATTACGGGCCGGGGCGGCACGGGGCGGTGTCGCGCCTGTCGCCGCATATTCGCCGCCGCTTGATTTCCGAGGAGGAGGTCATTGCGACCGCCCTTGCCGCGCATGGGCCAGAGGGCGCAGAAAAGTTCATCCAAGAGGTCATCTGGCGCAGCTATTTCAAAGGTTGGCTAGAGCAGCGCCCCACCACTTGGGGCAGCTACCGCGACGGGCTGGAGCGTGATCTGGAGGTGCTGACAATTGACCGCAAGCTGCGTGCGCAGGTGCAAGCCGCGACCGAGGGGCGCACAGGGCTAGACTGCTTTGACGCTTGGGCCACGGAACTTGTGGAAACGGGCTACCTGCACAACCACGCGCGGATGTGGTTCGCGTCCATCTGGATATTCACCTTCGGCCTGCCATGGCGCTTGGGCGCGGATTTCTTCCTGCGCAACCTACTGGACGGCGACCCGGCCTCGAACACACTGGGCTGGCGCTGGGTCGCGGGCTTGCACACGCGCGGCAAGACCTATGCCGCGCAAGCGTGGAACATCGCCAGATTCACCGATGGCCGCTTTGCCCCGCGTGACGCTGATCTGGCCCCGGACGCGCCCGGGCTGGAGCATGAGGAACCCAATGGCCTGCCCCCTCGTTTAGGATTGCGCACGCCGCTGAAGCCTGACCTGTCGGCCCCCACGGCGCTTTTGCTGACAGAAGAGGATTGCACGCTTGCCGGGCTGGAGGGGTTGAGGATTGTCACAAGTGCCACGCTCGAGGCGAGCCATCTGCGCTCGACCGAGGCAGTGTCAGAGCTGGTCGTGACATTCGAGCGCGCCGCCTTGCAAGACGCTAGCGCCCGACTGGCACCCGATGCAATCGCATTGCGGGCCGGGGTCTCGAGTGATCTGGCCAAATGGGCGGCCAAGTCCGGTGCAAGCCAGATTGTAACCGGCTTCGTGCCACGTGGGCCGTTGCGGGACTGGCTGGATAGCGCAACCCCCGAGCTTGCTGCACAGCGGATAATACTGGCCGAAGTGCAGCGGGGCTGGGACAAGCTGGTCTGGCCGCATGCAACAGCGGGATTCTTCAAAGTCAAAAGCAAGATTCCAGACATTTTAATGCAGGCTGGACTAGAATGAACCGCAAGCATGCAAGGTTGCGCAAAATCTGGTAAGCGGGTGCGGGCAGAAACCTCACGCGAGCGCGGCACGCAGAAAATGCAATCTTACGCCTTTAGATTGCGTGGATCTGTGCAAATTTGATCTCCAGATATTCGAGAAGCGGACCTTCATGTGGCACCTCGCCCCCACAGGCATAGGTTATCGCCTCGACAGAGGGGCGTAGGCCACCATGTCGTTGCAGATTTTCCGCTAGCCAATCAAGTGCCGGGGTTAGTGTTCCCTGTGCCAGTTGGCTATCCAAGTCCGGAACGGCCTTGCGCATGGCTTGGTCCAGACAAGCGGCATAGATATTGCCCAAGGCGTAAGTCGGGAAATACCCGAACAGGCCCACCGACCAATGCACATCTTGCAGCACCCCGTTGGCGGGGCGGTCGACCTTGTAGCCGAAATCAGCCTCGAAGCGGGTGTTCCAAGCCTCTTCCAGACCCGCGGGAGCAAGCGCGCCCGACATCAGCGCGCGTTCCAGATCGAAACGCAGCATGATGTGCAGGTTATATTGCACTTCGTCAGATTCGGTGCGGATATAGCCCTTATGCACTCGGTTCACGGCGGCATGAAAGGCCTCGGGCGTGTTTACGTTCAACGCGCCAAATTCGGCCTCCATTGCGCCGAACAACCAGCCTGTGAAAGCGCGTGAGCGGCCGAGTTGGTTCTCATAAATGCGGCTTTGGCTTTCATGCACGCCCATCGACACGCCATGCCCCAAGGGCGTCAGCGTATAGTCGGGGGAAATGTTCTGCTCATAGGTGGCATGGCCCACCTCGTGCAGCGTGGAATAGAGGCAGTTGAACGGGTCATCCTCGGCCACGCGCGTGGTGATGCGCACGTCGGACCCGGACCCGCTTGAAAACGGGTGCACGGCCAGATCAATGCGACCCCGGGTAAAATCATACCCAAAACGGCGCGCAAGGTCATGCGCCAGTCGCAACTGGCCGTCTTTCGGGAAATGGCCTTGCAGGGCAGGGGATGTGGGTGCGCCAAGGATGCGGTCGCGCAGCGCCACAAGCCGGGGGCGCATCCGGTCGAAAATGGCGGCCACTTGCGTAGCGTCGGTGCCCGGCTCGTAATCCTGCATCAGCGCGTCATAGGCATCGCCCCCTTTGGCGATGGCCTGACCCTCTTCGCGGCGCAGGGCGACGACCTGCTCCAGCCACGGCAGGAAGGCGGCCACGTCATCGCCTGCGCGGGCCTCTTCCCAAGCGGTCTGGGCCAGCGCTGTTACGCGGGCCAGTTCAGACGCCAAACGCGCGGGCACGCAGGTGTTGCGCGCATAGTCGCGGCGGGCTTCGCGCAAGATGGCCTCGCTCACTTCGTCCGTGGCTTCGGCCCGCTCCAGCAACTCGCCCAAGCGCGGGTCGGTGCGCCGCGCGTGCAGCACATCTTCCAGCGCGGCCATTTCCTCGGCGCGTTGGTCATTCGCCCCGCGCGGCATGAATGTTTGCTGGTCCCAGCCCAAGCGACCGGCCACTTCTCCCAAAGCCGCGGTTTGGCGCAGATGCGCGCGCAACTCGTTGTAAGCGCTCATGCTTTGGCCCCGCGCAAGCTGTCGAAACGCGGGTATTGCGACAGGTGCCGCGCGCGGATGATCAGCACCCACAGCAGAACGGCGGTCGCCTGATGGGCAATCCCAAGCTGCCATGGGGCCGCATAAAGCACGGTCACAATACCAAGTACGATCTGCGCCAGCAGCACCAGCCCGACCGCGTTGAACGCGGCGCGCGTGGCGCCATGCGCCGATTTGCGCCCGCGTAGCCAGACGATCAACCCGAATACGGCCAGCAGATAGCCTGCCATGCGGTGCACGAATTGCGCCATGGCCGGGTTTTCAAAGAAGTTCTGCCAGATGGGTTGCATGTCCAACGCCTCTGGCGGAAAGAACACGCCATTCATCAGCGGCCAATCGGTGTAACCCCGGCCCGCGTCGATGCCTGCAACCAAAGCGCCGAGCAGGATTTGCAGGAAGGCGAAATGCATCAGCCCTGTGGAGAGCGAGAAGAGCTTGCCCTCGCGCGCGCGGCGCGCAGTCAGCAACTCCGCTTCGGGCCGATTCAACAAGAACGTATACCACGCGATAAAGCCAAGGATGATAAAGGCTAGCCCCAGATGCTTGGCCAGCCGGTAACTGGCGACAGACACCATGCCTTCGTTCAGGCCAGAGGCTACCATCCACCAGCCAATCGCGCCTTGCGCACCGCCAAGCGCGCCCAGCAACAGCAGACGCGGTGTCCAGCCTGTCGGAATGCGCTTGGTCAGCCAGAAGAACAGGAACCCCACGGCCCAGACCAGCCCGATTACGCGGCCAAGCTGACGGTGGCCCCATTCCCACCAGTAAATTACCTGAAACTCGGCAAGGCTCATGCCTTGGTTCATCAGGCGATATTGGTCGATCTGGCGATATTTGTCGAATTCCAGCGCCCAGGCTTCGGCACTCATCGGCGGGATGGCCCCTGTCACGGGCCGCCATTCGGTAATCGACAGGCCGCTATCGGTCAGCCGGGTCATGCCGCCCACTGCGATCATAACGCAGACCAACGCGAACAGAACTAAAAGCCAAACACGGATCGCGCCGCGCGCGCCTTTGGGGCGGCGGTCGATCACGCCGCCTTGCGGGGCAGCTTGCGCTTGCTTGCCGTCGCTGACCTCTTCGAAAATCGCGCGTTTGGCGGCCATGAGAGCCCTCCTAATATCTTTTCGGCAAGCTAGTGCTCGTGCCGATTTTGTTCAAGCATCACGGCTTGCCACGAGTCCGCGCCATATGCCGCAAAATGCCGTGCAAGGTCTGCACATCGGCGCGTGTCAGGGGCAAGCGGCCCCACATGTTGCGCAAGGTCAGCTTCATGCTGTCGGCTTTGTGGGCCGGGAAGAAAAAGCCGGTTTCGCCTAACTGGGTTTCGACATGGTCACCCAGCTTTTCGCGCTCGATTGCGGTTGCAAAGTCGGTGCCCGCCATGGCCTGCACTTCGGGGAGCGTGTCGGTGGTCTGGCGCAGGAATTCGTAAGCCACAAGCAACACGCATTGCGCCAAGTTCAGGGAATAGAAGGCCGGGTTGACCGGCACAGTGATGATGGCATTGGCGCGGGCCACGTCGTCATTTTCCAGCCCCGCGCGTTCCGGCCCAAACAACACGGCCACGCGCTTGCCCGCAGCGGTCAGCGCGCGGGCCTCTGCCATGGCGCGTTCAGGCGTCAGAACGGGTTTGGTGATGCCGCGCCCGCGCGCGGTGGTGGCATAGACGTAATCGCAATCGCCAATCGCGCTTGGGAGATCGGCAAACACGCCCGCACGGTCCAATACGGGCGACGCGCCAGAAGCCAGCGCCACCGCATCCGAATTCGGCCAACCGTCACGGGGCGCGACCACCCGCATCCTCGCGCAGCCGAAATTCAGCATGGCGCGGGCGGCGGCGCCGATATTGCGCCCCATTTGTGGGCGCACCAACACCATAAGCGGGGTGTTCTCGTCAAATATCGCGTCGTCTTGCGGGGTCATGGCGGTCCTTTCGGGCTTGTGGTTGCTGTTAGCGGCGCGCGCGCTGTCCCGCAAGTCGCGCACGCTTGTTTCCGGCCCGCGCGCGGTCTAGAAGGCGCGAAGCTCATTCCATGAAAGACCCCGCCAATGGCCGAGGACAGACCCCAGCTTTACCTTGTCACGCCTCCCAGTTTCGAACTTGACAGCCTGTTGCCGCAACTTGCCCGCATTCTGGATGCGCAGGATGTGGCCTGCCTGCGCCTGCACATGGCCACGCTGGACGAAGACGCGATCCTGCGCGCTGGCGATGGGCTGCGGGAATTGGCCCATGCCCGCGACATTCCGCTGGTGATTGCCGATCATGTGCTGATGGTCGAACGGCTTGGGCTGGATGGTGTGCATTTGTCAGATCCCGGCACCAGCATTCGCAAGCTGCGCGAGACGATGGGAGCCGACGCGATCATCGGCGCGCATTGTGGCAACCTGCGCCATGACGGCATGGCGGCGGGCGAGGCGGGGGCGGATTACATCGCCTTCGGCCCGGTAGGCGAAACGCTACTGGGCGACGGCGTCCATGCCGAACGCGAATTGTTCGAATGGTGGTCCGAACTGATAGAGGTGCCGGTGGTCGCTGAAGGCGCTTTGACAACTGCATTAGTCGAAAGCCTTGCGCCCGTGACAGACTTCTTCGCCATCGGCCCGGAAATCTGGGGCGCGGAAGACCCGCTGGAACGCTTGCGGGCCTTGATCTCGCCCTTGGGTTAAGCGGCGTTGGTCATCGGCAACCGCCGCGCAACCAATTCGACCCAATATGCGCAGCCTGCCGGAATGGCCTCATCGTTGAAGTTATATTGCGGGTGGTGAACATCGGCGCTGTTGCCATTGCCCACCAGAATATACGCGCCGGGGCGTTCTTCCAACATATAGGCGAAATCTTCGCCGCCCATGACAAGGGGCGCGGTGGCGCAATCGCCTGAAATGGCGCGGGCAGCTTCGGCGGCAAACTCTGTTTCGGCATCCGTGTTCACCATCACTGGATAGCCGCGCATGTAATTGACCCGCGCGGTAGCGCCATAGGCTTGGGCGGTTAATTCGGCCAGCTTGGGTAGCCGGTCCTCTGCTAATGCGCGCATGTCCTTGGACAAGGTGCGCACCGTGCCGCGTAGCGCCACATGCTGCGGGATGACGTTGAAAGCTTGCGATTCCGTCACGAAGCTTGTGACCGAGACAACGATTTCCTGCGTCGGGTCTGCATTGCGGCTGACAATGCTTTGCAGCGCCAGCACGATATGCGCGGCAACAACGGTTGTATCAATGCAATGGTGTGGTTTTGCGGCATGCCCACCGCGCCCTTCCACCGCGATTTCGAACTGGTCGGTCGCGGCAAAGAACGGGCCGGTGCGAATGGCGAAACTGCCGGTGGGGACACCGGGCCAATTGTGCATACCGTAAACCTCGGCAATGGCGAAACGCTCCATCAGCCCGTCTTCACACATCTCGCGTCCGCCGCCGCCGCCTTCTTCGGCTGGCTGGAAGATCACCGCGACTGTGCCGTCAAAATCGCGGGCTTCAGCCAAATATTGCGCCGCCCCCAAAAGCATCGCGGTGTGCCCGTCATGGCCGCAGGCGTGCATCTTTCCCGCCTCGGTCGAGGCGTAGGGCAGACCGGTTGCCTCGTGAATGGGCAGCGCGTCCATATCCGCCCGCAGACCGATGCAGCGCCCCGGACCATTGCGCCCATGGATCAGCCCGACCACGCCTGTGCGCCCGATGCCTGTTTCCACCGCATCACATCCGATCTTGCGCAAGAAATCCGCGACAATGCCGCTGGTGCGATGACAGTCGAACAGGATTTCGGGATGCGCGTGCAGGTCTTGCCGAAGCGCAACGATCTGGGGCAAAAGGGCGGCAATTCGTTCTTGGACCGGCATTGTGTTCCTCGCATCATCTGGACCCGGCACAAAATTAGACGCAAAGTGACACCGGACCAGTTGGAAGCCTTGATGCCACAACAGATCGCGAACGACCAGCCGCCTGATGCGAGTGTGAGTTCTCAGCATGATCGTCCGACCCCGGTGATCGTGTTCGGAGCGTTGAGGTCTGGGACTACGTTGCTGCGGCTTATGTTAAACGCGCATCCGGATCTGAATAACCCCGGCGAGGTCGATTTCCTGACCGATCATATCTGGCGCGCGCCCGATGCCCCGACCGGGTGGCGCTATGACAAGGCTGCGCTCGCGTCGGACCGAATGTTCACGGCGCAGGCCATAGAGATACCTAACGATCTGGACGGTCTGGACCTGATGGATGCCTTGCTTTTCCGGCTGGCGGCAAAATCTCGGGGGTTGCTCTGTGTCAGCATGCATCGTGATCTGGCGTTGGCTTTGCAACTTTTGCCGGGATCACGTGTCATTCATTTGCTGCGCGATCCGCGAGATGTAGCGCGATCCAGCCTAGAGATGGGTTGGGCTGGCACACTTTACCACGCCGCCGATCATTGGGTGCGGTCGGAATTTGAATGGGACAGAGTGTGTCGAAAGTTGGCACCAGAAGACTGGATCGAACTGAGGTTTGAAGCACTTATGCACGCGCCGGAACAAGAGCTGAAGCGG
This sequence comes from uncultured Natronohydrobacter sp., assembly GCA_964401005.1. Taxonomy (GTDB): domain Bacteria; phylum Pseudomonadota; class Alphaproteobacteria; order Rhodobacterales; family Rhodobacteraceae; genus Roseinatronobacter. The sequence goes on from CAYNWX010000103.1 coordinate 10,207, forward strand.
CTGTGCTCGTTTCTGGGCGTTGGATATTCCTCCAAGATGCTGAGCTATCCAGAGCATTCGACCTATGGCCCGCCAAACCCTGATATTGCGGGCCAATGGGCGCATCGTTGCAAACCCGGCGATGTGGCCGATCTAGAGAGCAAGATTGCGGATATGATGAGCGCGCGTGGCTATTCTCCCGGTGTTACCAGGGATGCTCCGGGTCCTTTGCGCAGGGCTTGGCTCGCTGTACAGCATCGGCTTGGGATGTGGCGTTTCGGGGTGCGCCATTATGGGGTTGTTCCGTTTTTCGGTGCGCGTGTCGCACATAAGCTGCGGATGCGCGGCCTTCAGCGGTATTTCCAAAGCAAAATCGACAAACGAATTCGGCAGATGCTGCGCTGAAATGTTTGTTTAAGCGGCTACAAATTCGTCTGCACGGTAGCCTTGGATATACAACAACGCCGTCAGGTCGCCGTGGTTGATCCGAATATCGCATTGTGCGGCAACCGAAGGTTTGGCGTGCAATGCCACGCCAGCCCCGGCCAGTCCCAGCATGCCTAGGTCATTCGCTCCGTCGCCGACCGCAATGACCTCGAAAGGCGTGATGCCAAGGCGCGCTGCGATCTCTTGCAGCGCTGCAACCTTGGCTTCGCGCCCCAAGATCGGGTCTGCAACTGTGCCAGTAAGTTTGCCGTTCTCGATGTGCAATATGTTCGCGCGATTCTCGTCAAATCCCAGCGCGTTGGCCACATGGTCTGTGAACGCCGTGAATCCGCCAGACACCAGCGCCGCGTAGCCACCATGCGCCTTCATCGTCGCAATCAATTCGCGCCCGCCCGGGGTGAAGGTAATGCGCTCTGCCAGAACCTTGGCAATCACGCTTTCCGGCAGGTCGCGCAGCAGACCAACGCGCTCGCGCAGCGCGTCCTCGAACTCCAGCTCGCCATTCATGGCGCGCGCCGTGATCCCGGCCACATGCGCGCCGACGCCGGCTTCATCTGCCAGTTCGTCAATGCATTCCTGTCCGATCATGGTGCTGTCCATATCGGCCAGCAGCATCATCTTGCGCCGTCCATGCGCGGGACGCAGCACCACGTCTACGCCCATGGCTTGCAGGTCGTCCCAGACTTGCCAGCGATTCGCCGGCACTTCTCCCAAAGGGAATTCAGCGGCGATGTCGGGGTTCAGCCATTCAGCCACGCCCCCGCCCCATGCGTTGCGCAGCGACTCGACCGTTGCGGCAGTCAGGTTGGCGGCCTTGGGGTTTGCAAGCAGCGTGACGACATACATGGGCATTTCTTCCTGCTGTGGGGCGCGTCGTTTTCGCGCGCTCAAGCGGCGCTTTAGAGCAAAAGTTTTGCTTGCGCCACCCCGCGAACGGGCGTAATGGCGGCAGCGGGACACCCTTCCCCAACGAAGGGCAAATATCTGGAAGGATACCATGACGAACCCCGCTCAACCGGCCAAGCGCCCGGTAAATCCGCGCTTCTCTTCTGGCCCCTGCGCCAAAATCCCTACATTCGAGCTTGCGAAACTTGCCGACGCGCCTTTGGGCCGCTCGCATCGCGCCGCCGTGGGCAAGAACAAACTGAAAGCCGCCATTGATGGCACCCGAGAGATCCTAGATGTGCCTGCGGATTATCGCATCGGCATCGTGCCTGCGTCGGACACCGGCGCCGTGGAAATGGCGATGTGGTCGCTTTTGGGTGCGCGCAAGACCACCATGGTCGCTTGGGAAAGCTTCGGCGCGGGCTGGGTCACGGACGCCGTGAAGCAGTTGAAACTGGATGCCGAGGTCAAGACGGCCGATTACGGCCAGATCGTTGACATGGCTTCGATCGACTATGACACCGATGTCGTCTTCACTTGGAACGGGACCACCTCCGGCGTGCGCATGCCGCATGGTGACATGATCCCGGCAGACCGTGCGGGCCTGACGATTTGTGACGCAACAAGCGCCGCCTTTGCGATGGATCTGCCTTGGGACAAGCTGGATGTCGTAACCTTCTCTTGGCAGAAGGTGATGGGCGGCGAGGCCGCGCATGGTATGCTGATCCTTAGCCCCCGCGCTGTGGAACGTCTGGAAAGCTACACGCCTGCATGGCCCATGCCGAAGATTTTCCGCATGACCAAAGGCGGCAAGCTGATCGAAGGCATCTTCAAGGGCGAAACGATCAACACGCCGTCGATGCTGGCGGTCGAAGATTACCTGCTGGCGCTGGATTGGGCGCGCAAGATTGGCGGTCTGCCCGCGCTGATCGCGCGCTGCGATGCCAATGCCGCCGTGATCGACCGCTTCTGCGCGGCGAATGACTGGATCGCAAATCTGGCCGAAGACCCGGCAACGGCCTCGACCACCAGCGTGTGTCTAAAATTCACCGATCCTACCATTCCGGATGGCGCGGCCTTCGCCAAGGCGGTCGCCAAGCGGCTGGAAGCGGAAGGCGTGGCGCTCGATATCGGCGCTTACCGCGACGCGCCAGCGGGCTTGCGCATCTGGTGCGGGGCGACGGTGGAAACCGCCGATCTGGAAGCGCTGATGCCGTGGCTCGACTGGGCTTATCACGCAGAGCGCGCGGCACTCGACGCCGCTGCTTGAGCACAAAAGAACACCCGTCCCGGGCTTGACCCGGGACCTCTCTCTCATCCCCTTAACAGGAGGCCCCGGATCAAATCCGGGGCGCGACGCAAATGACCGCACCCAAAGTTCTGATTTCCGACAAACTCTCTGACGCCGCCGTCCAGATCTTCCGCGACCGTGGTATTGACGTGACCTTTGACCCGTCCATCGGCAAGGACAAGGACAAGCTGCTGGAAGCGATCGGCCAGTATGACGGACTTGCCATCCGCTCGGCCACCAAGGTGACCGAAAAGGTTCTGGCCGAAGCTACGAACCTTAAGGTCATTGGCCGTGCCGGGATTGGGGTCGACAATGTCGATATCCCCGCCGCTTCCAAAAAAGGCGTGATCGTCATGAACACGCCCTTCGGTAACTCTGTCACCACCGCTGAACATGCGATTTCGTTGATGATGGCCGTTGCCCGCCAGATCCCTGAAGCCAACGAATCCACCCATGCCGGGAAATGGGAAAAATCCCGCTTCATGGGGGTCGAGCTTTTCAACAAGACGCTTGGCGTGATCGGTGCGGGAAATATTGGCGGCATTGTTTGCGACCGTGCACGCGGGTTGCGCATGAAAGTCGTGGCATTCGACCCGTTCTTGAGTGAAGAGCGGGCCGCCAAGCTAGGCGTGACCAAGGTGGAACTGGACGAGCTGCTGGCGCGGGCCGATTTCATAACCCTGCACGTGCCGCTGACCGACAAGACCCGCAACATCCTGTCCGCAGAGAATATCGCCAAGACCAAGAAAGGCGTGCGGATCATCAACTGTGCGCGTGGCGGACTGGTCGATGAGGCCGCCTTGGCCGAGGCGATCAAATCAGGCCATGTCGCAGGCGCGGGATTTGACGTGTTCGAGGTTGAACCCGCCACCGAAAGCCCGCTTTTTGGCCTGCACAATGTTGTCGTGACCCCGCATCTCGGTGCCTCCACCACCGAAGCTCAGGAAAACGTCGCCCTGCAAGTGGCAGAGCAGATGTCGGATTACCTGCTGACGGGTGCGGTGCAGAACGCGCTGAACATGCCGTCCGTCACCGCCGAAGAAGCGCGCGTCATGGGCCCGTGGGTCAAACTGGCGGAGCACTTGGGCGCTTTCGCTGGCCAGTTGACGGATGAGCCGATCAAGGCAATCAACATTCTTTATGACGGCGTCGTGGCTGAGATGAACCTTGACGCGCTGGGCTGCGCGGCCATTTCGGGCGTTATGAAAGCGACCAATCCCGATGTGAACATGGTCTCTGCTCCCGTGCTGGCCAAGGAACGTGGCGTCCAGATCTCGACCACCACGCAAGACAAATCTGGCGCGTTCGATGCGTATATCAAGCTCACGGTTGTAACGGAAACGCGCGAGCGCTCCATTGCGGGCACCGTCTTCTCGGATGGCAAGCCGCGTTTCATCCAGATCAAGGGCATCAATATCGACGCTGAAGTCGGCGAGCACATGCTCTACACCACCAACAAGGACGTGCCGGGCATAATCGGCACTTTGGGCGGCACCTTGGGCACGCATGGTGTGAACATCGCAAACTTTACCCTTGGCCGTCAGGCTGCGGGCGGGGATGCGATTGCGCTGCTCTATCTGGATGGCGCGCCGAACGAAGGCTCGTTGGCGGCGCTGCGCGCAACCAACCTGTTTCAGCAGGTGCGCCCGCTGGAATTTGCGCTGGGCTAACTTGCGCTGAAAGATCACAAAGGCCCCGGCTTGACCCGGGGCCTTTTGCCGTGTTGAGTGCGGCACGAAGCAGGCAAGACAGAATGGGCAGATGCAGGTATACGCGATTGGCGATATTCATGGGCATTTATCGCTCTTGCAGGCGGCCCATGATCTGATCGCGCGCGACCGTGCCGCCTACGGCCCTTCCGACGCGCCCATCGTTCACATCGGCGATCTGGTCGACCGTGGCCCAGACAGTCCCGGCGTGTTGCGCTACCTGCGTGAAGGTGTCGCGCGCGGCGAAAACTGGCAGGTGTTGCTTGGCAACCATGATCGGTTGCTTCTGAATTTCATCCGCCAGCCAGAATGGCATGACCCCGGCCTGCGCTCCGGCCTGACGTATCTGCACCCGCTGATCGGAGGGCGGGCAACGCTGCAAAACTACGGCGTCGATGCGCGTGCTCTGGACGATTTGTCGCTTGCTTGGGCGCAAGCGCGCGCATTGGTCCCGCAAGAAGATCTAGATTTCATCGCGGCACGTCCGCGCATGATCGATATGGGTGCACAACTCTTTGTGCATGCAGGCTTGCGCCCTGGCTTGCCGCTTGAGCGCCAGAGCGAAGATGACCTCCTCTGGATTCGCGATCCGTTTCTGTCCGACCCGCGCGACCATGGTCCACTCGTGGTGCATGGGCACACAGCCCTGCCACGCGCGCGGCACCATCGGAACCGGCTGAACATTGACAGCTCGGCAGCCTATGGTGGGCCGCTTTCCGCGGTTGTGCTGGAAGGCCGCAAAGTGTGGCTGTTGACCTCGGCAGGCCGGGTCGAATTGGTGCCGAACTAGACACAATTTCCGCGTATCTTCAAAATCCTATACGGTTCAGAAATAATCTGTGCCAATGTAACCTATGGTTGTAAACTGACCATGGGTGCCTCGTAGGAATCGGCCCAGCGTCCGAAAAAAGGAGATTGTCATGAATCTGCATAATTTGAAGCAGGCTCGCCCTGCGTCACACGAACTGGCTTTGTTCGAGGATAGTATTCTTGCGCTTTACTTGGGCCAATATGCGCCTCGTATCTTCGAGTTTGGTGCGCTGTGCCACTTGGCTGAAGGCGAAAGTTTCATCCTTGGTGGGACAGCGACATTGACCGTTGTTCTCGACGGGGTGCTGGTATCAGACTCTGGTTGGCAAGGGCCGGGGTGCCATGTCGAAGGGGATGGCACTCGCTACACCGTCAAAAGCGCGCAAGCGGTGGTCTGGGTGCTGGATCGAAGCGCGGATAGTTGGAGAACCAATGGCCTGCAAGCCTTGCAGGTTGCGCTTGGAAATGCCTGTTGGGCCGCCGAGCGTGGTTTACAGGCGGCAACACCCCCCGCCCAGTTGCCGGATCCCGAAACGCTGAGCGATGTGGACCATCCGCAAATTCGGCGCACTGCTGCGCGTTTGCGTCGCACCACGCCAGAGGCAACCGCGGATGCGATCTTTCGCTTTGTGCAGGCAATGCCGTATCGGTTCGGCAATTGGCAGGAACGCGCCTCGGACACTTTGGCGCGCGGCAATGGCATGTGCACGACCAAGGCCAATTTGCAGGTCACGCTCATGCGCGCGGCCGGGCTGGAAGCGGGGTTTGTCGAAATGCCCATGTCCATGTCGGTGCTGGGCAAGCTGATGCCAAGCGCATGGCTGGCCATGATGCGCCCCACCGTGCGCCATTATTTCGGCGCGGTCAAACTGGGCGGGCGCTGGCATGCCGCCGATTCGTCTTATAACGATGACAGCATGGGCATTTATCTAGAAAGCTTCCCCGATTATGCGCATCTGCTGCCGGCGCATATCTCGGCTGGCAAACCTTACAGTCCGACAGCAGAAAAGAATGGTGTGGACCCATTCGATATTCAGGTTGTCCCGCATCTGAACGAAGAGATGAGCAAGAAAAGTCGGTTCTCGCCCGCACATTTCGAGGCGTTGAATACACGGCTTGACCGCGCGCAAGGTTCGTGGCGCAATTGGGTGGAAGAAGATCACCCCGATCTGGGCGCCGGTTTGCGCGTCGTCAGCTAAGGCGGAAAGCGTATGATATTCGACTGGGATTTTTCGGCCCCCACGCCAAGCGACATGGGTGACCATGACGTGCCGCCTGCAAGCGAACGGCTTGCAGGCAAGCGCGTGGCGCTTTTGGTGACGGGCGGCATTGCCGCCATGAAGACCCCGCAAATCGCGCGGGGTCTGCGACGGCACGGGGCCGATGTCACCGCCTTCGCCAGCGCAGACGCGCTGCACTATGTTGCCCGAGAGGCGCTGGAATGGGCCTGCCTTGGCCAAGTGGTCGACGGGCTGACATGGCGTGCCGAACACCTGTCCGATGGCGCGCCGTTTGACGCCTATCTCGTTGCGCCCGCCACGCATAACACCATCGCCAAAATGGCGATGGGAATTGGTGACACATTGGTGGCATCTGCGCTCATCTCGGCGCTGGGTCGGATGGAGCAGGGGCGCGCGCAGGTGCTGGTCGCGCCCACCATGCACGGCTCCATGCACAACGCGCAGCTAGTGGACAATGCCAAACGGCTGGCCGCGCAGGGCGTGCATTTCATTGCCCCGCGCGATGCTTACGGCAAGCACAACCTGCCCGAAACCGATGTGATCTGCACCGCTGTCGGACGCGCTCTGTCCAGCTCGGCGCTCAAGGGCAAGCGCATCCTCGTTACCGCCGGGCCAACGCCCGTGCCTATCGACGGGGTGCGCCGTATCGTCAACCGTTTCCGTGGGCGGCTGGGCGCAGATATTGCCACAGAGCTGACATGGCGCGGGGCGGATGCGGAACTTCTGCTCGGCGACGGGGCATGGCGGCCCTCGGCGCCAATGCGCTTGAGCATTGCGCGCACCTATGACGACTACCGCGACATGGTGCTGGAGCGTGTCAGCCAGGGGCTGTTCGCGGGTATCTTCTCGGCTGGGGTGGCGGATTACCGGCCCAAGCAGGTGGTTGATGGCAAGATCGTCTCGGGCAGCGCGGAATTGCCGCTGTTGCTGGAACCCACCGAGAAAGTGATCGACTTGGCGATGGACGCAGGCCGCGACATGCACACTGTGGCGTTCAAATACCTTGAAAATGTGTCCGAGGAAGAGTTGATCCGCGTCGCCAGCAAGCGTCTTGACCGCGCGGGGCTGGTTGTCGCCACGCGGGGCGAAGACACCAAGGGCCGCGAGCAGCGTGCCCTTATGGTCAAGCGCGAGGGGGTCACCTCGGTCGAGGGCAAGGCAAAAATCGCTAGCGCCATTGCCGATTACCTTGAAGCCCTCGCAGCGCCGTCGGATGCTCGGCTTGCTGCGGAATAGGGCAGGTTGTTGCCCTAAAACCTGGCAAAACAGAAAGCGCTGCCCAAAGGGCAGGGGTAACATTTAGACTTGTGGCGCAGCCACTCCGCTAGGTCAGACCAAGTCAACCCCAAGGGTTCGCGCGCCCGCGCGACAGGCTCTGGCCTTGCTCTTCGGCCAGCTTTACCAGCGCGGAAATTCGGTTTTCCGTGTTCGGATGGGTTGAAAACAGCTTGTCGCGTTTATGCACATGCAGCGGGTTGATGATGAACATATGCGCGGTTTGCGGGTTCGCTTCGGCGCGATCATAGTCGATCCGGCTGGCAAAACCTTGGATCTTCTTCAGCGCAGACGCCAACCACAGCGGATTGCCGCAGATCGCTGCCCCGACGCGGTCGGCCTCATATTCGCGCGAGCGCGAAATCGCCATCTGCACGATCGCCGCCGCCATGGGGGCAAGGATCATGACTGCCAGCGTCACGACGATGTTGCTGCGTTCGCGGTTGCCGCCAAAGACCATGGCGAAATTCGCCAGCATTGAAATGGCCCCTGCGAAGGTCGCCGTGATGGTCATGATCAACGTATCGTAATTGCGGATATGCGCCAATTCATGCGCCATCACCGCCGCAACCTCTTCTTGCGACATGCGCCGTAACAAGCCGGTGGTTGCCGCAACGGCGGCGTTTTCCGGGTTACGACCCGTCGCGAAGGCGTTGGGTTGATCTTCATTTATCACGTAAACCCGCGGGCGAGGCATGTTCGCGCCATCGGCCAGATCGTGCACCATGCGCTCCAGCTCTGGATAGACTTGGCTGTTGCATTCTTGCGCATTGTGCATCCGCAACACGGCCTTGTCGGAATTCCAGTAGGAATATCCGTTCATGCCGATGGCGACGACGAACGCAATCAGCAGCCCCGCGCCGCCGCCCAGAGCGTAGCCCACGGCCATGAACAGCGCCGTCATCGCGGCCATCAGAATGGCGGTTTTCGTGTAACCCATCATCGACATGATCCTCTTTCCACGCCCCAGCTCATATGGGGATGGCGCGCAAGCCGCGCAAGTTTGCAAGGGTCAGCCGCCAAAGCTTTCCATCGCGCGGAAATCCATGCCTTCCAGTAATGGGATCATCACTTCTGGGTCTTCGCCTTCGGCTTGCACCAGGATGCGGTTGGCGATGATGGCCTGCAAACTGTCCTCATCTCGCAGGAAGCGGACACGGTTGATACGTTCAATCTGCCCGCCCATTTGCGTAACCATGGCGTTATTGCCCAGCATCATGGCCATTTGCGCAACCAAAGGGCTGTCTGCTATCAGCGTAATGGTAAAGCTGGTCCCATTCCCGGAATAAGTCGCGTTGGCGGACGTGCCGCCGCCCAGCATGGCCATCATGGCGTTTGCTTCGGTGTCAATCTCGCGCGTCATGCCATCGGGAGCTTCGGGCAAGTAGGCTTGCAACCCGTCCGCCTTCAAAACGGCCAGCAGGCGTTGCGCTTCGTTTAATTCATCTTGCGCATAGACCATGTCGCCGTCTTGATACGCCTCTATCGCGGCATTCATGGCGTCCAGAAACGGATCGGCGGCGGCGGGTGCGGCCGCCAAGGCCGCACAGATTGCGAAGATCGTGGTTCTCATGGGAGATCCCTTGTGCTGAATGACCCTGAAAACATGCCCTGCGAGTTTTTATCACGCAAGCGTGAATCAAGTTAGCAGCCCTGCCGCGCGGAACGCCGCGCGCAGATCGGTCTTGGGGCGCGCGCCGATATGGCCGATGACCTCTGCCGCGGCCATACAGCCCATGCGCCCCGCAGTTTCGATGTCGCAGCCTGTGGCCAGCCCGAAGAGGAAGCCCGCTGCGAATTGGTCGCCCGCGCCGGTCGCATCAACCGGGGTGACGGTTTGAACCGGGATTTCCACGCGCACCCCGTTGCGGATAATCCAGACCGGGTCGCCCGAGCGGGTGCAAACGATCAGGTCACACTCTTTGGCGGCTTGGGTCAGCGCATCTTCCAAATCATTGGCTTCGTATAGCGACACCCATTCCTGTTCATTGCCGATAACGTAATCCATATCTTCGGCCACCAATTTGCGGAAATCGGCGCGGTGGCGGTTCACGCAGAACGGGTCCGAAAGTGCAATGCCTGCCATGCCGCCGGTGCTGCGGCAGGCGCGCGCGGCTTTCAAAAACGCCTCTTTCCCCTTGTCCTTGTCGAATAGGTAGCCTTCAAGAAACACGATCTCGCTATCGGCCATGACCGACTCGTCCACGTCATTGGGGCCAAGTTCGGCGGACATGCCCAGATAGGTGTTCATCGAGCGCTCGCCATCGGGGGTGACGAAGATCATGCTGCGCGAGGTGGGCAGTTCACCGCCCTTGACCGGGGCATTCACGAATCTTGCGCCGACCTTGTCGGAATCCTGCGCGTAAAATCGGCCCAGTTCATCATCGTTCACGCGCCCAACGAAGGCCGCGCGCAGACCCAGAGCGCCTGCGCCTGCCAGCGTGTTGGCCACCGACCCGCCAGAGGCTTGCGCGCGGTCGTCCATCGCGGCAAAGAGCGTTTCTGCGCGGTCGCGGTCGATCAGTTGCATGATCGCCTTGTGAATGTCCATTCGCTCCAAAAACCGGTCATCCACGGTGCTGATGACATCGACAATCGCGTTGCCGATCCCGGCAATCTGATAGGTTTTCATAGGGTCTTTTCCTCAAATGGGCAGAGATCGCGGATCAGGCAGGTGCCGCAGGCGGGTTTGCGCGCCTTGCAGACATAGCGCCCGTGCAAGATCATCCAGTGATGGGCATGAAGTTGGTATTCGGCAGGGATATTGTCTTCTATCGCGCGCTCGACCACATCGACATTGCGACCGGGGCAGATGCCCGTGCGGTTGCCGACGCGGAAGATATGCGTGTCGACCGCCTGCGCGGGCATGCGCCACCACATGTTCAGAACAACATTGGCGGTTTTGCGGCCTACGCCGGGCAGCGCTTGCAGCGCCGCGCGCGACGATGGCACCTCGCCGCCATATTGCTCGACCAGGATGCGCGACAGCTTGATGACGTTCTTGGCCTTGTTGCGGTAAAGGCCGATGGTCTTGATATGTTCGATCACGCCGTCTTCGCCAAGCGCGAGCATCTTTTCGGGTGTGTCGGCCACAGCAAACAGCCCGCGTGTCGCTTTATTCACGCCCACATCGGTCGCCTGCGCAGACAGCGCCACAGCCACGACCAGCGTGTAGGCATTGACATGCTCCAACTCGCCCTCAGGTTCCGGGTCCGCCGCGTGAAAGCGGCGGAAGATCTCGCGGATCGTGAGGTAATCAAGTTGCTTTGCCATTGCTCGTTCTATGCCCTGTCATGGGGCGCGCGGCAAGGGCTCAGGCCCGCGCCATCGCAGCCAGATCCAGCGCGCCCAGATCACGCATGATGGCGCGCACGGGCGCGGTGAAATATTCGCCATCGCCGGGATGGCTGTCGCCCTCGTGAATGACCAGCGGCGGCAGCAAAACGAACGGACTGCGCCCGCCCTTGCGCGCCTGCACGATCACGCGGCGGGCAGGGCGCTTTGCCCGCGCCGCCAAGGGCAGGACGATCACACTCGCGCGCCCGTCAAGCGCCGCCAGAATATCGGGCAGGCGGTCGGTCAGGTGAATGACCGTCAGAAACCCGCCGTCCCGCGCCCGCCGCAATCCCACATTCAGCCAATCGGTCAATGGCGTGTCTTCGCGCAGGGCGCGGTCTCTGCCTATGTCATGCGCGGCTGGACCGTGGGCCGCATAATAGGGCGGGTTGGCCATGACGTGATCGAAGTTTTGGCTGCGAATGTCGGACGGCAGGGCGCGCAAATCGGCTTCTGCCACGGTCAACGGGGCCGCGTTTTCCAGAGCGTTGCGCCTTGCGAGCGCTGCATAATCTGCTTGTAGCTCTATCCCGGTCAGGGCCAATCCTGGCACGCGGGCTGACAGGCACAGACTGGCCACGCCTGCGCCGCAGCCCAATTCCAAAACCGTTTGGCCGCTGCGCGCAGGCACGCTGGCGGCAAGGAATACCGGGTCGGTGGCCGCCCGATAACCGACACGCGGTTGCCACGCCTGCACATGCCCGCCAAGAAAGGCATCACGCGTCAGGTCGCCGTCGGTTGACTCAATCATGCAACGGAATACCATTTTCCCGAAGAATAGAGCTGGCCATGAAAAAATCTTCGCGCCGCACCAGCAATCGGCGCGGCATCATGCCCAAGGTCGATTCGAGCGTGTGCATATGGACGTCCACATCGAACACCTCTATACCCTCGCCCTGTAGCAAGGCGGTGGCATAGGGTATGATCGTCGGGTTAGTGGTGCGCAAAAGCTCTTTCATGACCATCATTTAGGGGCGCTGGCCGGGGTTTGTCGAGACGGGATGCACAAGATGGACACGCAACATATGCAAGACCGCCCGCATGATGCTCTTGCCGCGCATTTGTCAGACGATCTGACTGCGGTGAATGCACTCATCCGTCAGACCATGGCGTCTGAACATGCGCCACGCATTCCCGAAGTGACGGCGCATCTGATCGAGGCTGGCGGCAAGCGTATCCGGCCGATGCTGGTTCTCGCCGCAGCAGAAGTGTGCGGTTACGATGGCCCCTTTCATCACCATTTGGCGGCAACTGTCGAATTTATCCACACCGCCACGCTGCTGCATGACGATGTGGTCGATGAGAGTGACCAAAGGCGGGGGCGTGCGACCGCAAACCTGCTGTGGGATAACAAATCCTCTGTGCTGGTCGGTGATTACCTATTTGCTCGCGCGTTTCAGCTTATGGTTGCCTGTGGGTCGCTACGGGTGCTGGATATCCTGTCGAACGCCTCTGCCACGATTGCCGAGGGCGAGGTGCTGCAACTGACCACCGCGCAGAACCTTGGCACGACCGAGGACCAATATCTGCGGGTGATCCGCGGCAAGACCGCTGCGTTGTTTTCTGCTGCCACCGAATCTGGCGCGGTGCTGGCCGGTGCGCCCGAAGACAAGGTCCAAGCGTTGTTCACCTACGGCGATGCGCTGGGCGTCAGCTTCCAGATGGTTGATGATTTTCTAGATTTCGGCGGTGCGGGCGACGGGATCGGCAAGCGCATTGGCGACGATTTCCGCGAACGCAAAGTAACGCTGCCGATTATACGGGCCTATGCCCGTGCGGATGATGCGGAACGCGCCTTTTGGCAGCGCACAATTGGCACGGGCGATCAGCAGGACGGCGATTTTGAACAGGCTTGCGCGGTCATCGCACGCCACGGCACGCTAGAGGAAACCCGCCTTGAGGCTTTGGCATGGTCGGACAATGCAAAAGAGGCGCTTCTTGTGCTACCCGACACACCCTTGCGCGCGATGTTGTCTGACCTTGCCACCTACGTGGTCCAGCGGCTCAAGTGATCTTCAAAGAGCGGCAAGAATTGCCCGCGCTTGCAGGCTGTCGGCATCCATCTGGGTGATCAGCTTGTCCACGCCGGCGTAAGCAACTTCGTCACGCAAATGCTCGACCAAGGCTACCGACAGACGCGCGCCATATAGATCGCCTTTGAAGTCGAACAGGAAGGTTTCCAGATTGGGCGTATTCACCCCGAACATGGGCCGCACGCCCATGGAAGCCACGCCCTGATAGCGCCCCTTATGAGGGCCATCCATGACATCGACCAGCACGGCATATACGCCGAAACGCGGCGGGTGCAGCCCGTCGATGGACATGTTCGCGGTGGGGTAACCCAATTCGCGCCCCCGCTTTTCGCCATGTAGCACCGGTCCTTCGATGCGGTGCCAATGGCCTAGCATTCGGGCCGCGCGGCGCGGGTCGCCTTCGGTCAGGGCGGCGCGGATAGCGGTGGATGAAAACACTTCGCCGCCTTGCGTGACCAGATCGGCCACTGTCACTTCGAACCCCAGCTTGGTGCCAAGCGCCTGAAGGTCTGCCGCAGTGCCCGTGCGTCCTTTGCCGAAACAAAAATCCGCCCCGATCACAACTTGGCGAATACCCAGACCAGTGTGCAGAACCTGCTCTGCGAAGTCATGCGCCGAAAATTGGGAGAGCTTGGCATCAAACGGCAGTTCATACAGCCGCTCGACCCCCAGCATATCCAGCCTATGCGCGCGGGCTGCTGCGTTCATCAGCCGAAAGGGCGGGGCGTCGGGTGCGAAAAACTCACGCGGGTGGGGCTCGAACGTGATAACGCCCAAGGGCGCGTTGGGGCGGCGCGCCATGTCAAGCACTGCGCGATGGCCCAGATGCAGCCCATCGAAATTGCCCATAGCAACAGAGGCGCCACGGGCTGCGGGGCCAAGCCCTGTCCAATGGTGGAAAACCTGCATCTGCCCTCTTTGGGGCAAATGCGCCCCTTAGTCGAATTTGCGGCTGGGCGCGAGCACGGTCGCTTCGCCCTTTAGCACCGTCATATCCCCTACCGTGCAGCGACAATCAAGGGTCACGCGGCGTTTGGCATAGTCGATGGTCAGCACCGTCACCTCGGCGCGGACAACGTCGCCGGGGCGGACAGGGGCCATGAATTTCAGCGACTGGCCCATGTAAATTGTGCCATGGCCGGGAAGCTGTTCGCCAATCACGGCTGAAATCAGTCCGGCTGTCAGCATGCCATGGGCAATGCGGCCTTCGAAGATCGTGTCCTGCGCATAGGCGTCATCCAGGTGCACCGGGTTACGGTCGGTCGACACCTCTGCGAACAATTCGATGTCACGGTCGGTAATTTCCTTTTGCAGATGGCGCGCCATCCCAATCTCGAGATCCTCGATGCAGATCGTGCCACGTGGGAAATTGTCATTCATGCCATTGTCCAACATCGTATCACGCCTTTTCACAAGTTTCGGGCCATGTTGCGGTGCAGCAATAGCCGATCGGACCGAGTCGCGCAAGTGCCTTGCGTAATAAAGTGATACGAATGCCGGCCTTTGGTGCAATTATGTTGCGTGACATTCTGCCGCAAGAGGGCGCGCCGCGTTACCGAAGCCGCCCGATTGCGTAAGTTGGGGATTGCCCTTCCCCGGCCAGCCACGCATCGAGCGCGGCCTGTTCGGGCTGCTCCACATCCGGGCCAAATTCATCCGCCGCAAGCCCGCCTGTGATGAACAACGTATCCACCCCCTCGGCCATGCCGCCCTTCACATCAGTCTGGATGCCGTCGCCAATGGCGATCACCCGGTCCTCTGCAAAGGCAAGCCCCAGCTTTTGCGCGTGGCGGCGGGCCAGATCGTAGATCGGCGGATAAGGTTTGCCGAAATACAGGCTTTCGCCGCCCATCTGGTCATACAACCGCGCCAGCGCGCCCGCGCAATAGATGCGGGTCTCGCCATAATCGACAACAATATCAGGATTGGCGCAGAGTAATTTCATCCCGCGAGCCTTGGCCGCTAGAAAACGCCCGCGATAATCTTCTGGGGTTTCGGTCAGTTCCTCGAATGGACCCGTGCAGACAATGCCCTCGGCCTCGTCAAAGCTGACGCGCTCGATGGCGGGGCGGTCATGCGCCCAATCGGGCAGGTCGGTGAAGAACCCGTCATCCTTGTCCGGGCCAAGGTGCCAGACCTTCGTACCGACCGCGCCCATCAACATGCCCTGCTGCGCGGCATCGCCAGAGGTAGCGATGGCGTCGTAAGCGTCTGGTGACAAGCCCATATCCTGCAACCGCGCGCGCACCCCCGCTTCGGGGCGGGGCGCGTTCGTGACCAGAATGACCCGCCCGCCCGCTTTGCGATAGGCGATCAAGGCGGCCTCTGCAGCGGGATAGATGACCTCTCCGTTATGCACGCAGCCCCAAAGGTCCACCAAGGCAAGATCATAGGTTGCCGAAACCTCGGCGAAGCTTTGCAGGATACGGGTCATGTCAGGCCTTTCAGAGCGCCAGAACGGGGATGATCTGTTTCTTGCGGCTCATGACACCGGGCAGAACGACCGTGTCGCCCATGACCGAAACGCTGAAGGATTTTTCAGCCACGATCCGTGTCAGGTCATTCGGCACCAGCATAGTCGCTTCTTCGCGCAGAATATCTACCACGAACAAGAGCACCTGGTCGGCGCCATCCTCTGCCGCGACGGCCTCCATGCTGGTCATCAGACTGTCCTTGCGCGACAGGATCTGCTCGGGCGAAGTAGTTTCCAGAACCGAGACGCGGAATTTCTTGCCGCCGACTTCGTAATTCTTCGAATCCATGCGCAAGAGTTCCGCGTCTGAAAACGCAGACACGTCCGACTTGGCGGCAAACATTGCGCTGGCCAACTCACCAATATCCACCCCCAGATCATCTGCCAGCGCATGTGCGATGGCGCGGTCTTCCTGCGTTGTGGTGGGCGAACGGAATTCCAGCGTGTCCGACAGGATGCATGACAGCATCAGCCCCTTCACCCATTTGGGCGCTTGCGCCATGTGCTTGCCGATCAGGCTGTGCATGATCGTCGCGGTGCAGGCCAGCGGGCGGATTGTGATGTCAATCGGCCCCTTGGTTTCCAAGCCACCGACCAGCTTGTGGTGGTCGATGATCGCGGTCACATCCAGCTTGTTGATATTGGCAGGCAATTCGCCGGGATTGTTGGTATCGACCACAACGGCGGGTGTGCCGTCAGCAATCTCGGTCACGATGCGGGGTTTGGGGCAGTCCCAATGCTTCAAAACAAAGGCCGCTTCGGTATTGGGTTCGCCCAGCAGAACAGCCTCTGCCGGGGTTTTCTTCACCTCGTTCAAGAACCAAGCCCAGATGATAGGCGAGCCGGTCGAATCGGTGTCGGGGGAAAGGTGGCCGAAGACAAGAATGGTCATGGGTCAGGTCCGTCCTGCATGATGGCGTTTGCCGCGTTATAGGCAGCGCGCGCGCACAGGGAAAGGGGTCGATGGCGCACGCATGGCTGGTGTGGCGCGATAGTGGTCGCTAACATGGCGCGTATGCTTCGCGAATCCGATCTTTACCCCCACCTAAAGGCGCATTTCGAGGCGCAAGGTCTGACCGTGAAGGGCGAGATTGGCGCAGCCGATCTGGTCGCCATGGGCGGATCAGAGCCGGTGATCGTGGAAATGAAGCTTGGGTTCTCGTTGGCGCTGTATCATCAGGGCATCGCGCGTTTGGCGATCAGCGATCAGGTCTATCTGGCGGTGAAATGCCCGCAAGGCCCGCAAGCCCGCCGCATTCTGCGCGACAACACTGCCATGTGTCGCCGTTTGGGCTTGGGTCTGCTGACGGTGCGTGCGCGCGATGGGCTGGTTGAAGTGTTGGCCAATCCCGGCCCCTATACCCCGCGCAAGTCTGCCGCAAAGCGCAAGAAACTTGCTGGCGAATTTGATCGGCGCCAAGGCGACCCCAACGCGGGCGGAGCCACGCGGCACGGCTTGGTCACCGGCTACCGGCAAGATGCTTTGCGCTGTGCGGCCTATCTGGCCGAATATGGCCCCAGTCGCGGGGCGGCGGTCGCGCGCGACACTGGCGTGCCGCTTGCCACGTGTATCATGTCGGACAATCATTATGGCTGGTTCGCGCGAGTGGCGACGGGTGTCTATGCGCTGTCTGACACCGGCCAAAAGGGTCTTGCCGATTGGGATGGCGCGTTGCCGGATTAGCCTAGCGCAGACAGACCGCAGCTTTGCCAATGTGACGTGAAATTTTCCTGCCCCTGCTGGTTGACAGCTTGGCGCTCCCTGCATACCTATGCGTCGTTAGCACTCACACACGTAGAGTGCTAATCAAATTCAACCTGGAACCAAGGGAGTGTTCTCAGATGGCATTCAAACCGCTGCACGATCGTGTGCTTGTCCGTCGCGTCGAAGGTGAAGAGAAAACCAAGGGCGGCCTGATCATCCCCGAAACCGCCAAGGAAAAGCCCGCCGAAGGTGAAGTCATCGCCACCGGCGAAGGCGCTCGCAAGGATTCTGGCGAACTGATCGCGCCCGCCGTCAAGGCTGGCGACCGCGTTCTGTTCGGCAAGTGGTCGGGCACCGAAGTCACCGTCGATGGTGAAGAGCTGCTGATCATGAAGGAAGGCGACATCTTGGGCGTTATCGCCTGATCTCGCACCTGATCTATTCAATTCAGACAACCAGGAGGCACCAAAATGGCTGCTAAGGACGTCAAATTCAACACCAATGCCCGCGACCGTATGCTGCGTGGCGTGAATATTCTTGCTGATGCCGTGAAGGTCACGCTTGGTCCGAAAGGCCGTAATGTCGTGATCGACAAATCCTTCGGCGCGCCCCGTATCACCAAGGATGGTGTGTCGGTTGCCAAGGAAATCGAACTGGAAGACAAGTTCGAAAACATGGGCGCGCAGATGGTGAAAGAAGTCGCCTCGCGCACCAATGACGAAGCGGGCGATGGCACTACCACCGCAACCGTGCTGGCCCAAGCCATCATCCGCGAAGGCTTGAAATCGGTCGCCGCCGGCATGAACCCGATGGACCTGAAGCGCGGTATCGATCTGGCGACCAAGAAAGTCGTCGAATCTATCATGGCTGCCGCGCGTCCGGTCAGCGACAGCGACGAAGTTGCGCAGGTCGGCACCATCTCTGCCAATGGCGAGCGTGAAATTGGCCGTCAGATTGCCGACGCAATGCAGAAAGTCGGCAACGAAGGTGTTATCACCGTCGAGGAAAACAAGGGTCTGGAAACCGAGACCGATGTTGTCGAAGGCATGCAGTTCGACCGTGGTTACCTGTCGCCCTATTTCGTGACCAATGCTGACAAGATGGTTGCGGAGCTGGATGACGCGATCATTCTGATCCACGAGAAGAAGCTGTCTTCGCTGCAGCCGATGGTTCCGCTGCTGGAGCAGGTGATCCAGTCGCAAAAGCCGCTGCTGATTATTGCTGAAGACGTCGAAGGCGAAGCACTGGCCACGCTGGTCGTGAACAAGCTGCGCGGCGGTCTGAAGATTGCAGCCGTGAAGGCACCGGGCTTCGGCGATCGCCGCAAGGCCATGCTGCAGGACATCGCTATCTTGACCGGTGGTCAGGTTATCAGCGAAGACCTTGGCATGAAGCTGGAAAGCGTGACCATGGAGATGCTGGGTCGCGCCAAGAAGATCACCATCAACAAGGACAATACGACCATTGTTGACGGTGCTGGCGAGAAGGCAGAGATCGAAGCTCGCGTCACGCAAATTCGTGCGCAGATCGAAGAAACCACCAGCGATTACGACCGTGAAAAGCTGCAAGAGCGTCTGGCCAAGCTGGCGGGCGGCGTTGCTGTCATCCGCGTGGGCGGCATGAGCGAAGTGGAAGTGAAAGAGCGCAAGGACCGCGTCGATGACGCTCTGAACGCAACGCGCGCTGCCGTTCAGGAAGGCATCGTTGTCGGCGGTGGCGTGGCCTTGATTCAGGGTGCCAAGGCGTTGGCAGGTCTGGAAGGCGAGAATGCCGATCAGACCGTCGGCATCGGCATCGTGCGTCGCGCCATCGAAGCACCGCTGCGCCAGATCGCAGAAAATGCTGGCGTGGACGGGTCGGTTGTTGCTGGCAAGATCCGCGAATCCGAAGACAAGACCTTCGGCTTTAACGCGCAAACCGGCGAATATGGCGACATGTTCAAGTTCGGCGTGATCGACCCTGCAAAGGTTGTGCGCACCGCGCTTCAGGATGCGGCCTCGGTTGCTGGCCTGCTGATCACCACCGAAGCCATGATTGCCGACAAGCCAGAGCCGAAAGGCTCGAACTCTGGCGGCGGCATGCCCGACATGGGTGGCATGGGTGGCATGGGCGGCATGATGTAAGCCAGCCCGGCACCTGCCGAAAGCATGAAAGGCCGTCCTTCGGGACGGCCTTTTTTCATACAATGCAAGTTCAGCACCCGACCACAGCAAATGCTGGCAAGAATTTTCTTGTGCGACGCCAAGCCTGCGTTACTCTGATCCTCACATTTTAGTGAAGCAGTTTTGGGGGCAGTCATGCACAAGGTTTTCCTTGTTTGCGCATCGGCGATTGGCCTTGGCTTTGGGATGGCGTCCGTAGCGCACGCGCAATCGGTTGAGCGCGGCTTCTCTGCGATGGAGCAAGAAGATTTCGCGACTGCCTACCGTGCCTTGCGAAGCGCCGCAGAGCAGGGCGATGCACGTGCCGGTGCCCTATTGACCAATATTTTTGGGGTTGGCCCCTATGCCCGCCCCCAACCCACTGCCTCTGTCCAGCCGGCGACAACGCCCCGCACGGCCCCGGCGGCGCGCGGGGCAATCATGGCCCCTGTCGTCATTCGTCGTCCCCCTGCGCGACCGTTCCCGCAACCGTCTAGCCCCGTGGCGCTGACCGATGATCTGTTCGCGCCCGTGGACTTGATCTTGGCAGAGATCGGGCGTGATTTGTTCTTTGACCCCGTCCTGTCGGGCAACAAGGACGTATCTTGTGCAACCTGCCATCACCCTAATCTGGGGTCGGGGGATGGTGTCTCGTTGGGGCTTGGCACCGGGGCCAAAGGGTTGGGAGATGCGCGAACACCAACCGGACCCTTGGCCGCGGAAGAGCGCATTCCGCGCAACGCGCCTGCGTTGTGGAACCTTGGCTCTACCGCGGTGCGGGTGCTGTTCCATGATGGGCGGCTAGAGCGCGACCCTGCCAAGCTGGATGCGCTGCTGACGCCCCAAGGCCCGCTGGATTACATGAACTTCGATTCACTTGTTGCGGCGCAAGCAATGTTCCCGGTTCTGTCACATGCCGAAATGGCAGGGCGACCGGGCGAGAATGAGATCGCCACCGCTGTTGCAGATGAGCGCGTGCATGGCGATGATGGGGCTTGGGCTTTGCTAGCGGCGCGTGTTGATGCGCTGGAGGGGTATCGCAGCCGCTTCGCGGCATGGCGCGGGCAAGAGGCAACGCTGCGCATTGACGAGATTGGTAATGCTATCGGCGCTTTCATCGCGCATGAATTTCGTGCCAATGACACCGCCTTTGATCGCTACCTGCGCGAAGAGCAAGCGCTGTCGCCCGAGGCGGGAGAGGGGATGCGGTTGTTCTTCGGCAAGGCGCGCTGCGCCGAATGCCATTCCGGGCCGTTGCTAAGTGACCAGAGCTTTCATGCCATGGGAGAGCCGCCCATCGGCCCCGGAAAGGAACGCGACGCTGACGGCTACACGCGCGACATTGGCCGCGCGGCGGTCACGCTTGAACGCGCGGATGCTTACGCCTTCCGCACGCCTATGCTGCGCAATGTGGTGCATAACGGACCATGGGGCCATGCGGGCGCTTTCTCCGACCTGCGCTCTTTTGTGACCCACCACATGGACCCTGTCGCAGGGCTGGAACGCTACAGCCCGCAGGCGGTGTTGCCGCAACTGGCCAGCGCCACACCCGATTACGGGGCCTTGGCGAACCGGATGCAGGTGGGTGCCGTGAAAGACGCCGCTGCTCGCACGATGGAGCGCTATGTCATGCCCGCCCTTAGCGAGGGCGAAATGGACATGCTCATGGCGTTCCTGGCCGCGTTGAGCGACCCCACATCGCTGCAAGGCCGCATGGGGGTGCCAGACACCCTGCCAAGCGGCTTGCAGCCGGACCGCTAAGGCCGCGGGTCAGTCCGACGCCGCGTGTTGCAGTGCGCGCACCCCAATATCGCCTTCCAGCATGGCGCGGATGGCCTGCACCGCCGCATGACTGCCAGCAGCAGTGGTGTAATAGGGGATCTTGTCATAGAGCGCGACGGCACGAATTTCACGACTGTCTTCAATGGCCTGCGCGCCTTCGGTGGTGTTCAGCACCATGGCTATTTCGCCGCTTTTCAGCAGGTCAACGATATTGGGGCGGCCTTCATAGACCTTGTTGACCACCTCGCATGGTACGTCTTGCGCTGCCAACCATTCAGCGGTGCCGCGCGTGGCGACGATAGTGAACCCCATCTCGACCAGCACTTGCGCCGCCTCGATCATCATCGGGCCCTTATCGTAGTCTTTGATTGACAGGAACACGCGGCCTTCGGATGGCAGGTCGACGCCTGCGCCAAGCTGTGCCTTGTAGAAGGCGCGGTCAAAACGGCGCGCCCAGCCCATCACCTCTCCGGTAGAACGCATTTCTGGCCCCAGAAGCGTATCGACACCGGGGAAGCGCGCGAAAGGAAGCACAGCTTCCTTGACCGAGAACCACGGCGTTTGCGGGTCCGCCAATGTCATCGGGTCTCCCATGGGCAACGGGTCGGACGGGGCCACATCGGCACTGATCGGCGCGCGCATGGGGAAGTTCGACAAGGGCTCGCCCGCCATCAGCCGCGCGGCGATGGAGGCAATCGCGCTATCGGTCGCCTTGGCCACGAAAGGCACGGTGCGCGACGCGCGCGGGTTCACTTCTAGAACGTAAATATCCCCATCCTTGATGGCGAATTGCACGTTCATCAGGCCCACCACGTTCAGCCCGCGCGCCATGGCTTCGGTCTGGCTGCGCAGTTCAGCGATGGTCGCGGCATCCAGCGAGTAGGGCGGCAGCGAGCATGCAGAATCGCCCGAATGCACACCCGCTTCCTCGATATGTTGCATAATGCCCGCGACATGCACGTTCGTGCCGTCACAGAGCGCATCCACATCCACCTCGACCGCGCCGATCAGGTAGCTGTCCAACAGCACCGGGTTTTTGCCCGACACTTGCACCGCGTCGCGGATGTAGCGTTCCAGATGGGCATCATCGCGCACGATTTCCATGGCGCGGCCACCCAGCACATAGGACGGACGGATCACCAACGGATAGCCGACCTGCTGCGCAATCGCGAACGCCTGTTCGGGGCTGGAGGCGATGCCGTTCACCGGCTGGCGCAGACCCAGTTTGTTCAGAAGCGCCTGGAACCGCTCGCGGTCCTCGGCCAAGTCAATGGCGTCGGGGCTGGTGCCAAGGATCGGAATGCCCTCGGCTTCCAAAGCATTGGCCAGCTTCAGCGGCGTTTGCCCGCCGAACTGCACGATCACCCCGTGAAGCGTGCCGTTTTCCTGCTCAACGCGCAAAATTTCCAGAACATGCTCCAGCGTCAAAGGCTCGAAATACAGCCGGTCCGACGTGTCATAATCGGTGCTGACCGTTTCCGGGTTGCAGTTGATCATGATGGTTTCATAGCCAACATCGGTCAGTGCGAAACAGGCATGACAGCAGCAATAATCGAACTCGATCCCTTGGCCGATCCGGTTCGGACCGCCGCCCAAGATAACCACCTTCTTGCGGTCGGACGGGCGGGCTTCGCATTCCGCGTCGCCCATGACCGGGGTTTCGTAGGTCGAATACATATAGGGGGTTTGAGCTTCGAACTCTGCCGCGCAGGTGTCGATCCGCTTGAACACGGCATTCACACCCAGATTGCGGCGCGCGCGGCGGACCTGATCTTCGTCACGACCTGTCAGGGCGGCCAAGCGGGCATCTGTAAAGCCCAACATCTTGACCTCGCGCAGCCCTTCTGCGGTCACGGGCAGGCCATTTTTGCGAATGATGGCTTCGGCGTCGATGACCTCGCGGATGCGTGCCAAAAACCACGGGTCGAAGGATGTAACATGCTGGATTTCGTCGTCGGATAGACCGTGCCGCATGGCCTGAGCGATCAAGCGCAGGCGGTCGGGAGTCTGCGCGCTAATGGCCTTTATGATCGCAGCGCGGTCAGAGCTGGAAAGTGTCGCGCCCCGAACTTGATCCGGGGCCTCTGCCTCGGGGCCCCGGCTCGTGGGCCGGGGCGTGGCGCTCTCCAGACCAGGAATTGCAATCTCATCAAAGCCGCTGAGACCGGTTTCCATACTGGCCAAGGCTTTCTGCATGGATTCGTGGAAGGTCCGGCCAATCGCCATCGCCTCTCCCACCGATTTCATGGCGGTGGTCAGCTCTGGCTTGGAGCCGGGGAATTTCTCGAACGCAAAACGCGGGATCTTGGTCACGACATAGTCGATGGTCGGCTCGAAGCTGGCGGGTGTCACTTTCGTGATATCGTTGTCCAACTCGTCAAGCGTGTAGCCAATAGCGAGCTTGGCCGCGATCTTGGCAATCGGAAAGCCCGTGGCCTTGGACGCCAGCGCGGACGAACGCGACACGCGCGGGTTCATCTCGATCACGACCATGCGCCCATCGGCGGGGTTTATGGCCCATTGCACGTTCGACCCGCCCGTTTCCACCCCGATCTCGCGCAGCACGGCAATGCTGCCGTTGCGCATGATCTGGTATTCCTTGTCGGTCAGCGTGAGCGCTGGCGCCACGGTGATCGAATCGCCCGTATGCACGCCCATCGGGTCCACGTTTTCGATGGAACAGACGATAATGGCGTTGTCGGCGCGGTCACGCACGACTTCCATTTCATATTCTTTCCAACCCAGCAGCGATTCATCGACAAGGATTTGCGCCACCGGCGACGCATCCAGCCCCGACCGGCAGATGCGCTCATAATCGTCGCGGTTATAGGCCACTCCGCCGCCGGTACCGCCCAAGGTGAAAGCGGGGCGGATGATCGCCGGCAGGCCGACATATTCGATTGCTTCTATCGCGGCGGCGACCCCGGCATTGATATCGTATTTGCCATTTTCCAGCTTCGGTGCGGCAATGATCGTGGCTTTGGGGTTTTCCAGCCCGATCCGGTCCATCGCCTCGCGGAACAATTTGCGGTCTTCGGCCATTTCGATGGCTTCGCGGTTCGCGCCGATCAACTCGACCCCGAACTTTTCCAGCACGCCCATATCTGCCAGCGCAAGCGAGGTGTTCAGGCCCGTCTGCCCACCCATCGTCGGAAGCAGCGCATCCGGGCGCTCTTTTTCAATGATCTTGGCCACAATCTCTGGCGTGATTGGTTCGATATAGGTGGCATCCGCCAGCCCCGGATCGGTCATGATCGTGGCCGGGTTCGAGTTGACCAGAATGACCCGATACCCTTCCTCGCGCAGGGCCTTGCAGGCTTGGGCGCCGGAATAGTCGAACTCGCAGGCCTGCCCGATCACGATGGGACCGGCTCCGATAATCATAATGGATTGGATGTCGGTTCTTTTCGGCATGGCTGGCCCCCTTGCACGCGCAGGCGCGCGCCCCGCCAAGGGCCCGCGCAAATTGGGGCGGGTTATAGGCCATGGTCGGGCCAGCGCAACCCCATTCGCTCGGCAGAGTTGCTTGACAGACAGGATGCGCGTTTAAATTGAATATTAACGTCAAACGCACTACCAAGGGCAGCAGTGTTCGGCCCAAGACTTATTTTTGAAAGTTGTATAAAATGGAAAAGACCGATTTTGTCAGGCGCCGTTGGCGAGGGTTGTCCGTGTCGAACACAGAAACACAGAGTAGCGCGCCAGCGGGCAGCAACGAGCAGCGGCTTACAGAGATTCAGGCGCTCGTTGTCGAGTTGATTAACCGAATGCTGTCCGCATCTGTCGAAGATGTCGATTGCGTTGTTCAAGAGGGGCTTGCGCGTCTTGGCACGTTTACGGGCCGCGACAGGGTTTATGTCTTTGTCA
Organism: uncultured Natronohydrobacter sp.; assembly: GCA_964401005.1. Taxonomy (GTDB): domain Bacteria; phylum Pseudomonadota; class Alphaproteobacteria; order Rhodobacterales; family Rhodobacteraceae; genus Roseinatronobacter. The sequence continues at coordinate 35,181 of CAYNWX010000103.1, forward strand.
TTGACGGGGAAACCGGAAGTAATACTCACGAATGGTGTAGTGCAGCAACAGATCCGATGATCGACCAGTTGCAAAACCTTCCCGTCAACGCGTTCGAATGGATGCTGGCGCCGATCCGCACGGGCACGGCGTTTCATCTTCCCGACATTGGTGATTTGCCTGTCAATTCTGAAGAGCGTGAATTCCTGTCGCAGCAGGGCATCCGTTCGCTTCTGATCGTCCCCATGATCGACGAAGACGCCTTGGTCGGGTTTGTAGGTTTCGACAGCGTAACGAACACGGGGCAGTTTCTGCCCGGTGAAATTTACCTTTTGCGGTCCTTTGCCGATGTGGTCCGTTCGGTCCTGATGCGGCGCAGGGCAATAATTGATATGCGTCGCGCGCAGGATGAGCTTGCTAATGAGCGCGCCTTTTTGAAAGGGATTGTCAGCACTAATGCGGCAGGCTTCGTTGTTCTTTCCGAAGAGGGGCTTATTGTCTACGCAAATGAAGAAGCGGAGCGCGTTCTAGGGGTCACCATCGCAGAGTTGGAAGGGCAACCCTATAACTCCCCCTTGTGGCGGATTACCGACCTTGACGGTAATCAGGTCCGGGACGAGGACGAGCCCTTTTCCATGGTCAAGCGCACTGGCAAGATGGTTGAAAACCATAGGATTGCGCTGCATTGCCCGGACCGTGTGCGCTATGCGTCTATCAACGCCGCACCGATTGCTCGGGACGGTGTGCGCGCAGCATCCGTTGTCTATTCGGTAACTGATGTGACCGACCTAGTTTTGGCAGAGCAAGAGCGCGAAGCGGCGTTGCAAGAAGCGCACCACGCGAATATTGCAAAGTCGAATTTCCTGGCAAGAATGAGCCATGAAATCCGCACACCCTTGAATGGCATCTTGGGCATATCCGACATCCTTGAAGAAATGATCGCAGACAAGGCGCAAGTGCGCTTGTTGGACGTTTTGCGGGACAGTGGCGGTCTTCTGATGGGGATCATCAACGACCTTCTGGACATGTCCAAAATTGAAGCTGACGCGCTAGAGCTTGAAATGATGCCGTTTTCGCTTTCGGAACTGGCCCGTCGCACCGAAGAAGTGCACACGTTGCGTGCATCGGAAAAACGTTTGTCTTTTGTTGTGAAGAGTGACGATCCTTTGGGGCAAGCGCGCTTTGGCGACCCGCAGCGCCTGACACAAATTCTTCATAACCTGATCTCGAACGCGATAAAGTTCACGGAAAAAGGGTTTGTCAGCGTCACCATTTCCGCGCCAGACAAAGAGACGGTGCAGATGACTGTCGAGGACAGCGGCATTGGCATGACCGAAGCGCAGCACGCACGCCTTTTTGACGCTTTTGTTCAAGCCGATAGTAGCATTTCTCGCAGATTCGGCGGCACCGGGTTGGGCATGTCGATCGTGCGCAACCTTGTCGACCTTATGGGGGGTGAGATCAAGACCGAGAGCGCGCTTGGCGTAGGCACCAAGATTGTCGTGACCCTGCCGATTGCCTTGGCGCCAAAATCCGCTGTCGAAGCGGCTTCGGCAGCAAGGGCCGCGCAAGGAGCAGACCGCAAGCTTCCTAGGTTGTCAATTCTAGCGGCTGATGACAACCGCACCAACCAGATGATCCTCAGTATCATGTTGGGACAGCTCGGCGCGAGTGTGACGCTTGCCAATGACGGATTGGAAGCGCTGGAAAAAACACGCCGACAACGGTTTGACCTGATGATCCTCGATATTTCGATGCCCTGTATGGATGGCGTGACGCTTTTGAATACTATCCGGTCCGAAGAAAGGGCGGCCGGACGGGCCCCCACACCTGCCTTCGCCTTTACCGCGAATGCCATGTCCTATCAGGTTGAAAGCTATTTGCAGGCTGGGTTTGATGCTTGCCTTACAAAACCGTTGAAATTGGAAAGGCTGCAAGAAGTCATGCTGGATTTCTTCGCAGAAAGCGAACTTACCCAATCGGGTCTCCGATAACTGACAGGATTGGTCCGTTGGCCGCGCGTGCATCGTCCAGATCGTGAGTGACAAGTATGGTCGGCAAATCCTGCGCCTGTTGAAAGGTAAAAGCGCGTATTTGGTCGCGCAATCCAACGTCTAGCTTCGAGAATGGCTCATCCAGCAGCAAGGCGCGCGGCGCGCTGAGAAGCGTGCGCATCAGGGCAACGCGCGCGCGTTGGCCGCCAGAAAGCGTGGCGGGATCGCGCGGACCCATGCCTTCTAACCCGGCGGCGCGCAACGCGTCGGCAATGCGAGCGGCGCGGTTTGGAATGTTGCGCGGTAGTCCAAATCCCAGATTACCCGCGACCGACAGATGTGGAAACAAGATATCGTCTTGAAACAATAGTCCAATTTGCCGCTTATGGGTCGGCAGGTGAGTTACCTCGCGCCCGTCCAGCAGAACGCGACCTGTCATGGAAAAGGCAGGCGGCAGTGCGCCCACAAGTGCCGCCAGCAATGTGGATTTACCGCAGCCTGACGGGCCCATGATGGTCAACACCTCTCCCGGTGCGACGGTCAGGTCCAGCGCGACCATGTCATGGCCCTTCCGCAAGATGCGTAGTTTGTCCAGTTGCAAGCTCATGCCACCTTCAACCCCTGCCGGTGTCGGGCGATCAAGGCTGGAATCGCCAGTGCCATGACAAAGACCAGCATGGGCAGCGCCATTTGCATGATGGCCCAAACTCCGATCAGCCTGCGATTGCCAGAGGCGGCAAGCGCCACGGCTTCTGTCGTCAGGGTGCTGACCCTGCCCGCGCCAATCAGCAGCGTGGGCAAATATTGCGCCACCGATGTCGCAAACCCCACGGCGAAGGCGATACAGAGCGCCCGCAGCAGCATGGGCAAACGTACCATTGTCAGAATGCGCCACGGCCCGGCCCCGAGCGTTGTCGCTGCAAGCCCCGCGCGGGTGTCCCATGCGCGCCATGGGTCCGACAGCGACAGCGCTACATAGGGCAACACGAACACCAGATGAACGGCCAACACCGCGCCAAGCGACCCGTCCAGCCCCGCCCATAACCCAATGGCCGATAATCCGGGTAGAAAGGCGATCTGTGGCACCAAAAGCGGTAGGTAGATTATCCCGACAGAGTGCGACGCTCCGGCCTGTAGATAGGCCACGGTCAGAATAAGCGCGATCAGGGCCGATAGCCCGGCCAACGTGGCCGTTGTCGCCGTCAGCCGCCAAAGCTGCGCCGATTGGTCTGTCCAGACACGCAACCCGTAGCTTTGCGGCAGCAGGTCCGGAAAGCGCCAAAGCCCGGATATGGACCAAAGCCCAAGGCCAACCATGCCCAGACCCACGCCCACGCCAATCAGGCCCATGGGCAGCGTGCTGAGTGCGCGCAGCGGAATGTCCAGCGCTTGACCGCGCCCACCACTCGCGGCCCACAGCCGTCCGCGTGCCGCGACCAGCCGTTCGGCCAGCACCCAAGCCCCCAAGGCCCCCACCACCAGCAACAGTTGTAAAACAGCGCCCGCGCTTGCGAGAAAGCGTAGGCTTAGGTCGGGTGACGTCATCCAGTCCAAGACCTGCACCGCCAACGTTGGCGGGCGCGTCGGGCCAAGGATAAGCGCGACATCCACCACCGACATGGAATAGGCCAGCACCGCAAAGACCGGCAGTCGGATTTGGCGGTAAACAATGGGTAAAACCGTCTTGGCCCAGCCCGTCACGCGCCCATATCCAAGGCTGCGTGCGAGTGCCATGCGGCGTGCGCTGTCGGCTTGGCCCAAGGCGGCAAGCGTCATCAGCAGCAGGAAGGGCACTTCTTTCATGACCAGACCTGCGATGAGGGCCAGCCCTGCGGGGTCGTTCACGATCAGCAGGTCGGGCGGGCGCTCCCACCCGGTGGCCCAAGGCGACAGGCCGCGTGCCACCCAACCCGACGGCGCGATCAGGAATGCCAGCCCGAAGGCAGCCGCCGCATGGGGCAGCGACAACAAAGGTGCCAGCAGGCTTGTCACCACGCGAAAGCTGCGCGTGCCTTGCCATGCCGCCACGATCAGCAGGGTTGTTGCAAGCGACAACAAGGTCGCGCCAAGGCCCGTGACCAGCGACAGCCGCACCGCTGCGCCAAGTCCGGGCCATGCCAGCAAGGCGCGCCATGGCTCTGGGCTGAAGCGATCGCCCCCCAATGCGGGGAAAAACCCGAATGCGGGCAGAAAGACGCCCGCCAGCCCCGCCGCGACCGGCAGCGCCATAAGCGCGACCACCAGTCCCGACGCGGCGCGGATCACTGGGCGGTGCCGTAACGTTCGCTCCAGTCGGCGGCGATGCGCGTCATCCAGCTTGGGTGCGGCTCTAGCAGGCCGGTTCCCATCTGGTCTGGAGCAAGGGTTGCGATGCCCAACTCCAGCGCATCAAAGCGCGCGCGGTCCTCTGGCGCGAGCCGGTCCATGCCCAACACGGTCTGAAAGCCCAAAACGGTGGGGTCTTGGGCCAATGCCTGAATTTCCGGGTCAAGGATCAGGTTCGCCAGAACAAGCGCTCCCGCTTGGTTGGCCGCATTATACGGGATGGATAGGTAGGATGAATTCGCCAGCGTGCCTTCTTCAAACACCATGGTACGCACGGTGTCGGGCAATTCGGCATCGGCAATGGCTGCAGAGGCCCGACCGGGGTTGAAAGAAAAGCCGATATCAACCTCGCCATCCGCCAGTAGCTGGCCAAGCGCGGGTTCATTCGCCGGGTAGGCGCGGCCAGAGCGCCACAAGTTTGGCGTGATTTCATCGAGGAACGCCCAAAGCGGTGCCGTCACGGCGTCGTAATCCACTGCTTCGCTAGGACCAAGCAGCACCTTGGGGTCATCAAGAACGCCGTAAAGTGCCTGTTTCAAAAAGCTGGTGCCAAGGAAATCGGGCGGCTG
>CAYNWX010000104.1:0-17545 GCA_964401005.1 uncultured Natronohydrobacter sp.
GCATTACGCCGCGCAAAATGATGGCCAGAGGCAACCCAGAATTCGGGCATGGTCTATTCCCCCCGCAGCGCGAACAAGTCCACATGGTCGTGTCTGTCGTCGCTGTCTTCTTCGAAAAACTGGAATGCACGATCATGCCCTTGCAAATGCGCACCGGCAAAGGCGGTCTCATCGCGGGGCTTGAGCGTGCGGAATTGTTCATGGATCGCGCCACCCTCCAGCTTGCGGTGCATGGCGATCAGCGTGTTGGGCAGGTGTTCCGCGCACAAACTTTCTGCCAGCGCCACTTCTTCCTCGGCGGCGGGGCGCGCGACCGCGACACTTGGCGCACCCAGATGCGCAACAAGCTGGGCGGCCAAATGCTCGACTAGCGCCGCGCGCTCGTCGGGGCGCGCCTCTTGGACCACCACAAGCGTGGAATGGCCAAAGCTTTCAACCCCCAGAAAGCCAGAGCGTAGCGCGATGGTTTCCTTGCGTGTCATGACCTGCGGGTCGCGCCCCCAGAACAGGAAACTGCCGACGACTGCCCATTCGCCGGGTTGGGCGGCGTGGCTGAAAATCACCTTGTCGGACGGGTCCAGTTGGATCGTGCGCGGCAAACGCGTCATAGCACGATGCCGCTTTCGGTGCGCCACCCGGTCTTTCCTGCCGAGTCCAGCAACGCAGCAGAGCGTTTGCCGCCGCCAGAGGGCGTGATCTCGACCAGCTTGTCACCTTCCACCCGGCGCACCCCGCGCAAAAGCGGCGGATCAATCCGCATCAGGAAACGGTTGCTGACCGCGTCGAAGCCTTCATGCTTCCAACGATCCAGATACAGCATGACGTAACTGGCGAAGGTGGCGACAAGATCTTCGCTCGGGTCGAATTCTTCTTCCTGAAGCGAGGTCGAATTCGGCGCATCGCCCGGTGCCGCCAGATGGTTACGATCCGCGATCAATTCAGCACAGAAGACCAGCCAATCGGGCACATCCTCCGCGCCAGTTCCCTCTGGCACACCAAAGCGCGCACCGCCCAAGCGGGCCTTGTCATAGACAATCTCATCGGGCCAATTGATCCGCACGGCGCGTTCGGGCGCGCAATGCGCGGCCAAGGCATCGGCCAGCGCGGTCATGCACATCAGGAACGCCAGTTGCGACGTGGCCAACGGCTCTTCGGGTTCCAACACCAGCGCGAAGCTGCACAACCCCGGACCTTCGTAAACATATAGCGTTCCGGCCCCATCTTCTGCGGCAAGCTCTAGGGCGTGACCAAACAGGTCACGCGCATCGCTGCGCTTGAGCGTGAAGGGCGGTGGCAGGTGAATTTTCTGTGCTGTATCGACTGCGTGCATGGTTCCGTCTCTGTCTGGCGCGGGGATTCGGCCCCAAGCGCCTTTCCTTCGCAAAGGGTGCGACTTATATTCGCAGAGATAGTCAGCCAGAGGCCAGAGAAAAGCCCTATGCCAACGAAGTCTGAAACACGCCTGCTGTGCACCTGCGAAGGGACCATGGCCTTCACCCCGGAAATCTTGGGAAATCCGGCCCGCCCCGCAAGCCAATTGTGCCGCGCGCAATTGGATAATTTTCGCGCGGCCTTGGGCGAATTCGCCAATGTCACCGTGGCCTGCACGCAAGAAGCGGCGGTGTTTTCCGAGGTGGCCGAGGGCTACGCGGGCAATTTGCGCTTTGCCAATATACGCGAAACGGCGGGTTGGTCAGAGGATGGTGCAAATGCCAGCCCCAAGATGGCCGCACTTCTGGCCATGTCCGAGCAAGAGGTGACGCCGTTCGAGGTTGTTAGCATGGAAAGCGACGGCATCGCGCTGATCCTTGGGCGCGATCAGGTCGCGCTGGAGGCTGCAACCGCGCTTGCCGACACGCTGGATTTGACCGTGCTGCTGCTGCCGGGCGCGGACGTAACCCCGCCGCGCCGCACCACTTGGCCCGTTCTGCAAGGCCGCGTGGGCCGCGCCAAGGGGCATCTGGGCGCGTATGAGCTGACGATTGATGATTACGCCATCCCGGACCCGTCCTCGCGCCGCAAGCTGGAATTCGGGCCTGCGCGGTCGGGGGCGACCTCTCGCGCCGATCTGGTCATTGACCTGACAGGGCAAAAGCCTCTGTTTCATGAATCCCGCCCCGGCTATCTGCGCGCCGACCCAGCCGATGCGGTCGCCGTGGCCAAGCTGGTGGCCCAAGCCGCAGAGATGGTCGGCACGTTCGACAAGCCGAAATTCATCAATTTCACACCCGATCTGTGCGCGCATTCGCGTAATACCAAAATCGGCTGCACCCGCTGTCTGGACCTATGCCCAACCGGCGCGATCTTGTCCGCGGGGGATACCGTGGCGATTGACCCCAATATCTGCGCCGGTTGCGGGCAATGCGCCGCTGCCTGCCCGACGGGAGCGGCCTCTTACGCGCTGCCGGTGGTCGACAATATCCTGAACCGCCTGCGCGCGGGGCTTGCGGCCTATCACGCGGCAGGCGCGAAATCGGCACCTGTCCTGTTGCTGCACGACGAGGAGCATGGAACAGCGCTGATCGACGCCAGCGCACGGTTCGGGCGCGGCCTGCCTGCGCATGTTATCCCGCTAGGTGTGAATGAGCCCACGCAGATCGGTCCCGAAATTGTGGCCGCCGCCCTTGCCTATGGTGCGTCTGAAGTGTGTGTACTCACGCGCGCGCGCCCTGCCCACCCGCTGGATGGGCTAGAGGCCACCCGCGCGCTGGTGCAAGGCATCGCGGCAGAAACCGGGCGCGACACGGCCATGCGCCTGTTGCAAATTGACGACCCGGACCTTCTGGACACTTCACTTTGGCACAAACCTGCGCCCGTACAGACAAGCCGCGCCAGCTTCCTGCCGCCAGAGGATAAGCGCGGGCTTTTGGTGCTGGCAGTGGAAGAGATGATCCGCACCGCCCCTGCCCCGCAAGACGAAATCGTTTTGCCAAAGGGCGCGCCATTTGGCGCGGTGATGTTGAATGCCGACGCCTGCACCTTGTGCTTGGCCTGCGTGGGGGCCTGCCCCGCCAGCGCGCTGTCGGACAATCCTGACCAGCCCATGCTGCGCTTTACCGAAAGCGCCTGCGTGCAATGCGGAATCTGCGCCACGACCTGCCCGGAAAACGCGATCACGCTCGCCCCGCGCATTGACCTTGCGGCGTGGAATGCTCCCCGCAAGGTGTTGAAAGAAGAAGAGCCTTTCGCCTGCACCTCCTGCGGCAAGCCCTTTGGCACCAAGTCCAGCATCGACCGCGTGATGGCCAAGCTGGAATCGCATTGGATGTTCTCGGGCGAGGCAGGGCGCGACCGCATGCGCCTGCTGAGTATGTGTGACGATTGCCGCACGCGCGAAGTGGTGATCGCGGGGTTCGACCCGCATGAGACGACGCAGTAACGAAGGGAAAGCCGCGATGTTTGCATTCTTCACGGCGTCCGGCCGGGGCGCGGGCGATGCGCTGTTGTCAGAAGTGGCCAAGACACTGGAAGAGCGCGGGGTGCACGTGCGCGGCGTGGTGCAGTGCAATTTCGAATACGACCCTGCGCGCCGTTGCCAGATGGATTTGCAAGTCTTGGGCAGCGACAAGCTGGTGCGTATCTCTCAAGATCGCGGCATTCACGCCAAAGGCTGCCGTTTGGACACGCAAGGGCTGGCCGAAGCCGTGTTTCATGTCGAGACGGCGCTGAAAGAGGATGGGACAGATCTGCTCATCATCAACAAGTTCGGCAAGCAGGAATGCGATGGCGAGGGGTTTCGCGATGTGATTGGCCACGCCTTGGCCGAAGATGTGCCAGTGCTGACAAGCTGCGGGCCGGGCCACCGCGACGGGCTGCTGGAATTTTCCGGCGGCATGGCCACGGAATTGCCCGCCGATTTGGCGCAAATCGTCGAGTGGTGCTTGGCGCAGACCGCGCTGGCCCGCCTGCCGTGATGGAAACGCCGATGCACCTGACCTTACCGCTTCTGCCCAACCCCGATGCTCCACGCCTGACCCGCAAGGTCACCGGCCGCGACCATACTGGGTTGGACGTGGACATCTCGGTGGTTGAAGAACGGCCATTGACGATTTTCCTCAATTCGCAGGAAATTGTCACCGCGATGACGATTGGCGATTACCCGGAATATCTGGCGCTGGGTTTCTTGCGCAATCAGCGCATGTTGCGGCCAAGCGACGTGGTCACTGGCGTGGAATATGACGACGACATCGAAACCGTCGTCGTGCGCACTGAAACCCAGACTAATTTTGAAGAAAAACTGCGCAAGAAAACCCGCACCTCTGGCTGCGCGGTGGGCACGGTCTTTGGCGATATGATGGACGGGTTGGAAGACATTGTGCTGCCCGACACGCAGGTGCGCACAAGCGATCTTTATGCGCTGGCCAAGCAGATCAACACCCTGCCCTCGCTCTATCTTGCGGCAGGGGCGATCCATGGCACGGTGCTGTGCGAAGATGACCGCGTGCTGGTCTACATGGAGGATGTGGGCCGCCATAACGCGGTCGACAAGATCAGCGGCGTCATGCTGCATCATGGGATAAGTGCGGAAAGCAAGATCCTTTATACGACCGGGCGGCTGACATCTGAAATGGTTATCAAGACCGCGATGATGGGCATTTCAGTGCTGGCCTCGCGCTCTGGGTTTACCGCATGGGGCGTTGAAATTGCACAGCAATTGGGGCTGACGCTGATCGGGCGGATGCGCGGCCAGCGCTTTATCTGCCTGTCGGGCGAAGACCGGTTGATCCGCGATGCGGACCTGTCTGCCATCCCGGAAGAGGACCGCCGCCACCGCCGCAAAAGCGCGGAGAGCGACGCATGAGCGCGCCGGTTGGGGTTATTCTGGCCGGCGGGCGCGCAACCCGCATGGGCGGCGGCGATAAGGGGCTGCGGATGCTGGGCGAGAGGCGCATCATCGACCATGTGATCGAGCGCCTTGGCCCACAATGCGGGGGCCTTGCGATCAACGCCAATGGCGATCCAGCGCGCTTTGTTGAATTCGGCTTGCCGGTTCTGCCCGACAGCTTGGCCGACCATCCCGGCCCCTTGGCGGGGGTGCTGGCAGGGTTGGATTGGGCGGCTTTGCAGGGGGCCGACGCCATCGTGACCGCTGCGGCTGACACGCCGTTTTTTCCCGCCGATCTGGTTGCGCGGCTGCAAGACGCAGCAGGGCCAATGGGGCTTTGCCTTGCAGCCAGCCATGACGAAGACGGCATCCTGCGCCGCCATCCGACCTTTGGGCTATGGCCCGTGGCCCTGCGCGCCGACCTGCGCGCGGCGCTGGAAAGCGGCTTGCGCAAGATCGTGCTTTGGACCGACCAGCACGGCGCGGGAACGGCAACTTTTGCCTCTGATTCTGGCGATCCGTTCTTCAACATCAACACGCCCGAAGACATTGACACCGCGATTCAGCTTATGGCCACGCGATGAAAGTTTACGGCGTAACCGGCTGGAAAAACACCGGGAAAACTACCCTGACCGAACGTCTGGTCGCGCATCTGACGGGCGAGGGCCTGCGCATCTCGACCGTGAAACATGCCCATCACGACACGGAGATCGACCATCCGGGCCGCGACAGTTTTCGCCACAGGCAGGCGGGAGCAGGGCAGGTTCTGGTCGTCTCGCCCGCGCGGTGGGCGCTGATGACGGAACTGCGCGACGCCCCGGAACCACCGCTGGCGGACATGCTTGCGCGGCTTGACCCCTGCGATCTGGTGCTGATCGAAGGCTACAAATCCGCCCCGCACCCCAAGGTGGAAACCTATCGCGCAGCTGCCGGGCGCGGGCTGTTGGCCGAGCGCAACCCGACCATTCGCGCAATTGCCGCCGATTGCACGGTCGGCAGCGCCCTACCCCGTTTTGATCTGGATGACGTGCCCGCCATCGCTGCCTTTATCCGCGCAGAGGTCGGGCTGTGACCTTGCAACCGCCGAAACTGCGCAACGATTGTTTCGCCATGCCGCAGGGCGTGGATTGGGTGCCGGTGGATGACGCGCTCGACCGCCTGCGCGCGTCATTGCATCCGGTGGTGGCGGTCGAGACCGTGCCAGTGGCGCAGGCCGCGGGCCGCATTCTGGCCACGGACGCAGTTGCGCAACGCTCTAACCCGCCCGCCGCGAATGCGGCCGTGGATGGCTACGGCTTTGCTCATGCCGCGCTGGTGGATGGGGTTAACACCCTGCCGCTGGTCGTGGGTCGTGCGGCGGCGGGTCAGCCCTTTGAGGGAACCGTGCCGCAGGGCCACGCTGTTCGCATTCTGACCGGGGCGATTTTGCCAGACGGGGTGGACACCGTGGTACTGGAAGAAGACTGTGCGAGCGACGAGCAGAAGGTTGCCTTTCGCGGTCCGCTGAAGCCGCGCAGCAATACACGCCGTGAGGGTGAGGATGTTGAAAAAGGGCAAGTTTCTGTCGCAAAACACACCCGTCTGCGCCCTCAAGATGTTGCATTATTGACAGCGCTTGGCGTGTCGGATGTGCAAGTCTTCCAACGGCTTCGGGTCGCGGTCCTATCCACCGGCGACGAGCTGGCCCAAGGCACGGCATCCGGCCCGCACCAGATATACGACGCCAACCGCCCGATGCTGTTGTCGCTAATCGCGGGCTGGGGATATGAGGCAGTGGACCTTGGCCAAGCGCCCGATTGCGCGGCAGAGATTGCCAAACGCTTGGACGAGGGCGCATCAAAAGCCGATCTGATCCTGACCTCTGGTGGGGCCTCTGCCGGGGATGAGGACCATGTTTCGCGCCTGTTGCGGGAACGGGGTGACCTGACAAGCTGGCGCATTGCCGTGAAACCGGGCCGACCCTTGGCCATGGCCATGTGGAACGGCGTGCCGGTGCTGGGCCTGCCGGGAAACCCGGTCGCAGCCTTTACCTGCACGCTGGTTTTCGCGCGCCCTGCCCTGTCATTGTTGGCGGGCGCGGGTTGGCAGCAGCCGCAGGGCTTCACCGTTCCTGCCGCCTTCACCAAGCGCAAAAAGCCGGGTCGCCGTGAATTCCTGCGCGCGCGCCTGAACGCCGAGGGCGCAGCAGAGGTGTTCGCGTCTGAGGGGTCCGGGCGCATTTCGGGACTGGCATGGGCCGATGGCTTTGTCGAACTGCCCGATGGCGGCGCGGACATAACCCCCGGCACCCCTGTGCGCTACATTCCCTACAGCGCCTTCGGGCTTATGCACGCCGGATAAGAAAGGCGTGCGTGCCATCGGGCATGTCTTGCGCCTCTAGCAATTCATGCCCGCTTTCATGGCAGAAATGCGGGATATCGACCAGGGCCGCCGGGTCGCTGGTCAGCACGCGCAACACGGCCCCCGGTTCCAACCCTTTCAGGCGCTTGCGCGCCTTCAGAACCGGCAGCGGGCACAGCAATCCAAGTGTATCAAGCGTTTCTTCGGCAGTCATAACGAGGCCTTCTTCGGACATGTTAGGAAAGTGCGCTACCCACGGCAAAATTCAAGCCTAACCGACAGGCGTGAACTGGCAGCGGTCGGGCTTTATGTCGATCAGGGGCGTGCCCGACACGCATTCGAGGCCCCGCACGATCAGCCGGTTGCCTTCACGCCGCACAAGCCGCACGTTCGACAGACCGATTGGATTGGGCCGAATGGGCGAGCGCAGGCTGAATGTGCCGCGCGGGGCATCGGCATGTTTGGGGGATTGCAGAACCAGATCGCGGCGCGATTGGTGCAGCCAATAAAGAATGTCCAAGCGTTCATAAAGCTCGACACCTTGTAGCGCCTGATCCCAAGGCGCAGTCACAATGATTACGCAGTCCGGGCCATCGACCGGGTCGCCTTGGCGCGGGCAGTCGGCGCGGCTCCGCCAAGGTGTTTCGATATGGCCAATAAAGGCCAGCGTCGCGTCCACTTGCAGCGGAGCCTCGCTGGCTATCTCGCCCGGGCGCAGGGATTGAGAGGTGTTTTCCATTGTCAGCCTATGATCTGGGAAGCCTGCAGAGTGCATTTTGTGTTAATTAATTGCAAAATTTACATGTTTGCATAAATTATGCATTTCTGGTCTTTCTATTCCACTTTTTACAGGATTCTGCATGGACGGTCCCTTTGCAACCGCAATTAGCTTGATCGCCACGGCGGATGATGCTCTGTTGCAGATCATCGGGCTGTCGCTGCGGGTCACCCTAAGCGCCGTGGTGATCGCTTGCGCGGTTGGCCTGCCCTTGGGCGCGGCGCTGGCGCTGGCGCGGTTTCGCGGGCGGGGCGCAGTAATCGTGCTGTTCAACGCATTGATGGGCCTGCCGCCGGTGGTGGCGGGATTGCTGGTTTACTTGCTTTTGTCACGCTCTGGCCCGCTTGGGTCTTTGGCGCTTCTGTTCACCCCAACGGCCATGATTATCGCGCAAACCGTGCTGATCCTGCCGATTGTCGTGTCGCTGACGCGCTCGGTGGTCGAAGACCTGTGGGCCGAATACCGCGAGCAACTGACCTCGCTTGGCGCAACCCGTCTGCGCGCGGTGCCGACGCTTTTGTGGGACGGGCGTGTGTCGCTGCTGACGGGCGTGCTGGCGGGCTTTGGCCGCGCCAGCGCCGAAGTGGGCGCGGTGCTGATCGTGGGCGGCAATATCGCAGGCCATACCCGCACCATGACGACCGCGATCACGCTGGAAACCAGCCGCGGCAATCTGGGGCTGGCAGTGGCGCTTGGCATCATCCTGATGGCACTGACGCTGACGCTGAACGCGGTCGCTTGGGGCGCGGGCCAATGGGCCAAAGGGCGGTTGGGATGAGCGGGGGCGGCATCCTTCCCCTGTCGCTGCGCGGCTTGGGCTATGCGGTGGGCGGCGTGGCCCTTCTGTCGGACGTGACGCTCGACATTCCCGCAGGTCGACGGCTGATCGTCATGGGGCCGAACGGGGCGGGCAAAAGCCTGTTCTTGCGGCTCTGCCATGGGCTGATCGACCCAACCTCTGGCCAGCGGCTTTGGGCCGATGGGTCGGGCCGCGCCAAGGCACAAGCCATGGTGTTTCAACGCCCGGTTTTGCTGCGCCGGACGGTGGCCGCGAATATTGACTATCCGTTGGGCTTGGCGGGATTGGCGCGCGCGGAGCGCACCGCGAAAGTGGCCCAAACCCTTGAGCGGTTCGGACTGGGCGCCATGGCAAATCAGCCCGCGCGCCTGCTGTCAGGCGGCCAGCAACAACGGCTGGCTTTGGCGCGCGCTTGGGCGATGGACCCGGACATCCTGTTTCTGGACGAACCCACATCGGCGCTCGACCCCTCGGCCACCCGCATCATCGAGGAGATGGTCGCGCAATTCGCGGAGGAAGGTATCACCATCGTGATGACCACGCACAATCTGGGTCAGGCAAGGCGCCTCGCGCAGGACGTGGCCTTTCTGCATCGCGGGCAATTGATGGAACATCTGCCCTCAGACCGGTTTTTCGCGGGCCCCCAGACCCCCGAAGCCCGCGCCTTTCTGGCCGGGGATCTGATCTGGTAATCATATAACGGGAGAGAACACATGACCCATACCCGCCGTTTCCTTCTATCCGCTGCATCGGGGCTTGCGCTGATTGCCGCCCTGCCTGCCAGCGCGCAAGAGTTCATAACCGTGGCCTCGACCACCTCGACCGAGAATTCGGGCCTGTTCGGACATATCCTCCCGATCTTTCAGGGCGAAACCGGCATCGAGGTGCGCGTGATTTCCCAAGGCACGGGGCAAGCGCTGGAAACCGGGCGGCGCGGCGATGCAGATGTCGTCTTCGTCCATGCTCGCGCGCAGGAAGAGCTGTTCGTCGCCGAGGGCTACGGCGTGCAGCGCTTTGACGTGATGTATAATGATTTCGTCATTGTCGGCCCGTCGGATGACCCAGCGGGGCTGGCCAGTGCCACCAATGCGGTCGCCGCTATGGCCGCGATTGAGGGGGCCGAAGCCTCTTTCGCGTCGCGCGGGGACGACAGCGGCACGCATGTCGCCGAGATGGACCTGTGGGCCGCAGCAGGGATTGAACCTGTCGGCGCATGGTATCTGTCCACAGGGTCCGGCATGGGGGCCACGCTCAACACCGCCGCCCAGGTGCCCGCCTATGCGCTGACCGACCGGGGCACCTGGCTGTCCTTCCAGAACCGCGGCCCGCTGACGATTAGCTTTGAGGGCGACCCGGTGCTGTTCAACCCTTACGGCATTATCCTCGTGAACCCAGAGCGCCACAGCCATGTAAAGGCCGAAGCGGGCCAAGCTTTCATTGACTGGATCGTGTCCGATGCAGGCCAAGCCGCCATTGCTGGCTATCAGGTCGGCGGCGCGCAGTTGTTCTTCCCGAACGCGCAATAAAGCGCCCCGAGCCATGGCCGCGCGTATTTCTCAGCCTCGCGGCCATGGTCAATCCCTCCGGCGCGATTAAATCACGCACATGACTAGTCTGACGCCCTTGGCCACGTGCCTGTCCACCGCGCTGGATGGGCTTTCGGCGGTTCCGCCTGCAATGGTGGCACCGGGCGCGGCTGTGGGGTTCGTTATGGCCGAAGACATTTGCCTGCCGCACGCAATGCCGCGCCTGTCCGAAGCACTGCGCGCAGGCGTAGCCGTCAGTGCGATGGACCTTGTGGGCGCAAGACCCGGTGCGCCTGTGCCGCTGTCACACCCTGTGCAGGTCTTCCCCGGCGACCCGCTTCCGCCCGGTGCCGATGCGGTGCTACCGACGGACGGGCTGGAGCAATGGGGCGGCATGAGTGAGGCTATCCGCCCCGTCAGCCCCGGCGAAGGCGCGCGCCGCGCAAGCCATGACGGGCGCGCGGGCGACAGGCTGGTGGCAGCGGGAGCGCGCTTTTCAGCGCAACATGTCTTGGCCGCCGCTTTGGCCGGCATTGCAGAAATCCCGCAGCGCCGCCCGCGCGTGGCGCTGGCGCTGGACGACCCGGCAGAACGCGCCTTCGTTGCCGCTTGGCTGGGCGGATTGGGGGCAGATCTGACAGACGATCGGCCTGACCTGACCTTGCGGCGCAGCACGGATCACACGCCGAAGCTGGCATTGATCCCGGCAGAAACAGCTTGGCTATCGCGGTCGGATGGCGCGCTTGTGTTGGATACGCCCGTACGGTTCGATGGGCTGGTGACCGCCTGCCTTGCCCTTGCCCTGCCCGCACTGGCGCAACTCTCGGCCGCGCGGATGCGCCCCAGAACGTTGCCGCTGGCGCGCAAGATAACCTCGACCGTAGGGCTGTCCGAACTGGTTCTGTTGGGCGAAGACGCTGGAACATGGATGCCGCAACCTGCGGGGCTGGTCACGCTGACGGGCCTTGCATCTGCCCGCGCCTTTGCCATCCTGCCCCCCGAAAGCGAGGGCTGCGCGGCGGGCACGCCCCTTGCCGCAACCCCGCTTGATCAACCCTTCGGATAGACCATGACAGAGATGATCCCACCCGCGCAGCAAAGCCAGTTCCTGTCGGTCCTCTCGCGTGATGCGGCAGAGGCAACGTTCTGGGCAGCCCTGTCGCCTGCGCCCTTGGGGGTGGAAGAGGTCCTGCTTGATGCGCTTTCGGGCCGCGTGCTGGCGCGGGACATTGCCGCCCCGGTCGATGCGCCGCCCTTTGACCGTGCCAGTGTCGACGGCTTTGCTGTGCGCGCCGTAGATTTGTTGGATGCGTCAGCCGCGCAACCCGTATATTTGCGCTTGAACCCAGAGGTCATTGCCTGTGGCACCGCCCCTGCCCTTTCGGTTGCTCCCGGCACCGCCACACCCATCGCCACTGGCGGACCCATTCCGCGCGGAGCCGATGCGGTTGTGATGATCGAACATACCGATCCAGAAGGCGACGGGATAGCTGTTGGCAGCGCAGTCGCTCCCGGCGCGCATATCGGCTTTGCCGGGTCTGATATTGCGCGCGGGCAAACCCTGCTGCGCAAGGGCATAGTCATTTTGGCGCGCGAAATCGCGATGCTGGCCGCCGTCGGCTTGGACCGCGCGCCCGTCTGGCGACGGCCGCGCGTGGCGGTTTTGTCCACGGGCGACGAATTGGTGCAACCCGGCCAGCCCTTGCGACCTGCGGGCATCTACGATTCGAACGGCCCGGTGATCGCCGCGGCGGTGGCGGAAGCGGGCTGCGAGGCAATGCGCCTTGGCGCGATCCCCGACAATTCGGAAGCACTGCGCAACGCCATTCACGCCGCATTTCAGGCGCATGACGCGGTCATCCTGTCGGGTGGCACCTCGAAAGGAGCGGGTGACCTGACCACAACGCTGATCGCAGGACTTGGTGCACCGGGCATCGTGGCGCATGGCGTGGCGCTGAAACCCGGCAAGCCCCTGTGCTTGGCTGTCTGCGGCGGCAAGCCGGTGGTCGTGCTTCCGGGCTTTCCGACATCGGCCATGTTCACGTTTCACGACTTGGTCGCACCCGCGCTGCGCGCGATGGCAGGGCTACCTCCCAAGGGCGCTGCGCGCGTAACCGCCACCGTGCCGCAACGCCTGACATCGGAACTGGGGCGCACGGAATTTGCGATGGTCGCGCTGACCGACGGGTCCGACGGTTTGGTGGCCAACCCGGTCGGCAAAGGCTCTGGTGCGGTTACGGCCTTCGCGCAGGCCGACGGGTTCGTGACCGTGCCCGCCTTGGCCGAAAGCGTCGCCCCCGGCACCAGACAGGACGTGACGCTCTTTGCGGCATCGGTCACACCGCCGCGTCTGGCCATTATCGGCAGCCATTGCATTGGGTTAGATGCCGTGATGGGACATTTGGCCGATCAAGGAATTTCGGCGCGCATTCTTGCCACCGGCTCGCAAGGGGGTCTGGCGGCGCTGCGGCGGGGCGATTGCGACATAGCGCCGATCCATCTGCTGCATGCTGAAAGCGGTGTCTACAACCGCCCCTTCCTACTGGAAGGTATGCGGCTGATCCCCGGTTGGCGGCGCCTGCAGGGAATTGTTTATCGCCCCGGTGATCCGCGCTTTGAGGGGCGCGATCTGGACACAGCTTTGGCCGCCGTTCTGGCCGATCCAGACGCGCTGATGGTCGGGCGCAACCAAGGCTCTGGCACACGCATATTGTTGGACCGCATGTTGGGCGGGGCACGCCCGGCAGGCTACTGGAATCAGCCTGCATCGCATAACGCCGTGGCTGCTGCCGTCGCACAAGGCCGCGCCGATTGGGGCCTGGCCATCCGGCCTGTGGCAGAGGCGCAGGGACTTGGTTTTATTCCCGTGGCTGACGAACATTACGATTTCGCGGTATGGGAAGAAACGCGCGATCCGGACGCCATCGCCGCCTTCGAGGTCGCCATAGGGGCAAGCGTAGCCGCCCTGTCTGCCTGCGGGTTTTCCTTCGATTAAGGGGGGTGTAAGCCCGGAAGCTGAGCCCGCCTACGGAACGTCAGCCCCTATTTCCGCAATAACGGCTGAAGCCGTATGCCTAGGGTGTGCACGGCAAAGCAACGGAAGTAGGTGCTCTTCACTCTCGATTTACGGCATGACCAAGATCTCTGGGTAGGTTTTGCCAAAGATTGTCGATTGAGGCGACCGGCCCAACGGTATAAATGAAACACTTAGTCAGAAGAGGCTGGCACAAGTGTTGCGAAACATCCCGCCGCGACGGTGCCGCAAGATGATCAAGGTAGAGACCAGATAATGAAGCGTTCGCGCATTAATGAAATTATGGCCGCGGCAGATGATATGATCCGCAGCCATGGCTTTACCCTTCCGCCCTTTGCCTACTGGAGCCCAGAAGAGTTCACGGCCCGCGCAAGTACCGCTGCACAGCTTGTTGACGCGCGCTGTGGCTGGGATATCACCGATTATGGCGCGGGACGGTTCGACCAAATGGGCCTGTTCCTGTTCACGCTGCGCAACGGGCTATTAGCCGACCTACAGCGCGGCGGGGGGATGTGTTATGCTGAAAAGCTGCTGATTTCACGGCAGGACCAACTGTCGCCAATGCACACCCATGTCTTAAAGGCAGAAGACATCATAAACCGTGGAGGGGCAACCTTGGTGGTTGAACTTTACGGGTCCGACGAGTCCGGACAATTTGCCGAAGACCGCGGCGGCACCGTCTGGCTGGACGGCATCCGGCACGATTACGCCGCAGGCGAAAAATTGCGCCTTGCACCAGGAGAAAGCGTAACCCTCCGCCCCGGCGACTGGCATGCCTTCTGGGGCGAGGGCGGCGACGTGTTGATCGGCGAAGTCTCGACCGTCAACGATGACGAGACAGACAATATCTTCCGCGATCCAATCGGACGATTTGCCCATATCGAGGAAGACGCAGCGCCTCTGCACCTGCTCGTCAGTGACTATGATACGCGGTTGCGCTGAACTCGCGTCGCATATAGGGCCATTTCAGGGCCGATCCGATCTCGGCTGACGGATTTGGCGACACGTCTGTCAATCCTTGTTCCGCCGGACCAAAACGCAAATCCTGTTGTAAAGCTCAGTAGCAGCTTGAGGAAATTATCAAGTATCTGGAATGGATTAAAGCCGCCCAATCGGCTCTAATAGATCTCGAAATAATCGCCACCAAAATCGACAATCTTTGTGATTCAGTCAAAGCCCATTTAAGAAACTGCCTTAAATCATCGCACACGACGTTAGGCGATCTAGCACGCCATATATTCGATTTTTGAATGAGTTTCACATGCAATTCTGTTTGATAAGAGATTACAATGGCATTTCCGTTAAATATCCAGCCATCGGCAGCTTCACGGCGGCACAAAGTCTGCTGTGAAAAACAGGAACATGGTGGCGGAGACGAAGGGATTCGAACCCTCGAGACGGTTTCCCGCCTACTCCCTTAGCAGGGGAGCGCCTTCGACCACTCGGCCACGTCTCCGTCGACCCGTCTAATGAAGCGCGCTGCCCGCCGCAACCGGAAAATCAGGTTTTCTGGCTTTCTGCAAATGTTTGCGTGGTGAAGGTGGCAAAGCGCTCTTTCAGGGCTGTCGCCGCGGCCTGCACTTTCGGGCTGCGGTGCAGATCCACATGGGTGACAAGCCACAAATGCGATACCCAGTCGGGTCGTGGCGGCAGAACTTGCACCAGCCCGTCCTCCGCCAAGCCCATGGGAAGAAAGCCGATCCCCTGCCCCGCGCGCAGGGCTGCAACAAGGGTTGCTCGGTCGTTGCTGTGCAAGCTGACGCGGGGGCCGTGCTGTTCCATCCAGCGGTCGAACGGCGCGCGCGCTTGGCCCGGCTCGACCGTGACGACATCATGCTTGGCCAAATCCGCGTCGCTGCCGGGTGTGCCGTTGCGGGCTACATAGCTTTCAGAGGCATAAAGCGCCACTTGCAACCCGCCCAAGGATTGCACCACGTTATCGGGTTCTTGCGGGCGATTTCCGGCGCGGATGGCCAGATGCGCCTCGCCATATTCCAGCCGCGCCAACCGTGCTTCAACGCGCAAGGTTGGCACCAACTTGGGGTGTTCGGCGCGCAGATCCAACAAAACCGGTAGGACAAGGCCTGCCAATTCAGGGACGGTGGTCAGGCAAAGCTCGCCCTCGATCCCGGATTGCAGCGTGGTCAGGCGGGTCGCCAGATTGTCGAACCGCGCTTCGGTTTCGGCGGCACTGTCGGTCAGAAGTCGGCCTGCTTCTGTCAGGGCATAACCCTTTGCATGGCGCTGGAACAATTTCACGCCAAGGCGGTCTTCCAGCGCGTCGATGTGGCGGATCACGGTGGCGTGGTGCACGCCCAATTGCTGCGCGGCCCCGCTGACGGTGCCCGAGCGGGCCACATGCAGCGCGGTGCGCAACTCGTCCCAAGGCTCCAGGCTCATTGGATCTCCTGTGGCAAAAGCTGGCGGTAATCTTGCTCCAGAGCGGTCAGATCGGCCCCGTCCGGCGCGCGGCGCGCGGCCAAGGCTCGGTCACAGCGCGCCAAAGCCTTGCCCGACAGCGGCGGGCAGTTGGGCGCGACCTGTTGCATCTGGTCCAGAACACCGTTGCAATGCAGAACCAGATCACAGCCTGCGGCCAAGGCCGCGCAGGCGCGTTCTGCCAAACTGCCCGACAGCGCCTGCATCGACAGATCATCGGTCATCAAAACACCGTCAAAGCCAATCTCTTGCCGGATCAGGTTTTGCATCCGGGCAGATGTAGTGGCGGGGTGGTCGGGGTCGATATCCGCGAACACGATGTGGGCACTCATCGCCAAGGGCAGGTCAGCCAGCGCGCGGAAGGCCGCGAAATCCTGCGCGCGCAAGCTGGCAGCAGGGTCCGAAACGATTGGCAGCGCAAGATGACTGTCGAGCGTGGCCAGACCATGGCCGGGCATATGTTTTAGCACCGGCAGAACGCCGCCCGCCAAAAGGCCCAGTGCCATGGCGCGGGCATGCGCCACGACCTCATCCAAGCTTTCACCATAGCATCGGTTGCGCAAGATGGCATGGGTTGCTGGGCGGGCAATATCGGCCAAGGGGGCGCAATTCACATCTATCCCCACGCGGTACAGGTCGTCCGCGATCAGCCGCCCGCGCAGATACATTGCGCGCACCGGGTCGCTGGCCTGCTGACATTGTTCGAGCGCAGGCATCCAGCCACGCCAATGCGGTGGACCCATGCGCTGCACACGCCCGCCTTCCTGATCGATCAGGATGGGCATGTCGCGGCCAACGCTGTCGCGCAGCTCTGCGGTCAGGGCACGCACTTGCTCGGGCGTGTCAATGTTACGCGCAAACAGGATGGCGCCCCAAGGTTGGCAAGCAGTAAAGAAGCGCTTTTCCGCAGCCGTCAACCGCAGCCCCTCGCAGCCGAAAATGACGGCGCGGGCGGGCGTGGTCATCGGATCAGCACGGGTATGCAATCCAGCCGCTGATCGATCAGGGCCGCGCAAAAGCGACGGGCATCGCGTTCATCGGAAAAGCCATGCGCGCGCAGGCGGTAAAAGACCGACCCGCCGCTATGGGCAGCCTCGATCACGCGGCCACGGTCGTCCAGAAGCGGGCTGAAGCGCTGTGCCAAGGTGTCCCATGCCGTGCGGGCTTCTTCGACACTATCGTAAGCACCCAGTTGCACAAGACGGGTGCCGGGACCAATGCTAGCCGGGTCAACATCTATGCCGCCGCTGCGCGACAAATCTGCGGCCACCGAATTCGCCACGGCTGCGGCAAGCGTAACATCGACCGGCGATGTCTCGTCCGGGCTAAACGGCTGTGGTGTGCGGGCCACTTGCGTGCCACGGGCCGCCGGACGCGGAGACGTCGTCACCGCCGACCGGTTGGGCGACACAAAACCAAGCGGCGTTGCGCTGACATCACCTTGGCCCGGCAATGGCAGACCAACTTCAATCAGCGTTTCGGGCTGGGTAGCAAGGGGCGTGGATTGCGCCGGGCTGGTCATGCTCTGCTCTAGGTCAAGCGGTTGCGGGGCAAGGACAATCTCGTCTGGCAGGCCACTTTCACCCTCTGCCGCCAATTCATTGACCGACAAGCCCTGATGCGCAGCCTGTAGGCCGCCCGGGTCTTCGGGTGCAACGCGCAGCGGCCCCTCCAGCGCGCGCACAACCGGCACACCAGACACGTCACGCTGCATCATCTGCCACGTCCAAACGCCGCCGCCGATCAGCAAGACAAGCGACATGACCGCCCCGAAGCCGCGTGCCAAGCCTGCCATCGACACCGG
>CAYNWX010000105.1:0-13396 GCA_964401005.1 uncultured Natronohydrobacter sp.
TATCTCGATTGTCGATGGGGATGGCAACGTGCTGTCCATGACCACCACCATCGAAAGTGGCTTCGGGTCACGCCTGTTCACGCGCGGGTTCTTGTTGAACAACGAATTGACCGATTTCTCGTTCCGCACCCATGCGAATGGCTATCCCATTGCCAACCGCGTGGAACCCGGCAAGCGTCCGCGCTCCAGCATGTCGCCCACCATCGTGCTGGAAGACGGCGCGCCGGTTCTGGCCATCGGCAGCCCCGGTGGCGCGACGATCATCGGCTACACGGCGCAAGCGATCATCGCCCATCTGGATTGGGGGATGGATGTGCAAGAGGCGGTTTCCATGCCGCATCTGGTCAACAGCTTTGGAACGTATCAACTGGAATCCGGCACATGGGCCGCCACGATGGAAGGCCCGTTGCAAGACCTTGGCTACCGCACGAACGTGACCGCGCTGACCTCTGGCCTGCAGGCGATCGCGATTGGCGAGAACTTGCGCGGTGCCGCAGACCCACGGCGCGAAGGGATCGCGCTGGGCGAATAAACCCGATCAGGGCGGGCAAAAGCCCGCCCGGTTCAGTTGGCCAGATCGCTCAGATACCGAAACAACGCCGCCCCGCTGGCGGGTTGCGACACATGCATCCCGCTTTGCGCAAGTTCTGACCCTGTTACGCTGCGCAAAAACTGGTCAGGGCCAGCCAGATAGGCCACGAAATTTTCTTCGGTCCACCGCGCCCCGGTGCGCGCCGCAGCTTCCAGATCGCGGCTATATAGACGAAACTCGGCATCGCCCGCCAAGGCGCGCCCGGCCACACCATAAAGGTTCGGTCCCGCCCGCCCGCCACGGGCCAGAACATCACCATTCGGGGCCTCGGCCCGGTGGCAGGTGCGGCAATCGCGCCAAAGGCTTTCATCGGCCAGCGCTGGGGCGGTGAAGAGGACAACACCGACAAGGGCAAAGGTGATCGATTTCATACTGCTACCTTTTTCTTTAGGGTAACAGGTTGGACATAGCACACAAGCGCCATCAGGGCTTGAGCCGGTAACCTTTGCGAAACCAGTGCCAGCACAACGCCATCGTGCCCAAGACCGAAACAAGCACCACCACCAGCCCCAGCCATGGCAATGCATCCGATTGTCCGATCATGCCGTAGCGCGCCCCGTCGATCAGATAGAAAACCGGGTTCACTTGGCTAAGTGCGGCCATGAACGGCGGCAACGTGGTGATGGAATAAAACGTGCCCGACAGAAAAGACAACGGCACCACGATGAAATTGGTAATCGCCGCGATCTGGTCGAACTTGTTTGCGATGATGCCTGCCGCGATCCCGATGGCCGACAATAACGCCGCCCCCAGCGTGACGAACACCAAAAGCCATAGTGGATGGGCAATCCCCTCGCCCAAGACAATGGCTTCGGCCAGCAGGATGACCACACCCACCATCAGGCCGCGCACGACCCCACCTGCCATATAGCCCAGCACCAACTCACCCGGCGACAAGGGCGGCATCAGCGTATCGACAATGTTGCCCTGCACCTTCGAGATGACGATGGAGGAAGATGTGTTGGCGAAAGCGTTCTGAATTATGGTCATCATCAGAATGCCCGGCGCCAGAAAGCTGATAAAGGGCACACCCATCACATCGCCCCGCATCGGGCCAATGGCCAGCGTGAAGACCGCCAGAAACAGCCCCGCCGTCACCAAGGGTGCAGCCAGCGTTTGGGTCCAGACCACCAGAAAGCGCATGATCTCGCGTTTGGCCAAGGCCGCCAGCCCCAACCAATTCACCCGTCCAAAGCGGCGCGCGCCCATGTCGCGGAAGCCTGCCATGTCCATTCTGCTCTCCTTCCAGTCTATTGGCGTCGGTTTTGCCGATCGCGCATTGTATTTAGGCCCTGCGCCTTGTATTTCACCGGCCTGTCCCTAAACTTGGGACAAGATATTTCCAAGGGGTCTGCCATGTCATGGACGGATGAGCGGGTCGAGCTGCTCAAGAAAATGTGGAACGAGGGGCATTCGGCCTCGACCATCGCCAAGGAATTGGGTGGCGTGACGCGCAATGCAGTCATTGGCAAGGTGCACCGTCTGGGCCTGTCAAACCGCAACGGGCCAGAGACCAGCGCCGAGACACCAGAGCCCAGCCGCCCCGCTGCGCCTGAACCCAACCCGGCTGTGGTTGATTTGGCACAAGTGAAAGCAGAGCGCGCGGCGCAGCCCAAGCCCAAGCCTGCCGCCCCCGCGCCCAAGCCAGAGCCCGCTGCGGTGGCAGAGCCGGAAGAGCCGGAAGAAGAACAGGTCGAAACCTACACGCCCAAGCCGATCATCCCGGCAGGCCAGCCACTGCCGCCGCAACCCTCGGCCAATGAAATTGATCCGGAAGCGCTTGCCACCGTGCGAGAGGTGGAAAAGACCGCGATGAAGCTGTCGCTTCTGGAATTGACCGAGCGGACCTGTAAATGGCCCATCGGCGACCCGGCGACACCTGATTTTTGGTTCTGCGGTCTGCCCGTGAAGCCCGGAAAACCCTATTGCGAGGCACATGTTGCCGTGGCCTTCCAGCCCATGAGCACGCGGCGCGACCGCAAACGCTAAGTTCTGTGCATAGACGCGCAGGGGCTGTGCGGTCCTGACTTTGGCCCGCATAGCCCTACCTTCTCTAAGGTCATAACCTGGAGGGCAATCTCATGGCGTCGATCCACACGTTTTCTACAGTCATTCTCGGAATCGGTCTTGCCACGGGCACAGCACTGGCCGATCCGCTGCCCTACACCTATGGCGACCGCAGCTTCGAAGGCTATGTCGCCACGCCCGAAGGCACACCGCGCGGCACGGTTTTGCTGGTGCATGACTGGGACGGGCTGACCGACCATGAACGCGCGCAGGCCGATGCACTAGCCGCCGATGGCTATCTGGCCGTCGCGCTCGACCTGTTCGGCACCGACGCCGTTCTGGCGGGCATGGACGATTACCGCCGCGAGACCGGTGCGCTTTACGCCGACCGGGATGAATTCCGCGCGCGGATGGTCGCCGGGGCAGAGGCTACGGCCGCGCTGGACGGTGCAGGCAGCATGGTGATCGCAGGCTATTGCTTTGGCGGCGCAGCAGCGCTGGAAGCCGCGCGCGCAGGGTTGGACATGGCCGGTTTCGTCAGCTTCCATGGCGGGCTTGGCACGCCAGAAGGACAGGATTACAGCACCACGCCTGCACCAGTTCTGGTGCTCCATGGGTCTGCCGATCCGGTTTCTGGCATGGCCGATCTGGCGGCGTTGATGGACGAATTGCAAGGCGCGGGCGTTGCGCATGAAGCCCGCATCTTTGGCGGCGCGCGGCATTCGTTCACCGTGCCCAGTTCGGGCGATTGGGACCCAGAGGCGAATGCAGGTGCACAAGCCGCGTTCCGCGAATTTCTGGCGGCGCGATTCTGAAAGAAACGGGGTGCGCTGACCGTGCACCCTGCCTTTATGCGCCGTAAGGCACCCAGATCGTTTTGATCTGCACCATTGCCTCCAGCCAGTCGCGGCCTTGACCATCCGGCGCGTGCCAGACAGGTTTCAGGTTGCCGGCGCTTTCGGCCTCGACCATCTGCGCAACGCTGGGTTGCGCACAGGCCAGCGCGGCGACATCATCATGTCCCGCGAGCGTCTTCGCCAAATCCGCGACCGGGCCACTGACGATATTCACCACGCCCCCGGGCACGTCCGATGCGCCCAGCATTGGCCCCAATTCCAGTGCCGCCAATGGGTTTGCCTGCGAGGGCACGACCACCACCCGGTTGCCCATGGCGATTGCAGGCAGGATCAATGACAGCGCTCCCAGAAGCGGCTTTTCTTCCGGGCAGATCAGCCCGACCACGCCAAACGCTTCGCGCATGGCCAGCGTGACATGCGCGCTTTGGGTGTTGTGCACAGCGCCCGACAGCTTGTCGGCCCAAGCGGCATAATACATGGTTCGGGCGATGCTGGCGTCGATTTCGGCCATCGGCACGAATGCCGCCAGACCGTCACGGTGATGATCCAGTGTTTCAGCAAAGAAATACAACACCTGCGCGCGCTGGTGGCCGCTCAGCTTGGTCCATCCGCTCGCCTTGTGCGCAGCCTCGACCGCGTTGCGGATGTCCTTGCGGTTGCCAAGCGGCGCATGGCCAAGGCGCGTGTCACCCGACAGGACCGACCAGCTTGCGCCGCCATCCGCACGTTTCTGCGCGCCGCCGATATAGAGCTTGTGGGTGCGGTCCAACCCGTCCGGCGTGCCCATGGCCGGCAGCGGGTCGAGTGCGCCGGGGGCGGCGCCTTTTGCGGCATCTCCCTTGCGCAGATAGGCCCCCATCCCCTCGCGCGCGCCTTCGCGGCCAAAGCCCGACGCGCGCATTCCACCAAACGGCGCATTTGCGTCGAACATGTTGGTGGCATTGATCCAGACCACGCCTGCTTTAACTTGTGCCGCCAAGTCCATGGCAACAGTCAGATTTTCTGAC
This sequence comes from uncultured Natronohydrobacter sp., assembly GCA_964401005.1. GTDB lineage: Bacteria > Pseudomonadota > Alphaproteobacteria > Rhodobacterales > Rhodobacteraceae > Roseinatronobacter. Next base: position 4,464 of record CAYNWX010000105.1, read on the forward strand.
CAGATGCTGGCTGCCAAGCCGTAGCGGGTGGCATTTGCCAGGTCAATCGCCTCTGGCGGCGTGCGGAAGGTTTGCAGCGTGACGACCGGACCGAATATTTCTTCAATAACGCAGGGGTTTGCGGGCGATACTTCATCCAGTAAGATCGGCGGGCAATAGCAGCCTTCGGGGGCCTTGCCCTCATGCACGACAGCGCCTGCCGCAATCCCTTGCGCCACCAGATCACGGATGCGCGCCAACTGGGCGGGGCTGACAATTGCGCCGATATCGGTCGATTTGTCCAGCGGGTCGCCCACGCGCAGCGTTTTCATGCGCGAAATCAAACACTTGCGGAACGTCGTGGCCACGCTTTCGGCCACCAGAATACGGGTGCCCGCGCAGCACACTTCGCCTTGGTTGAACCAGACCGCGTCGACAACGCCTTCGACAGCGGCATCGAGATCGGCATCCCCCATCACGATGAAGGGCGATTTGCCGCCAAGCTCCAGTGTCAGCGCCTTGCCCGATCCGGCGGTCGCGCGGCGGATGATCTGCCCCACCTCGGTCGAGCCGGTGAAGGCAATTTTATCGACACCCTTATGCGCCACGATGGCCGCACCAGTCGCCCCGTCGCCTGTCACGATGTTGACCACACCCGGCGGCACGCCCGCTTCCGCGCAGATTTCGGAGAAAAGAAGCGCGGTCAGCGGGGTATCCTCTGCCGGTTTCAGCACCAATGTATTGCCCGCCGCCAAGGCCGGGGCCACTTTCCACGCAAGCATCAGCAGCGGAAAGTTCCACGGGATGATCTGGCCGCAGACCCCATGCGCGCGGGCATTGGGGAATTCGTCGGCCAAAAGTGTGGCCCAGCCTGCATGGTGGTAGAAATGCCGCGCGACCAAGGGCACGTCGATATCACGGGTTTCGCGGATGGGTTTGCCATTGTCGAGCGATTCCAGCACCGCAAAAAGCCGTTCGCGTTTTTGCACCTGCCGCGCCAAGGCATAGAGAATGCGGGCGCGCAAAGCCGGGTCAGCCTCCCATGCCGGTTGGGCGGCGCGCGCGGCTTGCACGGCGGCATCGACATCGCCCTCAGTGCCTTGCGTGACCTGTGCCAGAACTTCGTCACGGGCCGGATCGCGGACGTCGAACAGCGCACCAGGCGCGGTAAAGCCGCCGCCAATGAACAGGCCAAACGGCCCGCGCGCGAGCCACTCACGGGCGGCGGCGGTGCTTTCAGGTGCGGGACCATAGGCCATGCTGTCCAAAATCTCCGGTATCGACGTCATTTTATCCTCTTACGCCAGCGCGTGACGGTGGCTGGCCGCATAGCGCCCGGTGACGTGGTGCTCTAACTGGCGTTCGATATCGGCCAGCATAGAGGACGCCCCCAGCCGGAACAGGCCGGGGCGCAGCCAGTCGCGCCCTAGTTCTTCGCGCATCAGGATTTGCCACGCCAAGGCGTCTTTCGCGGTTTTCATGCCGCCTGCCGGTTTGAAGCCCACGATGTTGCCGGTGGTGGCGCGGTGGTCGCGGATCGCGCGGCATATGGTCAGTCCCACGGGCAAGGTCGCGTTCACGCCTTCCTTCCCGGTCGAGGTTTTGATGAAATCCGCCCCTGCCTGCATGGCGACCATGGACGCGGCATAGACATTGCTCAGCGTGACCAGATCGCCGGTGGCGAGGATGGCTTTCAGATGCGCCGCGCCGCAAGCGTCTTTCATGGCGGCAATCTCGTCATACAGCGCCAACCAATTACCACCCAGCACATGCGCGCGGGTGATGACGATGTCGATCTCTGCCGCGCCTTGGTCCACCGCATAGCGGATTTCGGCCAGTCGCAGGTCCAAAGGCATCAACCCCGCGGGAAAGCCAGTGGCGACAGAGGCGACGGGTATGCCCGAACCATCGAGCGCCTTGACCGCCGCGTTGACCATGGTGGGATAGACGCAGACCGCGCCGGTATTGGGCATCTCGTTCAGCCCCAGCCCAGCCACGATATGATCGGCCAAGGGACGGCGCGCCTTGGCGCATAGGCGGCGCACGCGGTCCTCGGTATCGTCGCCCGCAAGGGTGGTCAGGTCCATGCAGGCAATGGCATTGAGCAACCACGCCGCCTGATGCGCGCCCTTGATGGACCGCCGCGCAACCAGTGAGGCGGCTCGGCGCTCGGCAGCGGGCCGATTAACAGCGTGAAAGGCGTCTGTGTTCAGCAGCGTGGCGGGATTATGCGGATGGTCCATGCGGTCCCTATCGGTCTTGTTCCATCCAGTATGGCCGCGCGCGCCAGCACGGGCAATGCCCTTTTGGGGCAGCCCCCCGCTTGACCCTGCGCTAAGCCGCAACAGTTGACGCGGGCGTGCATTCGGAATATCCGACAAGCGCGCTTGGGTTTCGCCAGCCGCAAAGGGTATCGAGCCATGAACAGCTTGCCAAAATCACTCAGCTTCAAAATGCCGGCAGAGGCGACGCCGATGGGCTACCGCCAAGCGCCGAAAAAGGTGCTGCTGTCGGTCGAGCGGTTGCGCAAGCATTTCAAGACAGGCGAGGCCCCGGCGGTAGAGCGCGCCAGTTTTTCCTTGGGCGAAGGCGAGATGTTGGCGCTTCTGGGCCCATCGGGCTGCGGCAAGACCACGACGCTGCGCATGATCGGCGGGTTTGAGGAACCCGATGACGGCACGATCACCTTGCGTGGCAAGGACATTACTCTGGCAGCCCCCGAAACCCGTGGTATAGGCTTTGTGTTTCAAGACTACGCCTTGTTTCCGCACCTGACAGTGCTGGAGAATGTGAAATTCGGTCTGCGCAAGCTGAAACGCGCCGAGGCCGAGGCCCGCGCGAAAGAGATGTTGCACTTGGTCGGGCTGGACGGGCTGGCACAGCGCCACCCGCATGAATTGTCGGGGGGGCAACAACAGCGCGTGGCGCTGGCGCGCACGCTTGCGATGGCCCCGCCCTTGGTGCTGATGGACGAACCCTTTTCCAACCTTGACGCCGCCATGCGGGTCGAGACCCGGCAAGAAGTGCGCAAACTGCTGAAAGCCACAGGCGCGGCAGGTATTATCGTGACCCATGACCAAGAAGAGGCTATGGCTGTCGCAGATCGCATTGCCGTTATGGAAGCAGGCCGCATTGTCCAGATCGGCACCCCGGACGAGATCTACCGCCACCCGGTTTCGGCCTTCGTCGCGTCGTTCATCGGGCGCTCGAACATTCTGACGGGCAATGCCAATGGTATGGAAGTGACCACAGACTTCGGCAACCTGCCCTTGTCGCGTGCGGCCAATGGTGCTGTCACGCTCTCGGTGCGGCCCGAGCAGATCATGCTGGAAGCCGACCCAGACGGTCCGGCCTCTGTTGTCGGGCGCGAATATCGGGGGCACGACCAGCTATACTGGGTGCAAGAGGGCGAGCGCTGCATGCAGGTCATTTCGGGCGCGGGTGCCACGATCGAAGTGGGCCAACGCGTGCGCCTGCGCATCTGCGATTGCGTCGTGCCCTTGGCTTAAGGCTTTCCTTCCGGTTTCAGGCGGTATAAAGCGCGGCCAACCCAGAGACCGGAGCGGATGATATGCAAGGCAGTGCCAATCTCAACGTCATGATTCAAGCGGCGCGCAAAGCTGGGCGCCTGCTGGTGAAGGATTTCCGTGAGGTTGAGAACCTGCAGGTTTCGTCCAAATCTGCGGGGGACTTTGTCAGCCGGGCCGATATTGCCGCCGAAGCCGCGATCCGCGAAATCCTGACCGAAGCGCGCCCGAATTACGGCTGGCTGGGCGAGGAATCGGACCCGGTCGAGGGCAAGGACCCCACCCGCCGCTGGATCGTGGACCCGCTGGATGGCACGACAAATTTCCTGCACGGGATGCCGCATTGGGCCGTGTCCATTGCGCTGGAATTCAAGGGCGAGATCGTCTCTGGCGTGATCTTTGACCCGGCCAAGGACGAATTGTTCATTGCCGAAAAAGGCATGGGGGCCTTCATGAACGGCAACCGCCTGCGCGTGTCGAACCGAAACACGCTGACAGACTGCGTCTTTGCCACCGGCATTCCGTTTGGCGCAAAACGCACCTTGCCCGCCATGCTGCATGACCTTGCACAGCTTATGCCCGCTTGTGCCGGCGTGCGGCGCTGGGGAGCGGCGGCTTTGGATCTGGCCTATGTGGCCGCCGGGCGCTTCGATGGCTTTTGGGAACGCGAGCTTGCCCCTTGGGATTTGGCCGCCGGGCTTTTGCTGGTCCGCGAAGCGGGCGGCTTTACCGGCCCGATCCGCGAAGACAGCACGATCTTCGACCGCGGCGAAGTGATTGCCGCCAATGCCGAGATTTTCGAGCGTTTCGCCAAGATCATTCGGTCGCGGCCCGCGTAAGGGCTGCGTCAGGCAGAGGTCAGCGCCTCGACCCGCGCCGCGAGCCAATCCAGATCCGGGTCGCGCAGGCCCAGTTCCGCCAAGTGGCGCGCGGTGTTTACAAGATATTCCCAATTCGGACCGCGCCCGCCCACAGCGCGGGCAATGATCTGTGCTTGTTCTTCCAAAGGCAGTCCGCCGCAATATTGCCCATGCGCGCGGTCGATCACATAGGTGACAGCCTGCACATGTGGCCCGCCTTGCAGCGTGATCGGCACAGTGCGTTCCAGATACGCCGCCGAGATCAACTCGCGCGCGCGCAGGTATTCCAGCGTTTCTTCCGCGATACGGCCATCCACTTCAAAGGCCAGCCCCTCGCACCCGCCCTGCCCTTCGTCGAGCGCCAATACCAGCCCCGGCTCTTCCACTGTGCCGCGATGATGGATCGAACGCATGCAAAAGCTGCGCTCATACCCGTCCAGCCGCGCAATGCGGGTCTGGCCATGGGCAAAACCGGGGTTCCAGATCAGCGATCCGTAACCAAATATCCATAACGTGTCGGGCATGTCTGGCTCCTGTTACCCTAGGCGGTGTAGAGAGGAATCGTCACAAGGTCAAAAGGGGTGCCCATGCGCGCGATTGTCTGGCTATCCCTGCTTTCGGGGCTGTTTTGCGCTTATTGGTTTGGGGCGGCCTATTTGCTGCGCACGGCACCTGCCTATGTGTCAGATCGCGGCGCGCAGGTGGCGGGGGTGGATGTGACGGGCTTTCCCACGGCCTTTGACCTGCGCCTTGACACACCCGCCCTGCCCGCACGCGGTTGGCGCGCCGATTGGGCGGCGCTGTCAATTCCAAGCTATTGGCCATTTTCGGCCCAGGGCGCGCTTTCAGGCCAGCAAAGGTTTCGGTGGCGAGGCGCGGAATGGCGTCTGACGGGTACGGATATGCCCCTGTCTCTGGACCTGACACCGGGATTGACGGTCACACGCGCGGCGCTGAGCGGGCGCGACATGTCGCTTGCCGGGTCGATTGGAGCACAACTGGGAGCGCTGAATCTGACGCTTGAGCCGACAGGGACGGCGCAAGTTTATCAACTCTCCCTTGACCTGTCTGACCTCACCCTCGCCGAAATTGGCCACCAGCTTAACAGCGCATCTTTGCGTGCCACCCTGCAATTTGAACCGCCCATGCGGCTGACTGCACGTGGCGCACTGACAGCCATTGAGCTGACCGAAGTGCGCATGGTCAGCGGGATATCTGAAAGCACCATCACTGGCAGATTGAGCCGCCGTGCTGATGGGCTTTGGGACGGCACGCTGGCCCTTGCTATCACCAATTGGCAACCGCTTATGACCGCGTTTCAGGACTCGGGCCTTTTAGCCCCCGATCAGGCGCGTTTGATTTCGATGATGGCGCAAGGTATGAGCGAGGGCGATCGGCTGACCCTGCCGCTGACCGTGGCGGGGTCAATTCTAAGCCTTGGTCCGATCCCGCTTTTGGACCTTGGCGGTCTTTAATTGCACCCGACGCGCCGCAACACTGGCAAGCGCCGCGCCAACCGCATTCGCAACCAAGTCAGACCATTCTGCACTTCGGCCGAAACCCGGCTGCAAAAGCTCTGTTAGGCCACTATAGACCACCACAACGGCCCAAACGTGCCAATGCCAGCGCTTTTCCAAGCCAATCATCGACGGTAAAGCCACGCCGAAAAACAAGGCGGCATGTACGAACTTGTCGAAAAAAGGGACAGGAAAGGGCTTTCCCGGAAGCGCAGGCATCAGCAAAAGGCTTGTGGCGAACGCGGCGACCACAAGTGACAGAACACAACCAATCAGGGCAGAACGGGACAAAAACAGCCTCCGGGATTTGGGCCAGATGTCCCGCCCCAAACCGCAAAGGTCAAGCCGAAAGCAAAGCTGGTGACGCGCTTGTGCGCACTTGTCTGGCCACACGCTCCAACGCGCGTTCTTCCAACTGGCGTACACGCTCTTTGGAAATGCCCAAATCTGCCCCGATTTCGGCCAAGGTGCGTGGACTGTCGCTTAGGTGCCGCTCCACAATGATGCGCTGTTCACGCTCTGGCAGGCTTTGCACCGCGCCATATAAAAGTTTACGGCGGCGACGGTCTTCTAGATCGCCCAGCACGCGGTCTTCGGTCGGCGCCGTGTCATCGGCAATCGCATCCATCCAATCGCGTCCATCTTCGCTGCCCGATTGTGGGGTGTTCAGCGACAGATCATGCCCGGACATGCGGCCCAGCATGATCTTCACCTGCTCTTCGGGCACATCCAGAGCACGAGATACCGACGAAGAGAGGGATTCAGTCCGAATCTCGCCATCGTCCATTTTTGCCAAGGTCCGGCGCAGGTGGAAAAACAGCTTCTTCTGCGCGGCATTGGTGGCGGTGCGCACCACCGACCAGTTGCGCATGACATATTCCTGCATCGAGGCGCGGATCCACCATGCCGCATAGGTTGAAAACCGCGCGCCATTGTCGGGGTCGTATTTTTCAGCCGCGCGCATCAATCCCAGATTACCTTGTTGGATCAGGTCATCCAGCGGGAAGCCATAGCGCCGGAACCGCCCGGCCACCGACACCGCCAAACGCGTATAGGCATTAATCAACTGGTGCAAAGCGGCTTCGTCCCGGTGGTCCCGCCATGCCAGCGCAAGCGTCTGTTCTGTCTGCGCATCAAGCATATCTACAGCCATCGCTGTACGAATGAACCGGCTGGTATGTGGGTCACGTGCTGACTTGGCGGCAGACATATCGGGCACCTCATTTTTGATAGCGTTTCGATACTATATCGTATCGCTATCACTTGGCTGCATCCCTTGTCAACGAGAACCGGGCGGATTATTTCGACCACATGACCCAGCGCGATGCCCCCCTTGCCGTCGACTTGCCCAGCGATCTGGCCGACCTGCTGGTGCATCTGGCACGGCTGGCGCAAAGCGCAGCCAACAGCCCGCTGACAGCGGCGCAATGGACCGCCCTGCGCTATTTTGCGCGCGCCAACCCAGTGTCTCGCACGCCGTCGGCCTTCTCGGAATTTCACGCCACAACGCGTGGGACCGCATCGCAAACCGTGCGCGCCTTGGTTGATCTTGGGTTTCTGGCACGCCATGCCGATAGCCGCGACCGCCGCAGCACCCGGATGGAGGTCACGCAAGCCGGCCATGACATGCTGGCTCAAGACCCATTGCGCGCCTTGCGCAGCGTGCTGCGCAACCTGTCTGCAGAAGACCAAGGCAGCTTGTCGCGCTTAATCAGGCAGGTGGTGACCGACCTTGCCACGCAACGCGGCGCGCCGGTCTTTGGCACCTGCTCGGATTGCAACCATTGCGACACCAGCGGCGCGCAGGCCTATTGCCATTGCACGCAAACGCTGTTGGCCATGCCCGATATGGCCGCCTTCTGCGTGGATTTCCGCCCCACGACCGGGGCGGAGAACACTTAACCCAACTCGCGCAAACGGCCGACCGCATCTGACAGGCGCGCGATTTCGTCGGCCAGAAGTGCCGATTGCTCGCGGGCTTCGGACACCACCTCTTCGGGGGCGCTGGCCACGAATTTCGGGTTCTTCAACCGTCCTTCGATCCCGGCGCGTTCCTTCTCGGCCTTGGCGAGCGTCTTTTCCAGTCGCGCGCGCTCTGCCGCAATGTCGATCACGCCTTCCAGTGGCAAGCCAAAGCTGCCCCCTTCCACCGCGACGGTGATGGACCCTTTGGGCAGGTTCGTCACTTCCTCCAACGAAGCAATCCGCGCAAGTTTCATCACCAACGCCATGTTGCGCGAGAGCGCCGCGCGGCCTGCTGCATCCAAATCAAGCTGCACCATGTTCAGCTTCAAGCCCACCGGCACCCGCAATTGCGCGCGCGCCGAGCGGATGCTCTCGATCAGGGAAATGACCCAATTCATCTCGCGCAATGCCGCGTCATCAATCAGCTCCGCGCCATATTCCGGCCAATCAGCATGCACGCACAACTTGGCGCGCTGCCCGGTCAGGCCCCACAGCTCTTCGGTGATGAAGGGCATGATCGGGTGCAGCAGGATCATGCACTGGTCCAGCACCCAAGCCATGGTCGCGCGGGTCTCGGTAGCGTCCTCACCATCGAAGAGCGGTTTGGCGAATTCCACATACCAATCGCAGACCTTGCCCCAGACAAATCCATACAGCGCGCTGGCGGCGTCGTTGAAGCGGTAATCGGCCAGAGCGGCATCCACCACTTCGCGCACCTTGGCGGTTTCACTGATGATCCAGCGGTTCACAATCGCCTGCGCGGCGGGGGGCGCACTTTGGGTGCTGTGCCCTTCCCAGACCCCGTTCATTTCGGCGAAACGGCAGGCATTCCACAGCTTGGTGGTGAAGTTGCGATACCCCGCAATGCGCGCGGTATCCAGTTTCAGCACACCCCCAAGGCTTGCCATGGACGCGTTGGTAAAGCGCAGCGCGTCGGCGCCATATTCGTCGATAATCTCCAACGGGTCGACCACGTTGCCCAGCGTCTTGGACATTTTCTTGCCCTTGGCGTCGCGCACAAGGCCGTGCAGGTAGACATCGCGGAACGGCACCTCGTCCACCACCGCAAGCTGCATCATCATCAT
>CAYNWX010000106.1:0-18282 GCA_964401005.1 uncultured Natronohydrobacter sp.
CATATAGTTCCACATCATGTGCAGGAACCGTTCCAAGGGCGGTTTGTCGAAGCCGAATTCGCGCTCCAGCTCTTCGATGAATTCGGGCGGCAGGCCGCGCGCGCCAAGGTAGCGTTCGTTTTCGACCGCGCCCGCATTCACATCCGCGCCCGCGCCATCGAACGCGCCGAACACGTTGCCTTGCCCTTCCATGCGGGCAATTACCTGCTCGATGGGGCCACCGGGCACGAATTGCACCAGAAAGAAGTTGATCATCATCACCCCCAGCAGTGTGGGGATGATCAACAACAAGCGTCGCGCGATATAGGCGCCCATGGATTACCTCAGCGCGCCGGCGGCGCGCAATTCGGCTGCGCGGTCGGCGTCATACCACCAGAAATCCAGCTCTCCGGTCGAAAAGGGCGGGATGGTTTCAGGGTGTTTGAACACGTCCCAATAGGCGACCCAGACCGTGTCGTTATACCAAGCGGGCACCATGATCAACTCGTGCCGCAACGCGCGGTCGAGCGCCATCAGCGCCGCGTCACGCTCTTCGGGCGTGGGTGCGTCCAGCGAGGCGTCAATGATTGTATCCACCAATGGGCTGGCCAACCCCGCTGGGTTGAACAGGCTGAATTCGGCGGTTTCCGACCCATAGCGCTGGTGCAACCCCGTCCCGGTATCCATGAACGCGCCATACTGGTCGAAGATCATGTCATAATCGCGGTTGCGGCGGCGGTCGGTGTGCTGGGCCGCGTCTATCCGCTGGAATTGCGCATCTATGCCCAACAGGCCAAGGTTCTGGGTGTAGGTTTCGACAATCGAATCCATCGTGGCGGACCCGGCAGACGAGACGGGAATTTCGATCACCATCTGCTCGCCTGCCGCATTTCGAAGCGCGCCTGCATCATCCACGGTCCAGCCCGCATCTTCCAAAAGCCCCCGCGCGCGGCGAATATTGCCCCGGTCGGCCAAACGCTCGGCGCTAGAGACATGCGGCATCCTCGCCGGTTCTGTCAGCATGGAAGGTGGCACCAGATCGCCCAAGGATTCCAGCAGCGCCAGTTCCAGACCTTCAGGTGGGCCATCGGCTTGCAGGCGGGTGCCTTGGGTGTAGGACACGCGCGGTTTGAACAACCCGTATTGCAGGGTCTCATTCGTCCATTCGAAGTTGAACGCGAGCGCGATTGCTTCTCGCACACGCGGGTCTTGGAACTTCTCGCGCCCTAGGTTGAACACGAACCCGGTCGGAGTGGGCGCAAGCCCAGTTGGCAATTCGTCGCGCACGACATGACCACGCTCGATGGCCGGGAAATCGTAGCCGGTTGCCCATTGGCGCGAATTATTCTCTGCCCGAAACGTGTAGATGCCGCTTTTGAAGCCTTCGAAGGCAGCTGCACCATCGGCGAAATATTCTATGCGGATCTCATCGAAATTGTGCCGTCCCGCATTGTTGGGCAGATCGTTGCCCCAATAGTCAGGGTTGCGCTTGTACGTGATCGAGCGGTTCACCTCGAAATCATCCAGCATATAGGGGCCGGAACCGGGCGAGATTTCCATGCGCGATTCGTCCAAGCGCGCGCCGGTGCTTTCATACCACGCCTTGGAGAAAACGGGCGTGCTGCCCACTTGGTCGATCAGGGAGCGGCGTGAAATGCCCTCTGCGAAGGTGAATTTCACAGTGTTATCGTCCAGCGCCTCGGCCCCCAGAACGCGCTGGCTGACGGCTTGGCTGTAGGATGGCAGGCCTTGTTCGATGAACAGGTTATGGCTGAACACAACATCATGCGCGGTCACGGGCGTGCCATCGGAAAACCGCGCCTCTGGCCGCATGTGGAAGATCACCCATTCCTTGCTGGCCGGGTATTCGACCATATGCGCCAAAAGCCCGTAATATTCACCAAAGGCATCTGCCGGGGCCATGCCGCCGCCCATCGGTTCCGATGTTTCCAACAGGCTTTCATACATGGATGACGACAACGCACCCGCGCGGCCCAGCCGGGTGAACGGGTTCATGCTGTCGAATGTGCCCTGGGCCGAAAGCGCGATTGCGCCACCCTTGGGCGCGTTGGGATTGACATAGTTGAAATGCGTGAAATCGGCTGGGTAGCTTAGGTCACCGTAGAAGGAATAGCCATGCGCGCGGATGATGTCGTCATCTTGTGCCGAAAGCGGCGCGGTAATCAGCGACAGCGCAAGGCCCGATAGGGCGATGGCGCGGGTCATGCGGTGAAACATCGGGCAACTCCTCCTGCTGGTCCCGTCTGGCGCGGGGATTTATGTTAGTATTTAGTGTTTCGGTGCGGCTGTCGACAAGCGCGGCGCAATTCACCAATCTTCACAAGCTATTTTGATCGCTTGTGCCAAAAAGCAAACAGGCCGCCCGAATTGATCGGACGGCCTGACAAAATTTGGAACATGCCAAATATCAGCTTTGGCTTTGTATATAAGCAATCAGATTCGCACGATCCTGCACATCGGCAATGCCGCGGAAGTTCATAGAGGTGCCGCTGGCGGAATCGGCCGGAGCAGCGATGAAGGTGTTCAGGTTTTCCGGCGTCCAGACATCGCCCACCTGGTTCAGCGCACCAGAATAGTTGAACCCGTCACTGGCACCGATGGGGCGGTTCACCACGCCGTGCAGGTAAGGGCCAACACCGTTGCGCCCGGCTTCCAGCGCGTGACAGGCGCGGCACTGGCCCCAGACGCGGGCACCAGCTTCGGCATCGGCCACTTGGAAAGCTTCTTCAAAGGTCAGTTCGGCAACCGGTTCAGCGCTGGCTTCTTCTTCGCCGGTGTCGATGACATAGGCTTGCGGTTCATCCGAATGCGACCCATACAGCCCGTCTGCCGCCCAGAACCCCAGCAGCAAAACCAGAAACGCCCCACAGAGCGAAGCCACAGTCTTGGTGATCACCATCGTGTCGAACATAGCGCAATCCCTAACCTCAGCGATTTTGGGGGTATCTACCCGCTTCCCATAGTGGGTTTCAAGCGATAGTTACCGCGACGAAACGCCATTTCGGGCGAATTTGCAGGCTGCGAGCGTAAACATGACAAACAGAATCGCTTTTCAGGGGGAATTGGGCGCTTACGGGCACCAAGCCTGTGCTGACACTCGGCCAGATTATGAGCCGCTTCCCTGCGCAACCTTTCACGACACAATGGCGGCGGTGCGCGACGGCGCGGCCGATCTGGCTATGGTCGCGGTCGAGAATTCGATCTATGGGCGCGTGGCCGATGTGCATTCGCTGCTGCCGGAAAGCGGGTTGCATATCGTGGCCGAGGCGTTCGTACGGGTACATGTGAACCTGTTGGGCGTTCCAGGGGCGACGCTCGCGCAAGTGCAAGAGGCGCACGGCCATCCGGTGATCTTGCCGCAATGCTCGACCTTCTTGCGCGATCATGCCATTCGCGGTGTGGTCAGTTCCGACAATGCCCGCGCCGCGCGCGAAGTGGCCGAACGCGGCGATCCTTCACAAGCCGCACTGGCAAGTGAAATGGCCGCCAGGATCTATGGGCTGGACGTGCTGGCCCCGCAGATAGAGGACCGGCCCGACAATACCACCCGCTTTCTGATCATGGCCCGTGAGCCGGACCTGACCCGGCGCGGCGATCACGGCATGATGACAAGCTTCCTGTTCCGGGTGCGCAATATTCCGGCAGCGCTCTATAAGGCGATGGGCGGGTTTGCCACGAATGGCGTGAACATGGTCAAGCTGGAAAGCTACATGGTGAACGGGTCCTTCACTGCGACCCAGTTCTTCGCCGAGATCGAAGGCCACCCAGACGATGACAACGTGAAACTGGCGCTGGACGAGCTGCGATATTTCACGTCTTACCTGAATATCTTAGGCACCTACCCGGCAGATGCCGCGCGGCGGTAGGCGGCTTAGGCCCTGTCCGCAGCGCTTCGATCGGTAGGGGCGAATTGAATTAGATCCCATCGGTTGCCCCACGGATCGACCCAGGCCGCCACGCGGCCATAGGGTTCATCGCGGGGCGCAGTTTCGAACACGACCCCTTTTGCCTTCATCCTGCGGTGGTCGGTGTCGAAATCCTCTGTTTCCAAAAACAGCCAGACCCGCCCGCCGCCTTGGCTTCCGATGGTGGCCTGTTGCCGGTCGCCCACCGCGCGGGCCAACAGGATTTCGGTTTCCCCGCCCGGCGGCGCGATGCGCACCCAACGTTTGCCGCCGCCCAGATCGGTATCCTCGCGGCATTCGAAACCGATACTGGTGAAGAACGCGAGCGCCTCGTCGTAATCCGGCACCAGAAGCGAAAACAGGGCGATGCGGCTGGGCATGGACTATTTGTAGACGTTGTCCGGTGTGGGGAAGCTGCGGTCCTTCACCTCTTCGGCGTAAGCCGACACGGCGCGCTCGATGGCCGGGCCAAGGTCGCCGTAGATTTTCACGAATTTCGGCACGCGTGGGTTCAGGCCCAGCATGTCTTCCAGCACCAGAATTTGCCCATCGCAATTCTTGGACGCGCCGATGCCGATGGTGGGGATGTCCACCGCCGCGGTGATGCGGTCGGCCAATTCCTCGACCACGCCTTCGACAACCAGCGCGAAGGCGCCTGCCTCTGCCACTGCAATCGCGTCGTCGATATGCGTTGCCCAAGCGGCCTCGTCCCGGCCCTGCACCTTGAAGCCGCCCATTGTGTTCACCGATTGCGGGGTCAGCCCGATATGCGCCATGACGGGAATTCCGCGTTCCGACAGGAAGCGGATGGTTTCCGCCATCCGCGCGCCGCCTTCCAGCTTGACGGCACCGCAGGCGGTTTCTTTCATAATCTTGGCGGCGTTGCGGAACGCCATTTGCGGGCTTTCCTCGTAGGTGCCAAAAGGCATATCCACCACGATCAGCGCGCGTTGCGTGCCGCGCACCACGGCCTTGCCATGCATGATCATCAGGTCCAGGGGCACGCCGATGGTGCTGTCCATGCCGTGCATGACCATGCCCAGAGAATCACCCACAAGGATGAAATCGGCGTATTTGTCGACGATGGCCGCCGTATGTGCGTGGTAGCTGGTCAACGACACGATCGGATCGCCCCCTTTGCGAGCACGGATTTGGGGCGCGGTAATGCGGCGGATGGGGGCTTGGGCGCTCATGCTTGCTCCTTGGGGTAAACGACGCGGTTGTCGATCAGAAAGACCTGACCGAACTTGACCGCCAGCAGGATGACAGCAGGCCGGGTCAGCGGCCCGGACAGGGTTTCGAGTGTTTCGGCGTCACGAATATCGACCGATTGCACCTGCGCGCGGGGTTCGCGTTCCAGCGTAGCGCGGACATGGCTGCGCAGGCGCGACGCGGTGGTGCCGGTGGGGGCCATAGCGGAGGCCTCCTCCAGCGCGCGGGCCAAAATGGGGGCTGCCGCGCGGTCGGCGGGCGATAGCCGCACATTGCGCGAGGACATCGCCAACCCGTCCGCTTCGCGCATGATCGGGCCGCCGATGATGGCCACATCCATATCCAGATCGCGCACCATGGTGCGGATCACGGCCAGTTGTTGATAGTCTTTCTCGCCGAACACGGCGGCATCGGGGCGGATGATGTTGAACAGTTTCGTCACCACCGTTGCCACGCCGCGAAAATGGCCGGGGCGCAGCTTGCCGATCAGGACCTTGGCCAATTCGGTCGTCTCGACAATAGTTTGGGCGTTTGGGTCATAGACCTCTGTCACTTCGGGGATGAACACCGCATCGACGCTCGCGTCGCGCAGCATGTCCAGATCGCGGGCCTCGTCACGCGGGTAGGTGGACAGGTCTTCGGTCGGGCCGAATTGTGTAGGGTTCACGAAGATCGACACAGCGACCTTGCCGCGCTCGGTCTTGGCGCGGCGGACCAGCGACATGTGTCCGTCGTGCAAAAAGCCCATGGTCGGCACCAAGGTGACATGCCCCGCCGATCTGCGCCATGCGCGAATAGCAGCCTTTGTGCGGCAGATTTCCATTCTTCCCCCCGGGTGCTTCGCCGTGCCTTTTACGGCGCGCTGCGCCCGCTGCCAAGCTGCGACAATCTGTCAAGACGGAATAGATAAACAGATGCGTTTGTATGAATGTCTTAAACAAGGAATCTTAGATATGAAACTCACCATCCTCGCTGCCGCGCTGCTTCTGCCCCTTCCCGCTTTGGCCCAAGGCAACGGCAATCCCGGTGCGGGCTTCATCGCGGAATGGGATATGTCGGGCACGGGCAATGTGACCGCGGCTGACATCATCGAACGTCGCGCAAATCTGTTCGACATGTTCGACCTTGACGGCTCTGCCATTCTTGAAGCGGCGGAATTGGAGAATATGACGGCCACCATCACTGACCGCGAGGCGGTTGAGGCAGAGCAGGGCAAAGGCGGCGGTCACGGTGCGAACGGCCCCGGCAAGGTGATCCACGAAGCGATGGGCCTTGCCTTCAACGATGCGGATGGCGACGGGCAGATTACCGCAGCCGAATTCGCCGCCGCCAGTGAACGCCTGTTCCCGATGATCGACCGCAACGGCGACGGGGTTGTCGACGCGGGTGATTTCGGGCGCTGAACGCTAATTTACGGCGCGCCTATGATTGGCGCGTCGTTTTTCTACCGCGTAGCGTCGCCACGGCATTGCCCTTGCGGCCGCCTATTTGCGATGGAGGGCGCAAGGATACCCTTGCCGGAGTGCGCGCCCATGCAAACCCATGTCAAAGCTCTTGTTGTCGGCGGTGGGGCCGTCGGGGCCTCTGTTGCCTATCACCTTGCGAAAGCGGGTTGGCAGACCACGCTTCTGGAACGCGATGAGCTGACCTCTGGCAGCACATGGCACGCGGCTGGCCTGTTGCCGCTGTTCAACATGAGCTACGCGACCAGCCATATCCATGATTACAGCGTGAAGTTCTATAAAACGTTGGAAGCAGAGACGGGCCTGAATGCCGGTTTCGCTGTGGTCGGCAACCTGCGCATGGCGCAGACCGAAGCGCGGATGGACGAGTATAGGCTCTATGCCTCTACCGCCGAAACCGTGGGCATTCCTTACGAGTGGATGACGCCCGCGCAGATCAAGGACCGCTGGCCCTTGGTGCGCACCGAGGATCTGAAAGGCGCGATCTTTCACCCGACCGACGGCTACATCAACCCCGCCGATGTAACGCAGGCCATGGCAAAGGGTGCCCGCCAGCGCGGGGTTGAGGTTGTGCGCAAAGTGCAGGTGGATGGCTACCGCTGGACCGGGTCGGAATGGGTCGTGACCTGCACCAAGATGGTGGAAAAGGGCGGCAATCTGGTTGCGTCTGATGAGCAGTTCGAGATTACAGCCGAACATGTCGTCACCTGCACCGGCAACCACGCGCAGCGCACCGCGAAGATGCTGGGCATCAAGATCCCGGCCATCCCGGTAGAGCATCAGTTCATCGTCACTGAACCCGATGCCGCGCTGGTGGAGTATCGCAATTCGAACCCCGAACACCCCGTGCTGCGCGATGCCGATGCGAAATGGTATGTCCGCGAAGAACGC
This sequence comes from uncultured Natronohydrobacter sp., assembly GCA_964401005.1. Classification (GTDB taxonomy): domain Bacteria; phylum Pseudomonadota; class Alphaproteobacteria; order Rhodobacterales; family Rhodobacteraceae; genus Roseinatronobacter. The sequence goes on from CAYNWX010000106.1 coordinate 7,472, forward strand.
GGCGGCTGGATTCTGGGACCGTATGAACGTAACGCGCCCGCCTGTTTCGAATATGGCGTGCCCGATACTTTCCGCGCCGACCTTTTCCCGTTGGATCTGGAGCGGATCGAGGAAGAATACATGTCCATGATTCATCGGATACCTTCGTCCGAAACCGTGGGCTTGAAAGACGACTATAACGGTCCGATCTGCTACACGCCCGATGGCAACCCGCTGGTCGGGCCCGCGCCGGGCCTGCGCAACATGTGGCTGGCAGAGGGCTTCAGCTTTGGCATTACTGCCGCTGGCGGCACCGGCCATTACCTTGCGCAGATGATGGTCGAGGGAGAGGCCGAGATCGACATGGCCTCGCTCGACCCCAAGCGCTTCGGCGGCTGGATGACCACCGAATACGGCGCACGCAAGAATGAAGAAGCTTATGAGCACGTTTTCATCCTGCACCACCCGGATGAAGAGCGCGAAGCCTGCCGCCCCTTGCGCACGGCCCCCTGCTACGACCGTGTGAAAGCCCTTGGCGCACAGTTCGGCTGCGTGAATGGCTGGGAACGTCCGAATTACTACGCACCCGAAGGGTTCGACGATCACGCATCGCGCAGCTTCCGCCGGGGCGGTTGGTGGCAATATGCTGTGGAAGAGGCCAAGGCGATCCGCGAAGGCGTCGGCATGATCGACGCGACCGCCTTCACCAAGCACCTTGTGCGCGGGCCGGGGGCAACGCAGTTTCTGGATTGGTTCACCTGCAACAAGCTGCCCAAGGTCGGGCGCATTAACCTGACCTATGCGCTGACCGCGCACGGCACGACGCGCACCGAATACACCATCGTCCGGTTGGCAGAGGATGAGTATTACCTGATTTCGGCTGGCGCGTGGACCGCCTATGACAGCGACTATCTGCTGAAAGCGGCGCAAGATAAGATGGCCGAATTCGGCTTGATCGACATTCACGATATCACAACGCAATGGGGCGTGTTTGCGGTTGCTGGCCCCAAGTCGCGCGACCTGCTGAACAAGTTGGTCAAGGATGCCGACCCGGCGACGGTCTTGTCGAACAAGCGGTTCCCGTGGCTGTCATGGCGCAATATCGAATTGGGCATGTGCCCGGTGCGTGCCGTGCGCGTGGCTTATACGGGCGAGCTGGGTTGGGAATTGCACCACCCCGTAGAGATGCAGAATTACCTGTTCGATCAGATTATGGCGGTGGGCGAGGATGTGGGGCTGAAGCTGGTCGGCGCGCGGGCGCAGAACTGGCTGCGGCAGGAAAAATCCTACCGCGCCTTCGGCAACGAATTGGGCCGCGATGCGACCCCGTTGGAAGCCGATCTGCCGCGTTTCATCGACCTGTCGAAAGACTTCCACGGCAAAGCCGCGATGGAAGCGACCGGCATCCGCTCAAAATGCTGCACGCTGCTGATTGACGGGCCAAGCGACGCCGACCCATGGGGCCGCGAGGCGTTGTATGATGGCGACACCAAGGTTGGCCGTCTGACCTCTGGCGGGTATTCGGTGGCCTTCGGTAAATCCATCGGCATGGGCTATGTGCGCCCCGATCTGGCGGTGGAAGGCACCAAGCTGAAGGTCCGCATGTTGGGTGAATTGTGGGATGCAACCGTCACCTGTGACAGCCCCTATGACCCCGAAAACGCCACCATTCGCAAGGACGGCTGATCAAGCGGCGACAGGCCAGTGCGCCACGCGGAGCGCGCGGCCCATCAAGCTGCCCGACAGCGCGCCTGCCAGCATGCCAAAGCCAAGTGCGAAGGGAATGCCGCCGGCCAAGGAAGGGACCATGCTTTGCAGCATGCCTGTCGCAAAGTTCAGCGCGAATAGCGACAGGATCGTGACCATCGTCATCCATTCGCCGCACAGGTGGACGCGGCGCGTATCGCGCCGGATGATCCAAGCGCCCTGTGCGCGGTAGCCCCAAACTGCGCCCACGATATAGGCCAGAGCCAGCGCGGTCAGCGCGGCTTCGGCCTGTGCCAGTCCTTGCGCAGCGTTGAGCGACAACAGCCCCAGTATGGGCAGCGCATAGACCATCCAGACCGACACGGCGCGCGGTTTTCTGGCGCGCAGTCCCAGCCAGACAAGGCCGAACAGAAGCGGAAAGACCCACAGGGGAATGGCGGACAGGATGGCAGTGAACATAAAAGCGGCTCCGGGTTAAGGGTTATGCCCAAACCCTTCCCGCCCGCCTTTGTTCCGCACCAGCGGCATTGCGTGAACCGAGCCACCACAATCGCATGCACCACGCAGCACCGTTCACGATGCGCGAATGACGGGTCAGCGCAACGGGGCCAGCGCCCGATCCTCTGCGCGGATGCGCACATATAGCATTGCGGCGTTCAGCAGAGTCCAGAGGGCGGCGACCCAGACCAGCCCCAGCACCATCGGCGCCACGATCAGTTCGGCCACCACCAGCGCGTAATTCGGATGGCGCATGAAGCGGAACGGCCCGCGCGCGACCAAGGGTTGCGGCAACACGATGATGCGCGTGGTCCAGCGCGGCCCGAGCGTGGCCAGTATCCAGACGCGGAACAGTTGCAACAGCGCGAACACCGCCAGCCACGGCCACGATACCGGATTCTGCCAGCCAAACACCACCAGTGCCACAATCCATGCGCTGTGCATGGCGACCATGACCGGGTAATGGCCCGCGCCATATTCGACTGCACCTTGCGCCAGCAACCGTGCAGTATTGCGCTTGGCGATGACCAATTCTGACAGGCGCTGCACGATGATGAAGGCAAGGAACCACAAAGCAGGGGTCATGGCACGCTCACGGGCAGGAAAGAGGCGGTAAAGCCGGGGCCAAGTGCCGCGAGCATCATCTGGCCTCTCGCGCCGCTGTCGAGCACCTGTTTCAGCACGAACAGCACCGTGGGCGCGGACATATTGCCGTAGTCGCGCAGGGTGTCGCGCTCGGCATCCAGCGACCCTTCGGGCAGGTGCATCGCGCCTTCGATGGCGCTGACGACCTTCGCGCCGCCGGGGTGGCAGACGAAACGGTCAATGTCAGATGTGGTCAGGCCAGCAGCCCCCAACGCCTGATCAGCCGCTTTGGCGAAATGATCCGTCACGAAGCCGGGAATCGAGCGGTCGAAGACGACGCCAAGGCCAATATCATCTACGTCCCAGCCCATGATCGCTAGGCTATCAGGCCACAGCACTTGGTGGCCCGCGCCGACTTGAGGGCCATCCCCGTCTGTGGACAAAACCGCCGCCGCCGCGCCATCGCCAAACAGTACCGTGGCGATGATATCGGCCTTTTGCATGCGGTCGGTGCGGAAAGATAGCGAGCAGGTTTCGACCGCAACCATCAACACCCGCGACCCCGGTGCGGCCAGCGCCAATTGCCGCGCCAAGGCCAGACCGCTGACGCCCCCTGCGCAGCCAAGTCCGAAGACCGGGACGCGCTGTATGTCGTGGCGAAATCCCATCTGGGCATGGGCGCGCGCCTCTAGGCTAGGGGTCGCAATGCCGGTGGTGGACACTGTCACCACCGTGTCGATCTGATCGCCGCGCAAACCCGCCGCATCCAGCGCCTTGCGGGCGGCTTGGATGAACAGGTCCGTCGCGCCTGCCAAATAGGCCGCGTTTCGCTCTGACCAGCGCTTGCCGTGGTCAAACCAGTCTATTGGCACCACGCAATACCGCGTTTCTACGCCAGAGCCTTGAAAGCTAGAAGCCGTGCGCTCGAATTCGGGGTAGCGCGGCCCAAGCAGGGCGCGTGCCGTATCTTCGGCCAATGTCTGGGGCAGTTCATGCGGCGGCACCGCGCAGCCCAAGCCAATTAGAGAGACGGTCATACCCAATTTCCTATCCGCGCATGCCATAGGTAGCTCGCGTTCTTTGCTTTGCTATGGCTTTGCTTTGCTACAGCTTGGATGCGACGCCCAGCGTCATAGGGTTTCATCCGAAATGTCGGCCTCTGACATCAAGGCGGCGCTCTCGCGATCTTGCTGCGGCGCAGCACCAGTAGATAAGGACCTGACCGATCTGGCAAGGCAAAGGGTCGCACACGTGTTTCAGGTCTTTTCCGGCGTCTGGGCGCTGTTATTGGGCATTGTCCTGATCATGCTGGGCAATGGCATGCATTTTACCTTGATCGGCCTGCGCGGCGGGGTTGAGGGGTTTTCGGCGCTGGAATTGTCCATCGTGACCTCTGGCTATTTCGTGGGTTTCCTGTCGGGTGCGCGCTACACGCCTGTATTGATCCGCCGGGTAGGGCATGTGCGGGTCTTTGCGGCGCTGGGCAGTTTCATGTCGGCGGCGCTTATCGCCTTTCCGCTTCTGGCAGAGCCTTGGGCCTGGACCATCCTGCGCATCCTGATCGGGTTTTGCATGTCAGGCGTTTATGTCGCGGCCGAAAGCTGGCTGAACAATGCCGCCAGCAACGAAAACCGGGGCAAGGTGCTGTCGGCCTACATGATTGCGCAGACCATGGGCATTATCGGCGCGCAAGGATTGCTGGCGCTGGGCGATGCTGCGAATGCGGCACTGTTCATCGGCGCCTCTATTCTTGTGTCCATCTCTTTCGGCCCAATCTTGCTCTCTGCCACGCCCGTGCCCGCTGCCGAAGTGTCGCGGCCAATGACGCTTCGAACATTGTTCGAAAGCTCTCCGCTTGGCACGATTGGGATATTCTTGTTGGGGGCGGCATACGCTGCTCAAACCGGCATGGCGGCGGTTTTCGGCAACGAGATTGGCTTAAGCGCCAACCAGATCGCCCTGTTGGTCGCCACGCTGTTCGGCGGCGCGATGATGCTGCAATACCCAATCGGTTGGCTGTCCGACCGGATGGACCGGCGCAGGCTGATTGCTTTAGTGTCGCTTCTTGGGGTTGGTGCCTGTGCCTTCGGTTGGGCCACAGGGGGTGGCCTGACCTTCCTGCTGGTGGCCGCGTTTTTTGCAGGCGGGGTCGCGACGCCTTTATATTCATTATTTTTGGCCTATACCAACGACACGCTTGCGCCAGAGGATATGGCAGCGGCGTCGGGCGGTCTGGTCTTCACCTTTGGCCTTGGGGCCATCCTCGGCCCGCTGGTGATCGGCACCGCGATGGAGCAGTTTGGCCCGATGAGCTTTTGGTCGGTGCAAGCGCTCGCCTTCGGGGCAATCGCGCTTTACGCGCTTTACCGCATGACGCAGCGCGCGGCGCCCCCTTCGGCGGATACGGAAAGCTACCTTGGGGTTTTGCCCAGCGCCTCGCCCGTGGCGGTAGAGGCGGCGGCGGTCTGGTCGGTCGAGAATGCGGAAGCAGAAGCTGAGGCTGCGGCAGAAGCAGAGGTGATCGCGCAAGAACCGCGTTGAACCCCACCCGTATCGGCCCTAGCTTGCGCTGCAACCAAGCATGAAAGGGCCGACCATGACCAACCCGCTTATGGACGACTGGCATAGCGAATTCGAACTGCCCCCTTTCGCGCAGATCACCGACGCTCATTTCGCGCCCGCCTTCGACGCCGCGATGGCCGAAGGCCGCGCAGCCTATGCGGCGATTGCCGACAACCCCGATGCGCCGACCTACGTCAACACGATTGAGGCGATGGAGCAGGCCGATGCCCTTCTGGACCGCGTGGCGGGCGTGTTCTTCAACCTGTCGAGCGCCGACAGCACGCCCGCACGCGAAGACTTGCAGCGCGACCTGTCGCCCAAGCTGTCGGCCTATTCGTCAGAGATCATCAACAACCGCGCTTTGTTCGACCGGATAGAGACGCTCTGGGCTAAGCGCGACACGTTGGGGCTGGATGCCGAACAGGACCGCGTCCTGATGCTCTATCGGCGGATGTTCGTGCGGGCGGGTGCGGCGCTACAAGGGGAGGCCGCAGCGCGACTGACCGAAGTGAAATCGCGCCTTGCCAGCCTTGGCACGCAATTTACCCAGAACCTGTTGGTGGATGAACGCGGCTGGCACATGGCGGTGGATGACTTGTCGGGCTAACCGGATTTCGTGGTGTCCAGCGCGCGGGCGGCTGCAGAAGAGCGCGGGATGCAGGGCCATGTCATCACCCTGTCGCGGTCTCTGATCGTGCCGTTCTTGCAGTTCTCCACCCGCCGCGACCTGCGCGAGCGCGCCTATAACGCATGGACGGCGCGCGGTGCGAATGGCGGTTCGACTGACAACCGCGCGATTGCTGCCGAAGTGCTGGCCTTGCGCGACGAGCGGGCAAAGCTTTTAGGCTACGACACCTTTGCCGATTACAAGCTGGAAACCGAAATGGCCGGTAATCCGCAAGCTGTGCGCGATCTGTTGATGCAGGTCTGGGAACCGGCGCGCGCCAAGGCGTTGGCGGATGCCGAAAAGCTGGAAGCGATGCTGCGCGCCGATGGCCAGCTTGGCCCCTTGCAACCTTGGGATTGGCGCTACTACGCCGAGAAGCTGCGCCGCGCCGAGCATGACTTGGACGAGGCCGCGCTAAAGCCTTACCTGAGCCTTGAGAACATGATCGCCGCCGCTTTCGACTGTGCGCATAAGCTGTTCGGGCTGGAATTCCGCGCGCTGGATGTCCCCCTCTACCACCCCGACGCCCGCGCGTGGGAGGTCACGCGCGAGGGTCGCCACATGGCCGTGTTCATCGGCGATTATTTCGCGCGCGGGTCCAAGCGGTCGGGCGCGTGGTGCTCGACCATGCGCAGCCAGCGCAAGCTGGGCGGCGAGGTGCGGCCCATCGTGGTCAACATCTGCAATTTCGCCAAGGGCGACCCGGCGCTGCTGTCCTATGAAGATGCGCGCACGCTGTTCCATGAATTCGGCCACGCGCTGCATCAGATGCTATCGGATGTGACGCATGGCTTTATCTCCGGCACGTCTGTGGCCCGCGATTTCGTCGAACTGCCCAGCCAGCTTTACGAACACTGGCTTGAAGTGCCCGAAGTGCTGGCAGACCATGCGCGCCATGTCACAACGGATGAACCGATGCCGCAAGACCTGCTCAATCGCTTGCTTGGCGCGCAGAATTTCGACCAAGGGTTTAGCACGGTCGAATATGTCGCCTCTGCGCTGGTGGATCTGGAATTTCACGCAGGCCCTCCGCCCTTGGACCCGATGCAAAAACAAGCCGAAGTGCTGGATGCCTTGGGCATGCCCCAAGCCATTCGGATGCGCCACGCGACCCCGCATTTCGCGCATGTGTTTTCGGGCGATGGCTATTCCAGCGGCTATTACAGCTACATGTGGTCCGAAGTCATGGATGCCGACGCTTTCGATGCGTTCCGCGAGGCGGGCGATGCGTTCGATCCGGACACGGCGGCCAAGCTGGAGCGGTTCATCTTGTCAGCCGGGGGCAGCGACGAGGCAGAAGCGCTTTACACCGCCTTCCGGGGCCGCATGCCGGGGGTCGATGCGCTGCTGCGCGGACGCGGCTTGGCAGCATAATTTTACGGAATAAGGCGAATTTCACAAAGCTGTGACGGTTGCAGGCCCCGCAGCGCATTCCTATATACGCCTCAACCGCCCGCAAGGGTAGACATTCGGGCAAGCAGGGGCCGCTACAGGACCTCTTTGCCCCATCGCTTGAAGAAGAGGATGAAGCACATGGCCAAAGTCATCGGTATCGACCTTGGGACAACCAATTCCTGCGTTGCCATCATGGATGGTAGCCAGCCGCGCGTGATCGAGAACGCCGAGGGCGCGCGCACCACGCCGTCCATCGTGGCCTTCACGGAAGATGAGCGCCTTGTCGGCCAGCCCGCCAAGCGGCAGGCCGTGACCAACCCCACGAATACCGTGTTCGCCGTCAAGCGCCTGATCGGGCGCCGCCTGACCGATGCAGAGGTCGAGAAGGACAAGAACCTTGTGCCCTATGCCATCGTGAACGGTGGCAATGGCGATGCATGGGTTGAAGCGCGCGGCGAGAAATACAGCCCCAGCCAAGTGTCGGCCTTCATCCTGCAAAAGATGAAGGAAACTGCTGAAAGCTATCTGGGCGAGAAGGTGACGCAAGCCGTTATCACCGTGCCCGCCTATTTCAACGACGCGCAGCGCCAAGCTACCAAGGATGCCGGCAAAATCGCCGGTCTGGAAGTGTTGCGCATTATCAACGAGCCGACGGCAGCCGCGCTGGCCTACGGTCTGGACAAAAAAGACAGCAAGACCATCGCGGTTTATGACCTTGGCGGCGGCACGTTCGACATTACCATTCTGGAAATCGACGATGGCCTGTTTGAGGTGAAATCCACCAATGGGGATACGTTCCTTGGCGGTGAAGATTTCGACATGCGGATCGTCAACTACCTTGCGACCGAGTTCAAGAAAGAGAACGGCGTCGATCTGACAGCCGACAAGATGGCGTTGCAGCGTCTGAAGGAAGCGGCGGAAAAGGCGAAGATTGAACTGTCGTCGTCGCAGCAGACCGAAATCAACCAACCCTTCATCAGCATGGACAAGAACACGGGCCAGCCCCTGCACTTGGTCATGAAGCTGACCCGCGCCAAGCTGGAATCGCTGGTGGGCGATCTGATCAAGAACTCGCTGAAGCCTTGCGCTGCCGCATTGAAAGATGCGGGTCTGTCCAAGGGCGACATTGACGAGGTGATCCTGGTTGGTGGTATGACCCGTATGCCCAAGGTGATCGAGGAAGTGACCAACTTCTTCGGCAAGGAACCCCACAAGGGCGTGAACCCCGACGAAGTGGTAGCCATGGGCGCTGCCATTCAGGCAGGCGTGCTGCAAGGCGACGTGAAAGACGTGGTCCTGCTGGACGTGACGCCGCTGTCCTTGGGTATCGAAACGCTGGGCGGTGTGTTTACCCGCCTGATCGACCGCAACACGACCATCCCGACGAAAAAGTCTCAGGTGTTCAGCACCGCCGAAGACCATCAGAATGCCGCGACGATCCGGGTGTTCCAAGGCGAGCGTGAAATGGCCGCGGATAACAAGATGCTGGGCCAGTTCAACTTGGAAGAAATTCCGCCTGCGCCGCGCGGCATGCCGCAGATTGAAGTGACGTTTGATATTGACGCGAACGGCATCGTGAACGTGTCCGCCAAGGACAAGGGCACGGGCCGCGAGCAGAAGATCACCATCCAAGCCTCTGGCGGTCTGTCGGATGCCGATATTGAACAGATGGTCAAGGACGCAGAGGCCAATGCCGAAGCCGACAAGAAGCGCCGCGAACTGGTCGAAGCCAAGAACCAAGCGGAAAGCCTGATCCACTCGACCGAGAAATCGATTGAGGAATACAAGGATAAGGTGGACCCGACCACGGTCGAGGCGATCGAGCTGGCCATTGTCGCGCTGAAAGACACGCTGGAAGGCGAAGATGCGGGCAAGATCAAATCCGGCATCCAGAACGTGACAGAAGCGTCTATGAAATTGGGCGAGGCGATCTACAAGGCGCAAGCCGAAAAGGCCGATGGCGGTGACGGTGAAGATGGCCCGCGCGACGTGGACCAAGACATTGTCGATGCCGATTTCGAAGACCTCGAAGACGGCAAACGCAAGTAAGCCACCTCGCCAGTCTCACGGAACCGGCCTGACAGGGCTCAGGCCGGTTCCCTTGTTCGGAGCCGAATGCCATGGCGAAACCCGATTTCTATGACCTGCTGGGCGTGAACCGGTCCGCATCTGCGGACGAGATCAAGAAGGCCTATCGCAAGAAGGCCAAGGAACTGCACCCCGACCGAAATTCCGACAACCCCAACGCCGAAGCGCAATTCAAGGAAATTAACGAGGCTTATGACGTTCTGAAAGACCCAGAGCGCAAAGCCGCCTATGACCGGTACGGTCATGCTGCGTTTGATGGCGGCATGGGTGGTGCTCCGCGCGGTGGGCCGCAAGGTTTTGGCGGTGGCGGCGATTTTGCCAGCGCCTTCTCGGACGTGTTCGAAGACCTGTTCGGCGATTTCGTCGGTGGGCGTGGTGGTGGTGGCCGCTCGCGCGCCAGCCGTGGGTCGGACCTGCGCTATAACCTGCGCGTCACGCTGGAAGAGGCCTATTCCGGCACCCGCAAGACCATCCGCGTGCCGCGCCTGTCGGAATGCGACGGCTGTAACGGCAGTGGTGCCGAAGGCGGGGCCGAACCCGTCACCTGCCCGACCTGTTCGGGAATGGGCAAAGTGCGCGCACAGCAGGGCTTTTTCACCGTGGAACGCACCTGCCCCACATGTGGTGGCGCGGGCCAGATCGTGAAGAACCCGTGCAAATCCTGCGGCGGCGCGGGCCGGAAGGAAAAGGAAGCGAACCTGTCGGTGAATATTCCGGCAGGCGTCGAGACCGGCACCCGCATCCGCCTGTCGGGCGAGGGCGAGGCAGGCTTGCGCGGCGGGCCTGCGGGGGATTTGTATATCTTCGTCAACGTTGCCGAACATGCCTTGTTCAAGCGCGACGCGATGAACCTGTATTGCCGCGTGCCTGTCAGCGTGACCCGTGCGGCGCTGGGCGGAGAGGTCGAGGTGCCGACCATTGACGGTGGCCGCTCACGCGTGAAGGTGCCCGCTGGCAGCCAATCGGGGAAGCAAATGCGGTTGCGGGGCAAAGGTATGCCGGCGTTGCGTGGCGCTGGCCATGGCGACATGCTGATCGAGTTGGCGGTGGAAACGCCCGTTAATCTGACCGCACGGCAGAAAGAGCTTCTGGAGGAATTCGAGAAGCTGAGCGCCGAGAATAACCCGGAGACCAGTGGTTTCTTTGACAAGGTCAAAGGGTTCTGGGACGGGATGAAGGGCTAGGCTTGCGCCAATAATTCCGCGTGGCGCGCCAGAAAGCGCGCCCGCGCATCTGCTGGCGGGGTCAGGATCAGCTTCAGACCGTCCAGAAGTATGGGGTCGGGGCGGCCGAAAAAACGGTCCGCCTCTGCCTCTGAGAAGCCTGCGAT
>CAYNWX010000107.1:0-44909 GCA_964401005.1 uncultured Natronohydrobacter sp.
ACTGACCCAGCGGCGAGTGCGAACTCCAGCTTCTGGATAAGTGTCGCTGACCTCTGTCACATTCAGCCGAAATACTTGCGCGCGGCATTGCACAGGCAACCCGCTCTGCTTGATCTTGGCGTAATCGAACGCGCCCATCGGCTGGGCTTCAATTGTGCCACGAATACCCCCTTCTTCCCAAGCTTCTTGAGCCGCAGCTTCAGACAGGGTCAGGCCATCAATGGGCCAGCCTTTCGGGATCATCCATAATTTACGCGTCAAGGTCTGGATCAGCAGCACCTCTGTCCCGTCTGGCCCGTCGCGCAGACATAGGGCCGCGACCTGCGTGAATGAGGGCCGCACGACATTCAGGGCACGTTTCAGTATCTTTTTAGGGTTGTTTTCCGCGTTCATCTGCTCGGTTCCTCGCTCAACGCCCCATGTGTTGGAAGATTGTATCAGTTTTATGACAAACCGCGTCAATCCCCAGTCGGTGTTGCGCGACCCGCTTTTATGCTTGCGCGATGGGCTTTTGCGTCCAGACGGCGGCGCTTGCTGGCCAAGGTCGGGCGTGTGGCGATGCGGGGCTTGGGCCGTTTGGTGGCCTCTAGGATAAGGTCGGCCAAGCGCGCGCGCGCGATTTCACGATTGCGGGCTTGGCTGCGCGTATCTTCAACCCGCAACACGACTGCGCCGTCCTGTGTCCAGCGTCGTCCGGCCAGCCGTTTCAGGCGGGTTTTGACCGATTCTGGCAGGTTCGGGCTACGCTCTGCTTCGAACCGCAATTCCACGGCGGTCGAGACCTTGTTCACATTCTGCCCACCCGGACCTTGTGCGCGGGTGAATGTCTCGGTCAGTTCCCAGTCTTGCAGGGTGATTTCGGCGTTAATGCGCATAGGATATCACTTGGCTAACCGAAAGGGCCGCCCAAATTTTGGACGGCCCTAAACGAGCTTCAGGAGATGGAGCCAAATTAGAGCATGGCCCAATCAAAAGGGGTTCCCCATCGGGGCTGCCGTCAGGTTTTGCCCCCTATGACTGTCTTCGCACCTCTCTCCAACATCACTCTAGACACTGGACCACCTCCTTTCATTGCGTTGCTGTTACTAGGATGGTGGCACATATTTTGTGTTTGTCAAAAGAAATTATGCGACAGGTTGCGTCAATCTGGCCACGATCAGGCGGAATGGCACCAGAGCCAGCAGTGCCAGCGACAGTTTGACAGCCCAATCCGCGACTGCCAGCGACACCCAGAGCGGCAGTTCAGGCCCGAAACCCAACAGGGGAAGGATTTCGCCGGCCCAAGACACGTCATTGCCGGGTTCCAAGAAAACGAGCGTGGCAGAAAACGCGATGCTGAAAAATAAGGCAGTATCCAGCGTGGAGCCGACAAGCGTCGAAGCCAAGGGCGCGCGCCACCATGCGCCGCCGTGCTTGTCTTCGCGAAGGCGGTCGAAAATGGCCACGTCGATCAGTTGCGCGGTCAGAAAGGCAATGCCCGACCCCAGCGCAATGCGCAGTGTCACCAGCGGGCCGAATTCGCCCATGATCTGCGTGCCGATCAGCGAACACAGAACACCAACGCCAAAACCCACCCAAACCACGCGGCGCGCGGCGGCGGGGCCGTAGACGCGGTTCATCACGTCATTGACCAGAAAGGCCAAGGGGTAGGTGAAGGCCCCCCAAGTCAGCCAGTTGCCGAACAGGAATTGAACAAGGATATTCGAGGCGACGACAATGGCCGCCATGGCAAGAATGCCGGGCAAATACGTGCGGGTCATGGATATGGTCCGTTTTGACAAGGTTGCGGAGACTTGTGCCCTGAAACAGGACAGGGCGCGCATAACGCGCGCCCAGATCATTTGCAAGTGCAGTGCAGGTGGCCTTTAGCGCGCTTTCAACGCATCGCGGATTTCAGCCAGCAGCTCTTCGGTTGTGGGGCCTTTGGGTGCTTCCTCGACCGGGGCTTCTTCTTGCTTGGCCATGCTGGCCACGCGGTTCACGCCCTTGACGAGCAGGAACACCACCCAAGCGATGATCAGGAATTTGATTACCGCGTTGATGAAATTGCCGATCATGAATTGCGCATCGCCAAGACCGAAGCTGATTCCGCTGAAATCGACCCCACCAATGACCAGTCCGATCAGTGGATTGACCAGATCATCCACCAGCGAAGTCACGATGGCGGTAAAGGCCGCGCCGATGATGATACCTACGGCCATGTCCATGACATTGCCGCGCGCGATGAAAGCTTTGAACTCTTTAAGCATGGGTTACTCCCGAAAAGTTGATAGCCATAGCATGGTTAATGCGTGTGCATAACACTCATGTAAAGCCGCATTTAGCGGGGTAGGGAGCCATCAATTACATAGCGTAGGATTTGCGCCACTTGCTCGGGCGTTTCGACCACGGCAAGGGCTGCGGCGTCCACTTCTTTCAGCGCATGCTGATGATCGGCGCCATGCATCACGATCAGCGATTTTCCCAAGGCTGCGGCATAGCCCGCGTCAAACGCAGCGTTCCACTGCTTGTATTTCTCGCCAAAGCGGACGACCACGATATCGGCTTCCTCGATCGCCTTGCGGGTGCGGATGGCGTTCAGCTTCGCGCCCTTGTGGTCGTGCCAGAATTTGCTGTTCTCCGCTCCCAGAATGGCCACGCCGCAATCATCCGATGCCGCATGGTCCGTCACGGGTGCGCTGAAGCTGACCGGCAAGCAGTCAGAAGCCGAGATCAGCGCATCGCGCCAATCGGTGTGGATTTCCCCGGCGAGGTAAACGTTGTAATGCATGTCTTCATCCTTCCATGGCTTAGCGCCTCACCTAGCACGCCGCGCGCCAAGCCAAAACCCTTGGTCCGGCTGTCATGCCATGTTGCGATGGGGGGCGTTTTGTGGCAAGCACGGGGCAATACGAAACTGAACCGGAGAGTTCACGTCATGCCGGATTTTGCCGCCCGCCGCACCATGATGGTAGACACGCAAGTGCGTCCTTCGGATGTGACCAAGTTTCCAATCATCGACGCTATGCTGGCCGTGCCGCGCGAGCGCTTCACGCCTGATCGCCTGATTGAAGCTGCCTATATGGGCAACAATATCGACCTTGCGCCGGACCGTGTTCTGCTAGAACCCCGCACGCTGGCCAAGATGCTGGATGCCTTAGAAGTCACTGATCAGGATCTGGTGCTCGATGTGGCTTGTGGCACAGGCTATTCCTCTGCCGTGCTGGCGCGGATGGCGCAGGGTGTGGTTGCGGTGGAAGAAGATGACGCGCTTGCCGCCGACGCTGCAGCGGCACTTGCCGCCATCGGAAGCGATTCTGTCGTGCTGCATCGCGGTCCTTTGGCTGAGGGCGCGACGGATTATGCACCCTACGACGTTATCATCGTGCAAGGCGCGGCAGAGCACTTTCCGGACGCTCTTGCGGGCCAATTGGCAGAGGGCGGGCGTGTGGCCTGCGTGTTCATGGATGGCGCGCTGGGCGTTGTGCGGATAGGGGTGAAGCGCGGTGGGCAAGTGGCTTGGCGTGACGCGTTCAATGCGAGCGCGCCCGTTCTTCCGGGTTTCGCTAAAGCTCGTGCTTTCAGCTTGTAAATTTCACAGACCAAGGAAGGTCGTTAGAATGATCCGCTACATCAGCGCTTTTTGTGTGTCGGCAGCCCTTGCAGCACCACTGCCGGTGATGGCGCAGTCCTTGGCTGACACGTTTGTCGCCGCGTATGAAAATTCTAACCTCTTGGACCAAAATCGCGCCCTTTTGCGCGCCGCCGATGAGGATGTTGCAATCGCCGTAGCCAGTATGCGTCCGGTCATCAACTTCATCACGGGGGTTCAGGGGCGCGCACAAAGCGGCCCAGCCGACCCGTCGATCACCTTGTCGTTCAATCTTAATGCCGAGGTCACACTGATCGATTTTGGACGTGGTAAACTTGCGAAAGAGGCGGCGAAGGCACAGGTTTTAGCCACACGGCAGGCGCTGATAAATCTAGAGCAGCAAGTTTTGCTTGATGCTGTGTCGGTGCACATGGACGTTCAGACAGCCGTGGAAGCGGTCGCCCTACAACAGGCAACTGTTCGGGTCATTACCCGAGAGTTGAATGCCGCGCGTGAGCGTTTTGAACTTGGCGAGGTCACCCGCACTGATGTCTCGCTTGCCGAAGCTCGGCTCGCGGCTGCTCGGTCTCAGCTTGCAGCGTCGGAAGGTGATCTTGCTGCGGCGCGCGAGGCCTACAAGTTGGTGACCGGCAGCTATCCGGGAAATTTGCAACCGGCGCCGGTATTGCCGCGGACAGCCGCGTCCATGCAAGTTGCGCAAGATATTGCTCGAGGGTCTCACCCAAGCATCGTGCAAGCCCAGTTTGAGGTTACGGCTTCAGAGATCAATGCCGAACGTGTAGAGGCGCAGCGCCACGGATCTGTCACCGCCTCTGCCGGGTTGGGCCGAAACTTTGCCAGTGGCGGGGGAAGCTCTAATAACCTAACAGCCGGGGTAACTTACGCCCGTCCAATTTTTCAAGGCGGTCAGCTCAGGGCTCTGTCGCGCCAGGCAATCGCGCGGCGTGATGCTACCCGTGCCGGGTTACACCAGACCGTGGCACAGGTGTTGCAGAATGTTGCCCTCGCCTGGGCAAACCTTGATGTGACTCGCGCCCGGATTGCTGCAAGTCGTCAACAAGTCACCGCATCGCAAGCCGCGTTCGAAGGGTCGCGTGAGGAGGCACGTTTGGGCGCACGCACGACACTAGACGTCTTGAATGCAGAGAACGATTTGCTGAATGCGCGCACAACGCTTCTTCAAGCCGAAGCTGGTTTGCAGACGGCAACTTATACCTTGCTGGCGACCATGGGTTTGCTGACTGTGGACCACCTTGGTCTTGGGATCACAACATATGACCCCGAGGCTTATTACAATGCGGTCAAGGACGCTCCGGCATTATCTGCTCAAGGTGAAGCCTTGGATCGCGTTTTACGCGCTTTGAACCGGGGTGAGTAACCTTTCTGGTCTATCGGTGATTGTCTGACAGCCCGGGACGCGCTACCTTAACCTACGT
Source organism: uncultured Natronohydrobacter sp. (assembly GCA_964401005.1). Classification (GTDB taxonomy): domain Bacteria; phylum Pseudomonadota; class Alphaproteobacteria; order Rhodobacterales; family Rhodobacteraceae; genus Roseinatronobacter. The sequence continues at coordinate 5,029 of CAYNWX010000107.1, forward strand.
AAACAGGTAGGACGGGCGGAAAGACCCGGCGCTTTTCTGGCACTTGTGGGTAGGCGAAAGGGCAAGGCATGACAGAGGCGATGTCGCGGCACGAAATAGAAGATGTTTTGTCATCTATCCGGCGATTGGTCTCACACGAGGATCGTGCAGCGCAGGAAAATTCTAAATCTGTGCCAGAAGTGGCTGGGAAACTTGTCCTGACCTCTGCGTTGCGGGTAGACGCACCAGAGACACCGCAGGTAATGCAGGAACAGTCAGACACTCCCTTTCCTCATGCTGAACCTGCAGACCCAGTGAAACCATCTCTCGCCACTCCGGCTTTCGCAGAAGCGCCCGTGCGTGCGCCCCTGCTTAAGCGGATTGCGCAGGCAGGGCAAACTGCGTCCGCGTCTGCGGAACCAGTAGCAAAGGAAGCCAACGCCGCGCCCGATAGCGCGATTGCAGAATCGGTCAGCGACACTGTTCTGGAAGCGACCCTCGCGCGCTTGGAAGAAGCCTTGGCCATCACCCCGGCAGAACCAGAGCGAAGCACGGATACAGTGATCGACGAAGATGCGCTGACGCAGATCGTTGCCAAAATCGTTCGGCAGGAATTGCAGGGCGAACTGGGCGAGCGCATCACCCGCAACATCCGCAAGCTGGTGCGCGCCGAGGTTGCCCGCGAATTGCAGATGCGCAATCTCTGACCGGGCTTGCATTCCGCTTTCGCCATATATTACACACGTTACACGGAATACCGCGCTCTCCCTCGCCATTCCGGTTTTTGCCTGCAGTCGCGGGCCGTTCTTGAGGGAGATCACACATGCATCGTCGTCACTTCCTGCAATCATCGCTTGCGGCCGCCTTGGTGGCGCAAGGGCTTGTGCCGCGCCGCGCGCTGGCTGTCACCTCGCTCGAACTGGGCGGGGCGCGGCTGGACATGGTGTCTGATGGCAACCTTGTTCTGCCGTTCGACACCACGCTCGAATCGCTTCCGGCAGAGTTTCTGGCCGATTTGATCAGTCGCTACGGGCTGAGCACAGAGCAGATGACCCCGCCCTGCAACCACACGCTGTTGCGCGATGGTGATCGGACGGTTCTGTTCGATGTGGGTGCGGGGTTCGACTTCATGGCAAGCGCGGGCATGTTGCCCGATACGCTGGCGGATATGGGGGTCGCGCCCGAAGACGTCACCCATCTGGTGCTGACGCATGCCCACCCCGATCATATCTGGGGGTTGTTGGATGATTTCGACGAACCGTTTCTGCCCAATGCCCAGATTATCATGGGACGTGCCGAATGGGAGTACTGGATGGACCCGACAACCGTGGACACGATCGGTGCCGAACGTCAGTCTTTCGCCGTGGGTGCCGCGCGCCGGCTGGAGATGATTGCCGATCAGGTCACGTTGATCGAAGATGGCGCCGAAGTTGTGTCGGGGGTTCTGGCTGTCGCCAGCCACGGACATACGCCGGGCCATATGTCCTATCAAGTGCAACTGGGCGGGCAGGGCGTGCTTGTCACGGGCGATGCCATCGGAAACGGCCATGTCGCCTTTGAGCGACCCGATTTTCCGTCTGCCTCTGACCAAGACCCGCAAATGGGCGCGGCGACGCGGCTCGCACTTATGGACCGCATTATGGCAGATGACCTGCTGGTGGCGGGCTTCCATGTCGAAAATGGCGGTCTGGGCCGCGCCGAAAAACTGGCCGATGGGGCCTATCGTTTCAATCCGGAGGTTTGACAGATGATCCGTTCGTTTTTGCTGGGCGCAACCGCCCTGTGCTGGGCCAGCGCTGCGCTGGCGTCTGAAGATATCGCGGATAAATACCCGCAATCCGTGCTCTATAACCTGCCGGTAGAGGTGATCCCTGGTGTCTGGTCGTCCATCGGCGCGACTGCGCCGCCTACCTATGAAAATGCAGGCCATAACAACAACCTGAGTTTCGTCATCACCGGCGATGGCGTGGTGGTCATAAATTCCGGCGCGTCCTACAAACTGGCCGAAGCGCTTCATGCCGAGATTCGCGCGCGGACCGATCAGCCGGTCAAGCTGGTAATTGCCGAAAACGGGCAGGGCCATGCCATGTTGGGCAACAATTACTGGATCGACCAAGGCGTCCCGGTTCTGGCCCATGTCGATGCCGCGCATGAATTTGAGAAAGATGCAGGGCAGGGGCTGGCCAGTTTGCAGAATTACGCACGCGAGAATGCCGAAGGCACCGTGCCGATGGCCCCGACCATGACCTTCACCGACAGCTATGACGCGTCCATGGGCGATTTCCGCATCGAAGTGCTGCACCTTGGCCCGGCCCATAGCCCCGGCGACACCCAAGTCTGGTTGCCCGACCAATCCCTGATGATCGCAGGTGACATTGCGTTTCAGGAACGCATGCCACCGATTTTCGAGGGCACCTGCACAAGCTGCTGGATCGAGACATGGGAAACCGCACTAGAGCCCCTGAACCCGACCTATGTCATTCCGGGCCATGGCCATCCGACCAACTTGGCGCAAGTCCGGCGTTACACGCATGACTATCTTGTCTACCTGCGCGAGCGCATTGCCGAGCATCTGGATGCAGGCGGCGATCTGACAACGGCTTATTACGTCGATCAGTCCCCCTACACGCATCTGGATACGTTCGAGGAACTGGCGACCAAGAATGCGGGCGTGGTGTTCTCCGAGATGGAGTGGGAATAGCTCCGCGGACCGCCTTATTTCTCAAAAAAGTGGCCCGCATGTCGCGGGCCATTTTTGTTCTTAGTGACGTCGGGTCAGACTGCTACAGGCAAACCGCGCTGTCCACGCTGATCAACCAGAAAATCCGTCAGCGCGGCACCGATCCACATGCTCAGCAGCGCCAGCCAAGCCGTCGCGGCAAAGACCGAAGCGCCTGTCAGCGACCCAATTGCGCAACCGCCCGCAAGCATGCCGCCGAAACCCATCAGCGCGGCACCGAACAGCGAGCGGCGCATGGCGTCGGCCCCGTCATAGCCCTGCCATTTCAGCTCTTTGGCGAACAACGCGGCCAAGAATGCCCCCAGCACCACGCCCGGCACCAGCCCGATATCGAAACGTAGCCTTGGCGCGGGTTCCAGAAAGAACATCAGCGTGTTGGCCGAGGGACCGGTGAACGTAGCCGATGTCACATTGACCGGGTCGAAGGCGACCTGTGCAAGGGTCCATGTTGCTATCCAGCCCAAAGCCACGGCAAAACCGACACCGGATGCGAAAACCAGCGAAGTCCATGTTAATTTGTTGCGAAACGCAAGGAACAGGGCCAGCAACGCAGTGGCCACGCCCAGCCACAGGCCAAGGTTCTGGTTGATCCCGACTATGTCCAGCAGGTGAGTGTTGTGCCCGCCCGACGTGGTCCAAAGGCTTGCCAGCCATGTGCGCATGGGGGCCAGCCAGCCGTAAAGTGCCATTTGCGCCACCAGAGCAAAGACCAGCCCGGCGATAACAGAGCGCAGGTTGCCAGTCGCTGCCAGCACCAGCAGCCGCCCTGAACACCCGCGCGCCAACACCATGCCCGCTCCAAACATCAGCCCGCCGATCACGGCGCCGGACCACGATCCTGCCACGGCCATCAGCCGTGCATCTTCGGCCCGGAACAGGCCAAGCGATTGCGCGCCCTGCACCCAAACGACGGCGGTTGAAAAGGTCAGCAGCCAAATCGCCATGCGCGGACCCAACTCGCCCCGCGCAAATTCTACCGTGGCCGCGCGCAGGCAAAAACGCGAGCGTTGCGCGGCAATGCCAAAAACCATGCCGACAAACAGGCCCATTAAAGCCTCGACATTGTTTTCGCCAAGGTATTCGACAATCGGAATCAGGTCCATCGCAGCACGCCCCAGATAATTCGAGTGCTATGTATATTATTGCGAACCCGGTTGTGCCGCCTTGATCTGGATCAGAATTTCGAACCGCGGAACATACGCTGCATCATCAACACCGCCTCGCGCACGCGATCATCGGCCAAGGAGTAGATAATCTGGTTGCCCTCGCGCCGGGTTGTGACCAGTTTTTCATGGCGCAGGCGCGCCAGTTGTTGGCTGACCGCAGCTTGACGCGACAGGATCAGTTTTTCCAGCTCGGTCACGGAACAGTCACGCTCGCACAGATGATACAGCATCAGCAAACGGCCTTCGTGGCCCATCGCTTTTAGAAAATCTGCCGCTGCCCGCGCCTCGGCTTGCAATGAGTCGTGGTCAACCTCGGACGTAGGCGGAAGCGATGCCTCTGCCGTGTGGCGGTCAAGATGGGTCGGCCCGCCATGCTCCAATGATTGCCCGTCTGGCAAGATGTGCTTTCCGACTGTTACTGTCATTACTGCGCCACCAAGGCGCCTTGTTATTATCAACAGTGTAACAGATCGGAAGGCAACTGGCGAGTTCGGCGCGCGAAAAACGAACAGATTGTCGGAATTGGTGCTCAGTTCAGGGCGGACTGGGGCAGCGATTTTTGCGCGTCCTCAATCATCTGGGCAATATAGGGCCAGAAAAAATCCTCACCGGGAAAGCCTGTCATGCGCGAAATCTCATGCCCATCCGGCCCGATCAGGATGAAGGTGGGTGTCACAAACGGCCGAGAGGCCAAGGTAATCCCCTCGGGCAAATCCTTGCGCAGGTCGGCATGGAACAGAGGTGCAACGGCACCTTCGCTCGAGATCTCATAGATCGGGGCGATGTCGCGGTTGAAGGCCACGCAATAAGCACAGCCCGCCTGCTCGATCATCAGCAAGCGCAACCCGGTTTCAGACTGAGCGGCAGCGAGAGTTGGGAGCGCCAGAAAAATAGACGCCACAACCCAAACTGCGCATTGACGAAAAGAATTTAACATACGAACAATCTAATATGTTGTTATGGACCGCGCAACCAAGATAAGCGGCCGCTCTTCGGGAGAACACTCACATGTTCGACATTAGCTATGCAGGGGCCGCGATCGCGGGGCTCTTGTCGTTTTTCACCCCGTGCATCTTGCCCATCGTGCCGTTTTACCTGTGCTACATGGCCGGCTTGTCCATGGGCGAATTGCGCGACGAAGGCGGGCTTGCGCCGGGGGCGCAACGGCGCCTTGTGTTGTCTTCGGTTGCCTTCGCACTTGGTGTGACCAGCATCTTCGTGCTGCTCGGGATGGGCGCAACCGCCCTGGGGCAAGCGTTCATCGCCTATCGGGACATTCTGAAATGGGTCGCCGCCGCTGTTCTTCTGGGGTTTGGCTTGCATTTTCTGGGGGTTATCAAGATCGGCTTCCTGTATCGGCAGGCAAGAATAGAGAATGTGGGCGCGCCGAAATCCATGGTCGGGTCCTATGTCATGGGGCTGGCCTTCGGCTTTGGATGGACGCCCTGCGTCGGCCCTGCGCTGGCGGCTATTCTGATGGTCGCGTCTGGGATGGGCGAGGTGTGGCGCGGTGGGTTGTTGCTTGCGGTTTATGGCCTGTCCATGACCTTCCCCTTCGTCATCGCGGCATTGTTCGCGCGGCCCTTCCTGAACTGGGTCGGCAAACACCGCTCGAAACTGGCGCATGTCGAAAAGGTGATGGGTGGTATGCTGGTTGTATTCGCTATTCTGATCGCAACTGATTCGATTTCTTTGATCGCCGATTGGATGCTGCGCAACATGCCTTGGACGGCCACTTTGGGGTAATCGTCACAAATCTGACCTGGGAGGATACTATGCTGAGGATCGTTTTTGCTATTGTCGCGGGCCTTATGCTGACCGGTCCCGTAGCTGCCGTTCCCCTAGGGGAAGACGGGTTGCACAAGCCCGCATGGTTCGTCGAAACTTTCCGCGACCTGCGTGATGATCTTGCCGATGCCAACGAGCAAGGCAAGCGCCTGCTTCTGATCTTCGAACAGCGCGGCTGCATCTACTGCACGCGGATGCATGAAGAGGTCTATGTCGATCCAGAGATCGAGCGCCTGCTGTCGGAACAGTTCTATGTCATCCAGATGAACCTGTTCGGGAACCTTGAGGTCACCGATTTCGACGGCACGGTCATGGAAGAACGTGACATGGCGCGGCGTTGGGGTGTGGTGTTCACCCCCACAATGATCTTCGCGCCAGAGGTTGCCCCCGAATCAGGTGGCCTGCGCGATTCGGCCGCAATGGTGATGCCCGGCGCGTTCGAACGCGGCAGCACGCGGTTGATGTTGGAATTCGTGCTGGAGAAGGGCTACGAGGGCGAAGAGCATTTCCAAAAATATGTCGCGCGCCGCTTGGATGAAATCCGCGCTTCGCAGTAAGCTACTGAATTTGCAAGAAAATAAGACCCCGCTCTTCTGGTAGAAGGGCGGGGTCTCACATTCTTTGAAAAGAATATGCAAAAAATCGAATTTTCATTTGCCGCATCGGTATCCCTTGGTCTACAGTTGCAACACGGTGAGCTTGGGAGAGCGCCACATCTACACAGCGTGTCTGGGAGGACATCCATGAATTCACGTTTCATCAGTGCAGCATTGACCTCGGCTTTCGTTGTCGCCGCTGCTTCCGCGTCGGCAGAAGTCAAACCAGCAGATATTGTCTGGGAAGATGATATTGCAATACCGGCTTCGTTGACCGGCGTGCCCGGTAACCCCGCTGAAGGGGCGAAAGTTCTGTCGACACGGTCCATCGGCAATTGCGTGTCCTGCCACCAAAACTCTGCAATGCCCGACGTGGCGTTCCAGGGGAATGTCGGCCCGTCGCTGGATGGCACTGGCGCGCGTTGGTCCGAAGCTGAACTACGGGGCATTGTTGCCGATGCCAAGCGCGCTTTCCCTGAAAGCCGCATGCCGACCTTTTATCAGGATGATCCGGCAGCCTTCATCCGTCCGGGTGATGCCTACACGGCGAAGGCTTACAACCCCGAAACCTTTTCTACGCTGCTGACCGCACAGCAGATTGAAGATGTGGTGGCTTACTTGGTCACCCTGACCGAATACTAAGGCGGCTTCGCGCCTCCTTAGCCCTCTCTACTCGAAAGGATAACTCGATGATTACAAGACGCGAAACTATGGCCTTGGGTCTTGGTGTTGCTACCATCACCCTGCTGCCGCTCCGTGCAAGCGCTGCTGCTGGCGACGCGATTGCGGCCTATACCGGTGGCGCAGCTGTCACCGAAGGTGGCGTAATGATCACCGCTCCGGAAATTGCTGAAAACGGCAATACCGTTCCGATTTCGGTGGAAGCTCCGGGCGCAGCAGAGATTGCGATTTATGCCGATGGCAACCCGACCCCCGGCGTTGCTGTGTTCAAGTTCGGCCCGGCTGCTGGTTCGCATCGCGCCTCGACCCGTATCCGTCTGGGCGGCACGCAGGATGTGGTCGCAGTTGCTAAAATGCCCGATGGCAGCTTCATGCAGGCCGCTGTTGAAGTGAAGGTCACCATTGGCGGCTGCGGCGGCTGATCTAGCCCGCATCCTTCGCCAATCGCTATTCTAGGAGAGACACATGTCTGAAGTTAAACCCCGCATCCGCCTGCCGCGCTCTGTGAAAGCTGGTCAAGCCGCCGAAGTCAAAACGCTGGTCAGCCACGTCATGGAAACCGGCTTGCGCAAGGACGCCGATGGCAATGCCATCCCGCGCATGATCATCAACCGCTTCACCTGCGAATATGGTGGCGAAATGGTGATCGACATGGCGCTGGAAGGCGCAATTTCCGCGAACCCTTATGTCGAATTCGACATCATGGTCGGTGACGCCACCGACGTTGTCTTCACTTGGTTTGAAGATGGCGGCGCGGTTTACACGCAAACCGAACAGTTGACCATCGGTTAACATCACACGGTCATGCGCCAGTCTGGGAGGAGACGTATGAAGACCTTTACCCTAAGCAAGCTGATGGCCTCTGCGGCAATCTGTGCGGTCGCGCTTACCGGCGCGGCCAATGCAGACCCGCATCCGGATGCAGAGCTTATTATCGAAGGCGAACTGAAGCTGACCACACGTGCCGAAGCTCCGGCACATTTGGACGGTGTATTGCCCGAGATTTATTCCGGCTGGTTGTTCCGGACCGACGAAACCCGCGCGCTCCAGATGGACGATTTTGACAACCCGGCAATGCTGGCTGTCGATGCGGGTGCTGAGGCGTGGGAAACGCCACAAGGAGCGGCCGGGAAATCCTGCGCGGATTGTCATGGTGACGCTTCGGAATCGATGAAGGGCGCTCGCGCCTCGATGCCGAAGGTTAACGAAAATGGCGATCTGTGGTCCATGGAAGACTACGTCATGAACTGTCAGACCACGCGCATGGAAGCAGAGCCGTATGCCTGGAATAGCCAAGACATGCGCAACATGACGTCGTTCATCTCTCTGCAATCGCGTGGGATGCCGGTCAATGTCGCCATTGACGGTGCCGCTGCACCCTTCTGGGAGAAGGGTAAGGAGATGTATTATACCCGCTTTGGCCAGTTGGAGCTGTCATGCGCCAATTGCCACGAAGATAGCTGGGGTATGATGATCCGTGCGGACCATCTGAGCCAAGGCATGAGCAATGGCTTCCCGACTTATCGTCTGAAGAATGCCGGGATCGTGTCGCTGCACGCTCGCTTCCGCGGCTGTATCCGCGACACGCGTGCCGAATCCTTCGCTGTGGGCTCGCAAGAGTTCCGCGAACTGGAGCTGTATGTCGCATCGCGCGGAAACGGCCTGTCGGTCGAAGGCGTGGCGGTACGTCAGTAACCAAGTTTTCGGGGCGCGCCAGTTTCGCGCCCCGAAGCCGTGGTCTGGCGTTTTTTCAGACCAACAATATTCACACTTACGAAGATTGGCATGTTCGCTTTCCTCCCGGCGACATGCCTTCCCTCCCAAGGAGACTCCTCTCATGATTTCCAGGCGCGAATTCTTGCAAGCCTCTGTCGCGGCTTCTGCGCTTTACGGCATTTCCGGTTATGGCAACTGGGGCAAGCTGGCGGCGCAGCAGGCGCTGACTCAGGATGATCTGCTGAAATTCGACACGTTCGGAAATCTGTCGATCATCCATATCACCGACATCCATGCCCATCTGAAACCGATCTGGTTCCGCGAGCCCGAGTGGAACGTTGGCGTGGGCTCGGTGAAGGGCAAGCCGCCGCATGTGGTGGGTAAAGACTTTATCGAGATGTTCAATCTCAAGCCCGGCTCGCCCGAGGCTTATGCCCTGACCTACGAAGATTTCGAGGCTTTGGGCAAAACCTACGGTCGCATGGGCGGCATGGACCGCGTGGCGACAGTGGTCAAGGCAATCAAGGCCGACCGCCCCGATGCGATCCTGCTGGATGGCGGCGACACGTGGCATGGGTCTATGACCAGCTACCTGACCAAAGGTCAGGACGTGGTCAACGTGATGAACAAGCTTGGCGTTGAAGCCATGACAAGCCATTGGGAATGGACCTTCGGCACCGACCGCGTCATGGAAATTGTGGAAGGTCTTCCTTTCCCGTTCCTAGGCCAGAACATCTTCGATTCTGAATGGGACGAACCCGCCGAATTCCCAGATTACACTTGGTTCGAGCGCGGGGGCGCGAAGGTCGCCGTGATCGGTCAAGCCTTCCCCTATATGCCCATCGCCAATCCGGGCTGGATGTTCCCGGAATTCAGCTTCGGTATTCGCGATGCGCGGATGCAGGAAATGGTTGATGAAGTGCGCGGGCAGGGGGCCGATCTGGTGGTCGTGCTGTCGCATAACGGCTTCGACGTGGACCGCCAGATGGCAAGCCGCGTGACCGGGATTGACGTTATCCTGACCGGCCACACGCACGATGCGCTGCCCGAACCGGTGATCGTGGGCGAGACCCTGCTGATCGCCAGCGGTAGCCATGGCAAATTCGTGACCCGTCTGGATCTGGACGTGCGCGATGGCCGGATGATGGGCTTCCGTAGCAAACTGATCCCAATCTTCTCGGATGTCATCACGCCCGATGCCGAAATGGCCACCCTGATCGACAATGAGCGGGCGCCATTCAAGGACCAACTGGAAGAGGTGATCGGCCACACTGACAGCTTGCTCTATCGTCGTGGCAACTTTAACGGCACATGGGATGATCTGATCTGCGAAGCGATCATGTCCGAGCGTGACACCGAAATCGCCATGTCGCCGGGCGTGCGTTGGGGTGCCAGCCTGATGCCGGGCGATCCGATTACCCGCGAAGATATCCATTCGGTCACAAGCATGACCTATGGCCAGTGCTACCGGACCGAAATGACTGGTGAGTTCCTGAAGGTCGTTCTGGAAGATGTTGGCGATAACCTGTTCAACCCCGACCCCTATTTCCAGCAGGGTGGGGACATGGTTCGCATGGGTGGTCTTGGCTACAAGATCGACATCTCCAAGCCGATTGGCGAGCGCATCTCCAACATGACGCTTCTGTCCACCGGCGATGCAATCGACCCGGCCCGCACCTACACCGTAGGTGGGTGGGCCAGCGTCAACGAGGGAACCGAAGGCCCGCAGATCTGGGATGTGGTCGAAGCACATATTCGCAAAATCGAGCGTGTGTCCCTGACACCAAACACCTCTGTCGAGGTCACGGGCCTCTAACCATTCAACCCGGGCGGGCTTTGGTCCGCCCAGACAAGCAAAAGGAACTACGTCATGACCGACCAGTCGAATGACGCGCCCCGCAAATCCGGTGGTGCCAGCCGCCGTGATTTCCTGCGCACCGCAGGGCTTGCCGCCGGGGGCGCCGCGCTTGCCGCAACGGGCGCACGGGCCAATACGCCCGATCCGCTGATTACCGAAGTCCAGCCTTATGCGTCTTTCACCGGGGAAGCCGTGGATGCAACGCCCTACGGCATGCCCATTCATTACGAAGAGCATGTTGTGCGCCGCAACGTGGAATGGCTGACGGCCGATCCGATCAGCTCGATCAACTTTACGCCGATCCATGCGCTGGAAGGCACGATCACCCCGCAGGGCTGCGCATTCGAGCGTCACCATTCTGGCGCGATCGAGATGAGCAAGCAGGAATATCGCCTGATGATCAACGGCTTGGTTGATCGTCCTCTGGTATTCACCTTTGCTGACCTGATGCGCATGCCGCGCGAAAGCATGGTCGCGTTTTGCGAATGTGCCGCCAATAGTGGTATGGAATGGGGCGGCGCGCAGTTGAATGGCGCCCAGTTTACCCATGGTATGATCCACAACATGGAATATATCGGTGTTCCGCTGCGTGTGCTTTTGAACGAAGCTGGCGTTCAGCCCGAAGGTAAGTGGGTCTTCGTCGAAGGGCATGACGCAAGCTCGAATGGTCGCTCTATCCCGATGGAAAAGGCCATGGATGATTGCCTTGTCGCCTTTTACGCCAATGGCGAGGCGCTGCGCATGGAGCATGGCTACCCCGTCCGCTTGGTTGTTCCCGGTTGGGAAGGCAATATGTGGGTCAAGTGGCTGCGTCGGGTCGGGGTCTATGACCAGGCAGTCGAAGCCCGCGAAGAAACCAGCAAATACACTGACCTTCTGGCCAATGGTATTGCGCGCAAGTGGACGTGGGAAATGGATGCGAAATCCGTCATCACGGCACCCTCGCCGCAAGCGCCTGCAAGCCATGGTCCGGGCCCGATGGTTATTACCGGTCTGGCTTGGTCCGGTCGTGGCAAAATCACCCGTGTCGACGTGTCGATGGACGGTGGTGTGAACTGGGTCGAAGCTCGGATCGCGGGCGATGCCCTGCCAATGGCGTTGACGCGCTTCTATGTCGATCATGTCTGGGACGGCAAGCCGATGCTGCTGCAATCGCGCGCGGTGGACGAAACCGGCTATGTTCAGCCCACCAAGGACCAGCTGCGCGCAGTGCGCGGCCTGCAATCCGTCTATCACAACAACGGCATCCAGACTTGGCATGTCAACGAGAATGGGGAAGCTGAAAATGTCGAAGTGTCGTAATCTGATCGCTACAACGGCGCTTGCAACCTTGCTGGCGTCCCCGATCCTCGCGCAGGAACTGGGTCTAGGCCGTCCTGCACTGCCCGAAGAAATCGATGCATGGGATGTTGCGGTTCTGCCCGACGGCACTGGCTTGCCTGTCGGCAGCGGTGACGTCTATGACGGTGAGGAAGCGTGGATCAACAATTGCGCGGCGTGCCATGGCGACTTCGCCGAAGGTGCTGGTGCTTGGCCGGTCATCGCTGGTGGCGAAGGCACCCTGACAAATGAACGTCCGGTCAAGACGGTCGGGTCCTACTGGCCTTACTTGTCCACCGTGTTCGATTACGTGCACCGCTCCATGCCGTTCGGCGCAGCACAGATCCTGACCTATGACGAAACCTACGCGATCACGGCCTACATTCTGTATTCAAACGGTATCGTGGATGATGACTTTGTTCTCAGCAATGAGAACTTTACCGAAGTCCAAATGCCAAACGCGGATGGCTTTATCGAAGATGATCGCGTCGCAACGGAGTTCCCACTCTTCGTGGCAGAGCCGTGCATGAGCAATTGCACCGACGCGGTTGAGATCAGCAAGCGCGCAAGCGACATTGCCGTGACCCCGCCCTTCCCGCGTTTGCTGCTGGATGGCACGGTCGTTGAACCGGGTGAGATGGTCGAAGAAGCGTCCATGGATAGCGACACTACGACGGATGCCGTACCGGTCGAGGAAGCTGCCGCGGAACCCGCAGCCGAGGAAGTGCAGGTGGCAAGCCTTGACCCCGCCATGGTCGAAGCGGGCGAGCGCGCCTTCCGTCAGTGCCGGTCGTGCCACCAAGTTGGTGACAGTGCCCGCAACGGTACCGGACCAATGCTGAACGGGATTGTTGGTCGGGCTTCTAGCGCTGTAGAGGGCTTCCGTTACTCGCCTGCTTTCACGGAAAAGGCAGGCTCGGGTCATGTCTGGACGCCGGAATCGCTTGACGCATTCCTTGAGAACCCGTCAGACTATATCCCACGAAACCGTATGGCGTTTCGTGGCGTGCGGGACGCGGATGAGCGCGCGGCACTGATTGCTTACCTTACCTCGCACTCGAACTGAGCGGGTTTTTATGAAGGGTCTTCTCCTTTCGTCCATACTCTGCATCGGGGCCTTCATGGCCCCGACAGCAATCTCTGCCCAAGCCATCGCGATTGGCGATCCCGAAGCTGGTGCAGAAGTTTACCGTCGTGAATGCGCCAGTTGCCACCAGATTGGCGAAGGTGCCGTGCACCGCATTGGTCCGCATCTGAATCATATCTTTGACCGCGGCGCCGCAAGCCATGAGGATTTTCGGTATTCCGAACCGTTGGCGCGCCAAGGTCGTGATGGGCTAGTTTGGGACCTGGCGCGCTTGCACGCCTATATCGAAAACCCGCGCGCCTTGGTTTCAGGCACCCGCATGTCTTATCGCGGGCTTAGCGACGAGGGGCGCCGCGCCGACCTGATAGCCTATCTGCGTGTTTTTTCCGATCAGCCTCAGAACATCCCAGAGGCCGCACCGACCGCCATCCGACCAGAGGTTGAGCTGTCGCCTGAGATTCTCGCGATTGTGGGGGATGTGGAATATGGCGAGTATCTTAGCTCAGAATGCACCACCTGCCATCAGCGCAGCGGCGCGAACGAGGGTATTCCGGGTATTGTCGGTTGGCCGGAAGAAGATTTCATTGTGGCGATGCACGCTTACAAAGAACAGCTTCGCCCGCATGAGGTGATGCGTTCGATCGCATCGCGCCTGGGCGACGAAGAGATCGCGGCGCTTGCGGCTTATTTCGCCGCTCTTGAAGAATAAGAACAAAGGTCCGCGCTGCTTAGCGCGGGCCTTGTGGTCGTTTCAACTCATCTGATTGGCCGCAGAATTAGTCCCACGCTCTACGCCCCGCGTGGGAACATCACCCGTCCGAAGGTGCGCCATGGGCGCAGAGGAGGCTGGACGTCGGGGTAGCTTGGGCGCAAATTCGCCTCAATCCAAGGCGAGCTATGGGAGAGAGAACCAATGAAGCTTCAACGCAGAACATTTCTGGCCAGCGTCTCGGCAGCCAGCGCGATCGTGGCGGCACCTGCCGTCATGGGGCAGGCCCGCCCACGCGTGGTGGTCATTGGCGGTGGCTCCGGTGGTGGCACGGTGGCGCGTTACATCGCCAAAGACAGTGACGGCGCTGTCGATGTGACGCTGATCGAACCGACAAAGCGCTACTACACCTGCTATTTCTCGAACCTGTATCTTGGTGGGTTCTGGGATTACAATGCGCTTGGCCATGGTTATGAGGGCATTTCTGCCGCTGGTGTAAACGTGGTGCATGATTGGGCCATCGGTGTGGACCGTGATGCGAAGACTGTAACGCTCGCTTCCGGCTCGTCCATTCCTTACGACCGTCTGGTGGTCGCGCCCGGCATCGACTTTGTCGACAACGCCGTGCCCGGTTGGGACGTGACGAAGCAAAGCCTCATGCCGCATGCCTACAAGTCTGGCACTCAAGTGCAGCTTCTGAAAAACCAGATCGAGAATATGCGCGAAGGCGGTACATTCTGCATGGTCGCTCCGCCCGACCCCTATCGTTGCCCGCCCGGACCGGGTGAGCGGGTTTCGATGGTGGCGCATATGCTGTCGCAGTCGAACCCGACCGCGAAAATCCTTGTGGTTGACCCGAAAGAAAACTTCTCGAAGCAGGCTCTGTTCGAAGAAGGCTGGGGCAAGCATTACGCGGGCATGGTGTCGCGCATTGGTCCCGATTTCGGTGGTGCGAATGTCGAAGTGCGGCCGGATTCGATGGAGGTCGTGATCGACGGGGAGGTTGAGAAGGTCGATGTCTGCAACGTGATCCCGGCGCAGAAAGCGGGCAAGATCGCGGAATTGGCCGGCCTGACGAATGACGCTGGCTGGGCCCCGGTCAAGCCTGCCGATATGCGCTCTACCATGGACGAGAATGTCTTTGTTCTGGGCGACGCCGCGCAGCAGGGTGCCATGCCGAAATCCGGTTTCTCGGCCAACAGCCAAGCCAAGGTCGTGGCCAACGTGGTGCGCGGTGAATTGACCGGCAGCCGCATCTTCCCTGCCCGCTACTCGAACACTTGCTGGTCGCTGATCGCGACGAATGACGGTGTGAAAGTGGGCGCAAGCTATGAACCGGGCGCAGAGCAGATTGAATCTGTGTCAAGCTTCATTAGCGCGACTGGCGAAGCGGCTGAGCTGCGCCAGCAGACCTACGAGGAAAGCATCGGTTGGTATAACGGGATCGTGGCCGATATTTTCGGCTGATTTTTGGCAATCGCAACAAAAAGGCGGAGCGAGGTTTTCGCGCCGCCTTTTTGTATGGCGAAAGTCTCTGGGTCGCGGCATTAACGCCCTTCGCGCAGCCAAGCCCCCAGCGCCAAGCCAGCGGCAAGTAACAGCCATGCCCAACCCGGAAGCAACGCTGCCGTGGTCAAGTCCGTGGTGACATAGGCGTTGCGCGGGGTCACGCCCAGCCAGCCGCGCCCAGATGCCGCCCGCCCTTCGCGGACCTCGCGCAATTCGGGCAGGCCTTCCGACATGATCGCCACTCCGCCACGCGTGGGCGCGATCAGCGTGTCCAAACGTGTTGCCGTGGCAATTGTGCTTTCATATTCGCGCGGGGCTTGCGGGCCAACCGCGACAACGCTTTCCAACCCGCCTTCGGCCAAGCGATAGAGGCCAATTTCCGGGGCGTCCCAATCGGCCCTGTATTCGCCGGGCGATTGCTCTGTCAGCGCCAGCGCGGTTTCAGAGCCATCTGGCGCGGTGACGATCACCTCGCCCACGCCGTCGCTGAGGGTGCGCCGCGTGATGGTCAAGCGCTGGCCTTCAGCGCTGGCGGTCAGGGTTTCTTCTTCCAGCTCCGGCTCGCCCATCATCCAATGGGCCAAGCGGCGCAGCAGTTCCAGTTGTGGCCCGCCGCCTTCAAACCCGCGATCCCACAGCCATGTCTGATCCGACGCGATCAACGCCATGCGACCTTGTTCCACGCGATCCAGCATAAGTAGCGGGCGTCCGTCGATCCCTTCCATCACGATCTGCCCCTGTTCTGGAATCATCTCGATTTGGCGAAACCACCGCCCCCAGCCTTCGGCAGAGGGCGCCAGATCTTCCAGCCCTGACGTGACCGGGTGACGTTGGCCCAGATCGGTAACAGTCGGGCGGAACCCTTCATCTAGCACGCGGGCGGTGGGGCTGGCGGGAAAGACCTCGCCCAAGGGCGAGCGCCAGATACTGTCAGCCCCGGCAAGTTCCGGCCCGCCCACCACCAGAAGCGCGCCGCCATCCTGCACATAGCGCGCGATATTGGCGAAATAGGCCGCCGGCAGAATGCCGCGCCGCTTGTAGCGGTCGAAGATGATCAGGTCGAATTCGTCGATCTTCTCGATGAACAATTCGCGTGTGGGGAAGGCGATCAGCGACAATTCGTTCACCGGCACGCCATCATGTCGGTCTGGCGGGCGCAGAATGGTGAAATGCACCAAATCCACTGCCGGGTCCGATTTCAGAAGGTTGCGCCAAGTGCGCTGACCTGCATTGGGTTCGCCCGACACCAGCAGCACCCGCAAGCGGTCGCGCACCCCGTTCATCTGCACGATGGCTGCGTTGTTGCGGTCCGTCAGTTCGTTCGGCGCCGCTTCCAGCTCGAATTGCAGCACGTTCATGCCGCCCCGGTCCAGTGTGACGTCAATTTCCATATCCTGCCCGATGGGCACCACCGCACGCTGGCGCTGCCCGCCATCGATCGAATAGAACAAGGGGGCCATACCGCCCGCGCCGGGGGGCACCGCGCCCTCGTCTTCCACCCGCAAGGTCAGGGTCACAGGCTCGCCCACGATTGCGAAGGCTGGCGCGTTCGACACGATCAGGCGGCGGTCCCAATCCTCTGGGGTGCCGGTTTGCAGCAGGTGCAGCGGCGCTGGCAGGTCAAGCGCCACCTCCTCGTCATGCGCCAAACCGTCGGACAAAATGAAGGTGCCCGCCAAACGGTCGCGCGGGATTTCGGCCAAGGCTTCGGCCAATTTGCCCGCGATCAGGCTGCCTTGGTCGCGTGCGGCGTCCTCAACGATGACAAAACGGGTTTCCACACCTTGCAGCGCAGCAAGTTCCGCTTCCAGATGGGCGCGCGCGGCTTCGGTTTGCGCGGCGCGCGCACCAAGCCGGTTGGACGCGGTGTCATCCACCACAACCAAGGCAATGTTGCTGAGCGTGTCGCGCAATTCGGTTTGCAGTGCGGGGTTTGCCAATGCAGCCAGCAGTGCCACCGCCGCCAGCCCGCGCAACCACCAGCCCCGCAACCCGCGCCACAGCGCCAGCGCGACCATGACCGCTGCTACAGCGGCAACAGCCCCCAGCACCGGCCATGGCAGCAACGGTGCAAAGGTCATCTCTGTTCCGTTCATTGCCCCAGCCTTTCCAAAAGTGCCGGCACATGCACCTGGTCGGATTTGTAATTGCCCGTCAGCACATGAGTGATGAGGTTCACGCCAAAGCGATAAGCCATTTCGCGCTGCTCTTCGCCCGATAGGCCCATCCCGATGCGCACCATGGGCTGGCCCATCTCATCCACTGCCCAAGCCGATGCCCAGTCATGCCCGCCGACGATCACAGGCGTCACCCCGTCATTGAGGTTGCGAAAGGGCATCCCCTCGGCGCGTTCGGCATCGGCGGGCGCGGCTTCAACCCAGACATCGCGGCCGCGATAACGGCCCGGAAATTCGCTGAGCAAGTAGAAGGTCCGGGTTAGCACATGGTCCTCTGGCACAGGTTCCAATGGCGGAATATCCAGCGGGCGCGCTATGGCCTGCAAGCGCCGCGCCTCTGGCGTCGTGCGGGTCAGTCCGGCCAATTCGGCGTCGCGTGTATCGAACAGGATCAGCCCGCCACCGCGCAAGTAGCGGTTCAGTTTCGCATAGGCCGCGTCCGATGGGATGGGCGTATTTTCCGTGATCGGCCAGTAAAGGAACGGGAAGAAGGTCAGCTCGTCGCGCTCGATATCCACGCCGATGGGCGGCTCCGGCTCGACAGAGGTGCGTGCAAACAGGATACGCGACAGCCCGCGCAGGCCCGCTTGGGCAATCTCGTCCACACGGGCGTCGCCTGTCAGGATATGGCCCAGCACAACCGCGCTGGTGGCTTGCAGCGCAAGACGGTCATCTTCTTGCGCATGGGCGTCCATCGGCAGCGACAGTGTCAGCAGGATTGCAGCCACCGCGCCGCCGCGCAGGCGGCCCGACAGCCAGAGGGCCGCCAATATGTCGACCAATAACAGCCCCAGCCCCAAGATCAGCACAGGCGCGCGCAAATCGCGTGTGACCGCGACCGTGTCTCGTTCCACCGGCACGCTTGCGGGCCATGTGGCAGGGGCCAGCGTCGTATCCGTGCCAATCAAGTTCAGCGCAAGGCTGCCTGCCGCGCTGGAATAGACGCCGGGGCGCAGGTCCGGGCCAAATTCACGCGCGGCGAGTGTTTCGCCGTCGATTGCTGCGTCGTTGCTGACATCCTGCACGTCGCCAAACCCATCAAGGGCGCGTTGGGGCTGCCAGACCTGCTGGGCAATTTCGCTTTCTTCCAGCGCCGCGCCACGGGTGGACACGGCCAACCGTTCCAGCATCTGCACGAACAGGCCCGAGAGCGGCAGGGTGGACCAATCAGCATTGGCGGTGGTGTGGATCAGAACGATCTGCCCGTCGCCATCGAAGCGGCGTGTCACCAAGGGTGTGCCATCGGCCAGCGTGGCAATCGTGCGCTCTGCCAGACCGGGGTCAGGCTGAGCCAGCACTTGGGCCGCGATAGTCACATCGGGCGGAATACTCAGGCCGGCAAAAGGGCTTTCGGGCGCGAAGTCGCGCAGCATGCGCGGCGCGCCCCAGCTCATTGCACCGCCAACTGTGCGCCCGCCAATGCGCAGGCGCACGGGCAAAAGCGGATCTTCAGCATCGCGTGCGATCTCTGACGCGGCCAAACGCGGGCCTGCAAAACGTAAAAGCAGCCCGCCGCCGCGCACGAAATCTAGGATCTGGCCGGTCTCAACCTCTCCCAAGGCGGCGACATCAACCAAGATCAGCACATCTGGCGCGGTCAAAAGCAGATCGTCGATAGAGGGGCTTTCAATCAGTTCTGCCACCGGACCAAGCGCTTGGCGCAGGTAGAAGAAGGGTGATAGCAGGTCGGCCCCCTCATCACCTTCGCGCCCGGTCAGCAAAGCCACCTTGCGGCGTTGCAATGCGTCATCCGTCAGCGCCACGGCACCGGCGCTGCGTTGGCCTTCGATTTGAAAGCGCGTGATGCGGTTGCGTAATTCGGGTTGCAGGACCAATTCGGCTTCTGCGGTCTGTTCCCCTGCCTCGAAGGTGGCACTGGCGCGCGCTAGGGCGCGCTCCACGCCTGAAGGGTCGCGGCCATGGGCTGTGATGGTTACATCGGTCGTGGGTTGGTTCGGCAGTCGGATGGCTTGCAAGACCAAGCTGCCTTCGCGCAGGCTGGCCGGGGTCAGCGCCAGAACCGGGCGGCTGGTTTCATACACTGCCAATGCGCCGCGCGCTTGCAAGGCGTCTGTCAGCGGGCCGCGATAGGCATGGTCCAACCCGTCAGAGACCCAATAGCTGTCCAGCGTCTCGGGCAGGGTTGCGGCCCAGTCTGCCACGGTATCAGCGTTGGCCACGAACGGCTCAGGCATCAGGGCACCAACACGTTCGGCCCAAAAACGCGCCTCGCGCAGGGGCAGGGGGCCTTCGGGCAGATCGTTCAGCGCCACAACGGCAACAGGGCGGTCGGCGCGCGCGGCCTCTGCCAGCACTTCGGCCACCCGTTCGGTGCGGCGCGACCAGTCGCGGGCACTGGCCCAACTGGCATCCATAACCACCAGAAGCGGCGCATCGCCCGTGCGGGCAGCTTGGGGGTTCAAGGTTGGGCCTGCAAAACCGACGATCAGCGCAGCTACCGCCAGCGCGCGTAGCAGCAGCAAGCACCACGGGGTTTTATCGGTTTCCGTGCGCTCATCCGTCAGGCCCAGTAACAGCGCCACGCCAGGAAAGCGGCGCACCACCGGCGCGGGTGGCACGGCCCGCAAAAGCCACCACAATAGCGGTAGCGCGCCCAAAGCGGCCAAGAGCCAAGGGGTTGCAAAGCCAAGATTGCCCATCACCGCCCCCCTTCCAGTGCTTGCCACAATGCCATCAGCGCCGTTGCGGGCGATTGGTCGGTATGATGGGTCAGGATGTGCCAGCCGCTCTTACGTGCAAGAGCTGCCAGCGCATCTTTGCGCGCGGCCAGTCTGTCGCGGTAGCGCGTTTGCAGATCATTTGCACGCAGTGTTTCATGCCGCAGCGTGCCGGTCATGGATTCGAAGATAGAGCGGCCCTGATAGGGAAACTCTTCCTCCACCGGGTCGAGGATTTGCACCAGAACGCCGCGCACCCCGCGTGCAACCGCTTTGCCGACGGCGCGTTCCAGCCCCTCCGTCGGGCCAAGGAAATCCGACATGAACACCGCTTGCGACCGCGCGGGCAACAGCGCATCGGGCGGGCTGCCGAAATCGGCTATGTCATCCGCGCCAAGGGTCAGGGTCAGCGGTTCAAGCTGCGCGCGGCCCATGCGTGGGGGCAGGTCGGGCATCAGCCCAACACGCTCGCCACCCTTGAGAAGCAGCACCGCCAACGCCAAGCCCAGCAGACGCGCGCGGTCAGCCTTGGTGGCGCGGTCTTTCGCGCTGGAAAATCCCATCGCATGTGCGCGATCCACCCATAGCGTCACTGCCTGCGCGGCCTGCCATTCGGTTTCGCGCACGAAATGCACGTCTGCCCGACCAGAGCGTCGCCAGTCGATCCGCGCCGCGCCGTCAGAGGCCGTGGCAGGCCGATATTGCCAGAACTCATCACCCTGACCCGCACGTCTGCGGCCATGCGCGCCAGGCAGAACCGACGCGGCCAAATGCTCTGCCTGCGCCAGAAGCGCGGGCAGGGGCGCTGCAAGCCCTTCGGCCCTTTGGCGTAGATCGGCCGTCACGCAGCCGCAGCCATATCGGTCGCCTGCGCGGCGACACGGTCAATGATCTGTCCCAAATCGGCCCCTTGCGCGCGCGCGGCAAAGCCAAGCGCCATGCGGTGCGACAGCACCGGGCGCGCCATGGCTGCCACGTCATCCAGCGAGGGCGCAAGCCGCCCTTGCAACAACGCCCGCGCCCGCACTGTCAGCATAAGTGCTTGCGCCGCCCGCGGTCCGGGGCCCCATGCGACCATGCCTTGCACGGCTTCATGCGCCTCTGGCTCGCCGGGGCGGCAGGCGCGCACAAGGTCCAGAATGGCATCAAGCACGCGTTCACCCACTGGCATGCGGCGCAAAAGCGCCTGCGCCTCGATCAACTCGGCGGCGGTGAACACTTCATGCGCGCGGTCTTCATTTGCCCCGGTCGTGGCGATCAGGATGTCGCGCTCGGTGCCGCGGTCGGGGTAGTTCACATCAATCTGCACAAGGAAGCGGTCTAGCTGCGCTTCGGGCAACGGGTAGGTGCCTTCTTGTTCCAGCGGGTTCTGCGTGGCCAGCACATGGAAGGGCGTGGCCAGCTTGTGATGGTGGCCCGCAACGGTCACTTCGCGTTCTTGCATGGCTTGCAGCAAAGCAGCCTGCGTGCGCGGGCTGGCGCGGTTGATTTCGTCCGCCATCAGAAGTTGGCAGAAGATTGGCCCCTCGATGAAGCGAAAGACGCGCTTGCCGTCGTCATTCACGTCCAGCACTTCCGACCCCAGAATATCGGCGGGCATCAGGTCGGGGGTGAATTGCACGCGGTTGCCGTGCAAGCCCATCACGGTCGAGAGCGTATCCACCAGCCGCGTTTTGCCCAAGCCCGGAAGGCCGATCAGCAACCCATGGCCACCGCAGAGCATAGCCGCCAGCGTCAGGTCGACCACGGTTTCCTGCCCGATGAAACGGCGGTTGATGCTGGCGCGCGCGCCTGCCAGCTTCTCTCCAAGGGCTTCGATCTGCTGGGGAAGGTCGGTGGCATCTGTCATCGGGCGCGTCCTTTTGCCTTTGGTTTCCGGCCCGCTTTGGGGTGAAAACAAGCGAAGTCATGTTACGTTACCCTCAGACATATCGCAAAGGCAGCCAATGGCAAAAACACCTGTGCAACAAAATACCGTGACACTGTCGGCCAATGCGCTGGCCGATGCAGCACGCGCCGCAAACAAAGGCCGGGGCCTGCCCCCGGTGCATTTGTGGAACCCGCCCTTTTGCGGCGATCTGGACATGCGCATCGCCCGTGACGGGACGTGGTTTTACGCGGGCACGCCAATCGGGCGGCCTGCCTTGGCGCGGCTCTTTTCGACCATCCTGAAACGCGAGGGCGGCAAGTATTTTCTTGTCACCCCGGTCGAGAAGGTGGGCATTACCGTTGATGATGCCCCTTTCGTCGCGGTCGATTTTCGGGCAGAGGGCGCGGGGGCGGACCAAACCATTACCTTCGTGACCAATATGGGCGACGAAGCACTGGCTGGCCCCGACAACGCCCTGCGGTTCGCACGTGACGCCGAAACCGAAGAGCCTGCGCCCTATATCCATATTCGCGCAGGGTTAGAGGCATTGATCGACCGCAAAAGTTTTTATCGGCTGGTGGAACTGGCAGAGCACGCAGAGCATGACGGCGCGTCATGGTTCGGCCTCTGGTCCGGGGGCGTGTTTTTTCCCATCATCCGTTCGGAAGACTTGGTGTAACGCGATGCTGCGACCGGGCTTGCCACTTGGCGCGTCTGCTCCGACACTCCGGGTCAGGCCATAAACGGAATTCCCATGCTCTACCAAAACCTGATTGCCTTAAAACGCGATGGCGGCGCGCTGGCGCCCGAGCAAATCGCGGCGCTGGTGTGTGGCATTACCGATGGCACCCTGTCGGATGCGCAAGCAGGGGCCTTGGCCATGGCCATCGTGCTGCGCGGCATGACCCGGCAAGAGACAACCGACCTGACCCTTGCCATGCGCGATTCGGGGCAAAAGTTGCAATGGGACAATGGCCCGGTTATCGACAAACATTCCACAGGCGGGGTGGGCGACACGGTTTCCTTGGTGCTGGCCCCGGCGCTGGCCGCCTGTGGCGCGGTCGTTCCGATGATCTCTGGTCGGGGTTTGGGGCATACGGGCGGCACGCTCGACAAGCTGGAAGCGATCCCCGGCTACAATGCTAGCCCAGACCCTGCACGCCTGCGCGCCGTGGTGGCAGATGCAGGCTGCGCCATTGTGGGGGCGAGTGCGGATCTGGCCCCGGCGGATCGGCGGCTTTATGCCATCCGCGATGTGACCGCGACGGTTGCCTCGCAACCGCTGATCGTGGCGTCGATCCTGTCGAAAAAGCTTGCCGCCGGGGTGCAAGGGTTGGTGCTGGATGTGAAAACCGGCTCTGGCGCGTTCATGGCCGATGCGCAGGCTGCCCGCAACTTGGCGCAAACCTTGGTCGAGGTTGCAACCCGCGCAGGCTGCCCAACCCGTGCGGTGCTCAGCGATATGAGCCAGCCACTTGCCCCGGCGGCGGGCAACGCGGTGGAATTGTGGGTCGCATTGGACCTGCTACAGGGAAACGCGCCTGCCGCGCCGCGCCTTCAAGAGATGGTCTTGGTTCTGGGGGCAGAAGCGCTGATGCTTTCTGGCCTTGCGCGCGATGCTGCTGACGGGCGCGCACAGATTGCCGCCACGCTTGCCTCTGGCCGCGCGGCAGAGCATTTCGGGCGTATGGTTGCAGGCCTTGGCGGGCCGCGCGATTTGCTTGAACATGCCACCGCCTACCTGATGCCCGCGCCCGTCATCGTTCCGGTTCCTGCACTTCGCGCCGGGATGGTGGCGGCCTATGACACCCGCGCCTTGGGTCAGGCCGTGATCGGCTTGGGCGGCGGGCGGCGCGCGGCGGCTGATACGATCGACCCGCGTGTCGGCTTTTCCGCGATCATGCCGATCGGTGCAGATGTCAGTCGGGGCGATGCGCTTGCCCTTGTTCATGCCACGACAGAGGCCGATGCACAGGCTGCCATTGCCGCGTTTCAAGCCGCATGCCAGATCGCGGAACACGCCACCATCCCGGAACTTGTGTCGGGCCTTATCTGACCCTGCGCGCCGCCGCTATGCCAAGCGCAAGTGCCGCCAGCAGCGCCCAAAGCGGCCCATCGCCCCAGCGCGCATAGGGCGTGGGCGGCAAAGCGGGCGGAAGGGCGATGTCCAGAAACTCATCCATCCCAAGCGCTATGCTGCCAAGCGGGCGGCCATAGCCGTCAAACCCGGCGCTGATGCCGGTATTGGCGCTGCGCAAAAGCGGCAGGCGTTGTTCCACCGCCCGAAGCCGTGCTTGCGCCAAATGCTGATAGGGGCCGGACAGGGTGCCGAACCACGCGTCATTGGTGACATGCAGCAACCAATCGGGGCGAGTGGCGGTGCGGGTGTGACGGGGAAAGATTGCCTCGTAGCAGATCAGCGGCAGCGCGCGGCCCAGCGGGCCAAGGTCCAGCAAGCGCGGCCCCGGCCCGGCGCTATAGCCTTGCAACGCTTGGCCTGCCAATCCGCCCACGGGGCTGCCCGCGATCCAGTCTGCAAAGGGGATGTATTCGCCAAAAGGCACCAGATGGTGCTTGTCATAGACCTGTCCCACGCGCCCGGCCGTATCCAGAAGCGCAAGGCTGTTGTAGTAGCGCCCGGCATCCAGCCGTTGAACACCAAAGGCGATGGTCGTGTCTGGCCCTTGCGTGCTTGCAGCTTCGGCCATCAGGATCAAGGCTGCACCCGGATAGCTGAGCAAGAACGGCACCGAGGTTTCAGGCCAGACAACCAAGTCCGGCGGGGCAGGTGCAAGGGCGGCGGTCTGCGCCAGCATCCGCTCGAAGAAAAAGAGGGCGCGGTCTTGGTCCCATTTTTCTTCTTGGGGCGCATTGGGTTGGACAAGGCGTACCACTGGCCCCGAGGGCATAGGCGTGTCGGGTATTCGAGCCAGCCCCCAGCCCCAAGCGCCAGCCAAAAGCGCCAAAGCCGCAACGCCGCCAAATGCCCGCCCGCGCATCTGTGCCTGCACGGGCAACACCATGACAACTAGCACCAGCCCAGACAAAAGCCCAGCGCCGCCAAGGCTGGCAAGCTGCACAAGCGGCGTGTCAATCAGCACATGGCCCAGCATGGCCCATGGAAAGCCTGTGAACACCCAGCCGCGCAGCAGTTCCAGCGCCAGCAGCGCCACGGCGACCATGGCCGGGCCGAAGCGCGCCATCAGCCCCGCGCCTGCCCAGAATAGCGCCATCCCGCCCGCCATCAGAACCAGCGCAAACGGGGCCATCCAGCCATGGGCGACCGGGTTGATGAAGAAAGGTTGAATGATCCACAATAGGGCAACGCCGAAATAGCCGATGCCTGCCAGCCAAAGCCAGCGCATCGCAGCGCGCGGAATTTGTGGAAGCAGTGCGAAAAGCCCTATGCCTGCAAGAAGGGTTGCCCACCACCAGCCCAGTGGCGCTTGCCCCAGCGACATGACCGCGCCAAAGACAGGCGCGGCCAGAAGCCGGGGGGGCAGGATCATTGCGCCGCGCTACGCGGGGTTTCGGGCAAATGCACACGCAACCGGCGAATGCGGCGTGGGTCGGCGTCGATCACCTCGAACTCCAGACCCGAAGGATGCGCGATCACCTCTCCGCGCACGGGGACATGGCCGGTCAGCACGAAGACCAGCCCACCCAGCGTGTCGACCTCTTCATCCAGGTCGGCATCGGCCAGCGGAATGCCAAGCATGTCTTCCAGCTCTTCCAGCGTGGTGCGGGCATCGGCCATGTAGGTTGACTCATCGATCTTCTGGATCGTCACCTCGTCTTCGGTGTCGTGCTCATCCTCGATCTCGCCCACCACCTGTTCCAGCAGGTCTTCGATCGTGACCAGACCATCCACACCGCCATATTCGTCGATCACCAGCGCCATATGCGAGCGTTCGGCCTGCATCTTGCGTAACAGCACTGACAAGGGCATCGAGGGCGGCACATAAAGGATCGGGCGCAACAGGGGCGCAAGGTCCAGTTCATGATGGCCATTGAACCCGTAATGAAGTGCCAAGTCCTTCAGCAGCAACAGGCCCATGGGCTTGTCGAGCGTGTCCTCATAGACCGGAATACGGGAATAGCCCGAATTGCGAAATTCCGCGACAATGTCTTTCAGGCTGGCATCGTGGTTCAGGGCCACGATTTCCGCCTTGGGAACGGCCACATCTTCCACGCGCATGCGCTGCAAATTGGCCAAGCCCGGCAAGGTTCGCCCAAGGCGTTCGCCTTGCCCTTCGGCATCGTCAGGAGAGAGTGCATCGAACAAGCGGCTGAACAGCCCCCTAGGTTCGGAATCGGTTACGTCTTGCGCGCTTTGCGCCGCGCTAGATCCGTCTGTCGTGTCGCCCATTGGTCCTTTCCGGCATTACGAGGGCACAACGGCCCCCACCTCATATGGGTTTTGCACACCCATGCTGGCAAGTATCGCGATTTCAGTTTCTTCCATCAACGCGGCATCTTTGTCACGGATATGATCATATCCTAAAAGATGTAACACGGAATGAACGACCAGATGCAACAGATGCGCGCTCAAGGCTTTGTCTTGGTCTAGCGCTTCGCGCGTGCAGGTCTCATAGGCGAGCGCTATATTGCCAAGCGATTCGGGGTCGTCGGGGTCGCCTTCGGGCGGCAGGTCGGGCAAACCGCCATCCTCTTCGGCTGACAGATTCCAAGCTGGCCAACTTAGCACATTGGTCGGCACCGCCTTGGCGCGGAACTGCGCGTTCAGTTCTGCAATGCGCGCATCGCTGCAGGCAAGGCAGGCAATCTCATACTCGGCAGCAGGCAAGTCCAGATGTGCAAGTGTGGCGCACGCTGCCCGCTCTGCCAGATCGTGCAGCGCGGTCAGGTCCCAATCACCGCCCTCATGCACAAGGTCGATCAGGTCAGCCACTCGATTCCTCGTCTTTTTCATAGGCACGGATAATACGAGCGACCAGCGGGTGGCGCACCACGTCGGACGATGTGAAATAGCTGAAGCGAATGCCCTCGACGCCCTCCAGAATGCGCTCTGCGGCACGCAGGCCCGATTGCACGCCGCGTGGCAAATCCACTTGGCTGCGGTCGCCGGTGATAACCATGCGCGACCCTTCGCCAAGGCGTGTCAGGAACATTTTCATCTGCATTTCGGTGGCGTTCTGCGCCTCGTCCAGCAGCACAAACGCATTCGACAGCGTGCGCCCGCGCATGAAGGCCAAGGGCGCAATCTCGATCCGGCGTTCTTCAATCAGTTTTTGCAACTGTTTTCCGGGCAGGAAATCATTCAGCGCATCGTAAAGCGGCTGCATGTAGGGGTCGACCTTTTCCTTCATGTCGCCGGGCAAAAAGCCCAGACGCTCTCCTGCTTCCACGGCAGGGCGCGACAGGATGATCTTGTCGACATGGCCATCGGCAAACATCTGCACGGCGGCGGCAACCGCGATGTAGGTCTTGCCGGTGCCCGCAGGACCAATACCGAAATTCAGCTCGCATTCCAGCAACGCGCGGGTATAGGCCTGCTGCGCTTCGGTGCGCGGGATCACCGATTTCTTGCGCGTGCGCAGTTCCAGACGGCCAGCGCGGAACATCTCCATCTGTTCGGGGGCGGCAATATCTGCGTTGCCCAGACGGATCAGCGCGGCGATGTCGCCATGCTCCAGCGTGCCGCGTTCCTGCACCATCTGATACATCGCGCGCAGCACATCGGCGGCTTCGGCGCGGGCGTCGCCCATCACCGCAAGCTGGTTGCCACGACGCACGATCTGCACGCCAAGCTGGCTTTCGACCTGAGTGAGGTTGCGGTCATATTCGCCACACAATTCCACCAGCAGGCGGTTATCGGCAAATTCCAGATGCAGTGTCGCATCTACTTCCCCGGCAACGGGGGTCGCGGTGCTGATACCCAAGCGGGTCTCCCATTTAATGGCGCTTCACCTTATGTAATGCTGCCAATCGCGCCGCCCAGTTGCAAGCATTCTTTCCTGCGCTGGTGGGATTTTGCCCACAAGATGGGCGGCGCTGTCACAAGCCCCCCGCAAGATATTGAGCATGTATGAAAAAAAACGCGCGGCGAAGCTGGCCGCGCGTTCTCAATTCTTGTGGTCAGACTTATTCCGCCGGAACCGGGGCTGCACCTTTGGGTGTGCCGAAATGGCGGCGGTTCAGCAAAAATACCATCCAGATCATCGAAAACTGGGCGGCAATCGCCAGTAGGGTCAAAGACCAATAGCCCATGCCAAACTTCTCGATCACGCCCGCTTTCACCAGCCCGTTATTGATAAAGAAGTGCAGCATCACGGACAAGGCCACGCCGGGGCAGATCAGGGCATAGGACCCGGCAGAGTTTTCGGACCCGAACAGGAAGCGCTTTGCATAGCCTTGCTTGACCAGCACCATGCCACCAAACAACAGCACCGCAACTTGCGTGGCAAGCAGTTTCGAGGTCAGGGCCAGCGTCGCGCCGTCGCCTTCGTTTGCGCCGAAATGGACATGCAGACCATGGGCTTGGCGCATCATCAAGATGCCCAGAACCGTCAGCAGCGGCACGATAACCAGCAGCGTTGGCGCGGTTTCGGCATTGGCGCCGTTTTCCATCATCGAACGTAGGCCAAGCACCAAACCGACAGCGGCAATCAGTGCGCTGGACATCAGGAAGAAGGTCGAGATGACGATTGCAAGACCCGCGACGGTGGCGTTGGTGCTCATCGCGGCAGGGGCTGCCATGCCCACACCGACCATGGCCAAGGCAAAGGCTGGCAGAATCTGGCCGAAATTGTTGTTGGCCGCGCAGTTAAAGCCACCCTCGGTCATCACGCGGCCAAGGAAACTGCCATATTGCATGAGCGCCAGCACACCGATGGCCATAAAAGCGATCATGGCCAGAGGGAACAGATATTCCACGATGGACCAAAGGCCCGGCACGAAGACCAGCCCAAGGATGAACCCGCCATTCACGGCCATGGCCAGCGCCAGCGGCATGGCCAGAATTTGGCTGTGCGCGTTGGTCTTGGCGAATTTTGCGAAGGCTTCAGTTTTGCGCCACGCGCTGTAGCGTTGCAGGTTCCAGACCAGCAGCTTGATGTTCTGGAACGCGAAGAACGCGATCCCGGCCATTGCGGCCACGATCATGGCTTGTGTGGCCGGGTCGCCGGCAGCGAACGCGGCCATGATGTCTTCAAACACCGGAACCGTCTTGCCGGGATGCGGAATCCAGAACATCAGCCACATGAAGAAGGTTACGGTCAGGCCGCCTGCACCCAGCGAAGCCAGGAAGTAGAGCGGCGAATAGGTGTCGGATGGTTTTGCGGTCGGCATAATGCCCTCCTATCATATTTATAAATATGAATATGAATATGTTGCTGTCGAATTGCACTGCGACAGGCCGTCGCATGTGCTGCGTGGTTTTCGCGCCGTTGGCGCATATCTTGTGGATAAGTTTCGCTTGTCCACATCATATTGAAAAACGACTTGACTCCGCGCCTGAGGGCTTGGCACGGTCTAAGATGTTTGCAACCCCGGTGGTCCATGCAGTTTACACGCCTGCGCTTGAACGGCTTCAAAAGTTTTGTCGACCCGACGGATTTGATTATCCATCCGGGGCTGACAGGCGTTGTCGGGCCGAATGGCTGCGGCAAGTCGAACCTGCTGGAAGCCCTGCGCTGGGTCATGGGCGAGAATCGGGCCAGCGCCATGCGCGGCTCTGGTATGGAAGACGTGATCTTCGCAGGCACCGACAGCCGCAGCGCGCGGCATTTTGCCGAAGTCACGTTGCATCTGGACAATTCGCAACGCCTTGCGCCTGCCGGGTTCAACGATGCCGACACTTTGGAAATCGTGCGCCGTATCACCCGCGACGCGGGCAGCGCGTACCGCATTAACGGCAAGGATACGCGCGCGCGCGATGTGCAAATGCTATTTGCTGATGCCTCGACCGGCGCGCATAGCCCCGCGCTGGTGCGGCAAGGGCAGATTTCGGAACTCATCAACGCCAAGCCCAAAGCGCGGCGGCGCATTCTGGAAGAAGCGGCTGGCATTTCCGGCCTCTATCAACGCCGGCATGAGGCCGAGCTGCGCCTGCGCGCCACAGAGACCAATCTGGAACGCCTGCGCGATGTGGTCGAGCAATTGGCGGGCCAGCTTGCCAGCCTTGCGCGCCAGGCCAAGCAAGCCGAACGTTACCGCAAAATCGGGGCAGAGCTACGCCATACCGAAGGCGTGTTGCTTTACCTGCGCTGGCGCGAGGCCGACATCGCGCGGGTCGAGGCTGACAGCCGCCTGCGTGCGGCCCTGACAGCGCTTGCACAGGCAGAGGCGGCCGCGTCAGAGGCCGCGCGGACACGCGAACAGACGGAACAAGCTCTTGGCCCCTTGCGAGAAGAGGCGGCGATCGCTGGGGCCGTGCGCCAGCGCCTAGAGGTCGAACGCCAAACCCTGTCCGCCGAGACCGAGCGCGCCACCGCGCAACTGCGCAGTCTGCGCGCCCATATCGCGCAATTGGATCAGGACATCGCCCGCGAAGACGCGTTGAACACCGACGCGCATGACACGATTGCCCAGCTTCGGGCCGAGCAAGCCGATCTGGCCAAGCAAGAAGAGGGGGCTGAGGCCCGCCAACTGGCCGCAGAGGCGCAGGCAGAGCGCTGCGCCGCCGATCTGGCACGGATAGAGGCCGACCACAGCGCGGCCACGCAAGAGCTTGCCCAATTTTCGGCCGAAGCCCAAAGCGTCGACCGTGCGCTATTGGATGCGGTGCGGGCCGAAGCGCGGGCCCGCGACCAAGCCGAGCGCGCTCAGGCAGCGCAGGCCGACGCCGTGCAGGCGCTTACCCAAGCCAATGCCGCCCTTGCCACCGCAGCGGAGAGCGCGCATCAGGCAGAAGATTTGGCGACCCGAACAGAGGTCGCATTGTCGGAAACCGAAGCCGCCCGCCAAGATGCCCAGACCGCCGAAGCCGCCGCCCGCGCTGCCCTGTCCGATGCCGAAGGCACGGCGCGCAGCCTGAAGGCGCAAGAAGCGGCGCTTGCCGCGCTGGTTGCGCGCGACGCGGGCGCAGGCACGCAGCTTTTGGACCATTTGCGCGTGGCCCCCGGCTATGAGCAAGCCTTGGGGGCTGCCTTGGCCGATGACCTGCGTTACCCTCAAGCAGATAGCGGCACTGGCTGGCTCGAATTGCCTGAATATGACCGGCCCGCGCCCTTGCCTTCCGGCGCCGCGCCGCTTAGCCCGCATGTCGGCGGCAGTGCTATTTTGGCCCGCCGTTTGGCGCAGACAGGCATCGTGACATCCGAACAGGGACAGGCCCTGCAAGCCGCTCTGTTGCCGGGGCAACGATTGGTCACGCTTGCGGGCGATTTGTGGCGCTGGGACGGGTTGCATGTCGCCGCCAAGGATGCCTCCAGCAGCACCGCGCTACGTCTGCAACAGCGCAACCAACTGGCCGCGCTGCGCACTGACTTGGAACAAGCCGACGCAACATTGGCGGATTTGGCGCAGGCCCATGCGGCGCGCAAGGCGCGGTTGGACGCGCTGGCGAATGCCGAACGCCAAGCCCGCGAAGCTCGCCGCTCTGCCGAGACCCGCTTGTCCGACGCGGCGCGCGCGGCGTCGCGGGCGCAGGCAGCGCGCGATATGGCGGCGACGAAGCGCGACACGGAGGGCGCACAGGCGGACCGCGCACGCGCGGAACTGGTGGATCTGTCCGAACGGCTTGCCGCCTTGCGGGCCGCGCAAGCAGATTTGCCCGATCTTGGTCAGTCACGGTTGCAGGTGGACCGGCTTGCCGCGCAAGTCGCAGAGGCGCGCGCGGCCACCGTCGGTGCGCGGGGCGTGGCCGATGGGTTGCGCCGCGACAGCACCGCCCGCGCGGCACGCGCGCAAGATATTGCGAAAACGCTGGCGGGCTGGCAGGCGCGGCTCGACACGGCGTCGTCCCGCGTGGCGGAATTGTCAGAGCGCCGGGAAGAGGCCACGCGTCGCCTGAAGGCTGCGCAAGACGCACCTGCGGCCTTGGCGCAAAAAGCCGAACGCCTTCACCACGAAATCAGCCGCGCAGAAGCCCGCGCCGCTGCCGCTGAGGATGCGCTGAAAGCGGGCGAAGCCGCCGCACGCAGTGCCGCCGAGGCCGAGCGCGACACCACACGCGCCAGCAGTGACGCGCGCGAAGCCCGCGCCCGCGCAGAAGCGCAGCGCGAAGCAACGCAAGACGCCGCCCGAAGCGCCACGGCCCGGATTGAGGAAGAGCTAGAGACGACCCCACAGGCGTTGCTGGACGATCTTGAGATCGACACCGAGGCTTTGCCCGCAATCGCTACGCTGGAAGAAAGTCTTGCGCGCTTGCGGCGCGCACGAGAGTCCTTGGGCGCGGTTAACCTACGCGCCGAGGAAGACGCGCGCGAGGTGCAGACCGAGCATGACACGCTGGTGCGGGAAATGGCCGATCTGGAAGCGGCTATCACAAAGCTGCGCGCGGGCATTTCTGCGCTGAACCGTGAAGGGCGCGAGCGCTTGCTTGCGGCCTTCGACAAGGTGAACGAGAATTTCGCCAACCTTTTCCAGCACCTCTTCACCGGGGGCGAGGCGCGGCTGGTGCTGGTCGAATCCGATGACCCGTTGGAAGCGGGGCTGGAAATCATGTGCCAGCCGCCGGGTAAGAAGCTGTCGACGCTCTCTCTGTTGTCCGGTGGCGAGCAGACACTGACCGCGCTGGCACTGATTTTCGCCGTGTTCTTGGCCAACCCCGCGCCCATCTGCGTGCTCGATGAAGTCGATGCACCGCTGGACGACGCCAATGTGGCGCGGTTTTGCGACCTGCTTGACGAGATGACCCGCCGTGCCGAGACGCGCTACCTCATCATCTCGCACAACGCGCTCACCATGGCGCGGATGGACCGGCTATTTGGCGTGACCATGGGCGAACGCGGGGTCAGCCAATTGGTCAGCGTGGACCTGACCCAAGCCGAAACCATGGTGGCTTGACCGTCCTGAAATTTTTGCACATGTTAAGTGCATCTATTGCCTAGGTGCGACCATGCCCGACCGTTCCGCGCCCCTGATCACACCGGTGCTGATTGGCGGTTGCATCATCATCATGGTCGGCTTCGCCATCCGCGCCAGTTTCGGGGTGTTCCAGATCCCGATAGCCGAGGAATTTGGCTGGTTGCGCGCCGAATTCTCGCTGGCGATTGCGATCCAGAACCTGGCTTGGGGGATCGGCCAGCCCGTGTTCGGTGCGCTGGCGGAACGCTTCGGGGACCGAAAAGCAATCTTACTGGGCGCGCTCACCTATGCAGCGGGGCTCGTGCTCTCATCCTTCGCGGTCACGCCGGAAGCCCACCAATGGTTGGAAATCCTCGTTGGCTTTGGCGTCGCGGGCACGGGCTTTGGCGTGATCCTTGCCGTGGTCGGGCGCGCGGCGTCAGACGAAAACCGTAGCTTGGCGCTGGGCATTGCCACGGCGGCAGGTAGCGCGGGGCAGGTATTTGGCGCGCCGGTGGCCGAGATATTACTGGGGTTTTATAGCTGGCAGACCGTGTTTCTGATCTTTGCCGCCGCGATCTTGCTTGCAATGCTTGCGCTGCCAATGATGCGCTCGCCCGCACCTGCAAGCCGCGCCGAATTGGAGCAAAGCATGGGCGCGGCTTTGAGGCAGGCCGCCCGTGACCCGAGTTTCAGTCTGATCTTTCTGGGCTTTTTTTCCTGCGGATATCAGCTTGCCTTCATCACAGCGCATTTTCCCGCCATGGTGACGGAAATGTGCGGCCCGATCGACCCGAATGGGATGCTGGCTGGACTTGGCATCAGCACAACCTCGGTTCTGGGCGCGGTGTCGATTTCGCTGATTGGGCTGGCCAATATCGCGGGCACGATTTTCGCGGCATGGCTGGGCAAGCGCTATTCCAAGAAATACCTGCTGGCCAGCATTTACATGGCGCGCACTGTTGTGGCCGCGGCGTTCATCCTGTCCCCCATCACGCCCGGATCGGTGCTGATCTTCTCGCTGCTGATGGGGGCTCTGTGGTTGGCGACGGTGCCGCTGACGTCCGGGCTGATTGCGCATATTTACGGCTTGCGCTACATGGGCACGCTTTACGGGATCGTGTTCTTCAGCCACCAGTTGGGCAGCTTCATGGGCGTGTGGCTGGGGGGCGAATTGTATGACCTTTACGGCGACTACACGCTTGTGTGGTGGGTGGGCGTCGCGGTTGGATTGTTTTCAGCCATCGTGCATTTGCCCGTCCGCGAGCGCAGCTTGAACACGCGGGCCGTCTAGGGGGCTTTGCCCCCATCGCCCGTGCCGGGCGACTCCCCCCCAGGATATTTTGCAAGGATGAACTAGGGGTATCGAGCCGAATGGGTGCCAGCCCAATGGCCCGTGGCCAAGCAAGCGGTCAGCAGGTAACCGCCAGTCGGTGCTTCCCAGTCGAGCATTTCACCGGCTGCGAAAGTGCCGGGCCATTTGCGCAGCATCAGGGTGTCGTCGAGTTCCGCCCGCGCGATGCCTCCCGCGGTCGAGATGGCTTCGTCCATCGGGTGGGGTCCGCCCAAGGGCAGGGGCAGCGCCTTCAAACTTGTGCCGTCGAGCGAGCGTGCGCATTCATTGACCAGCGCCAGCCGCGCGCCTGAGAGCCCAAGCGCCTTGCGCAAGCGGTTCGAGCGCGATTCCTTGGCGGGGCGGCGAGCAAGGCGGGTGTCCAGTTCTGCGGCGCTGAGATCGGGGAACAGATCAAGCGTGAGGGCGGCCCCCTCGCGCAAGGGCCGCGACAACGCATAGATGCCACCACCTTCGACCCCACGCGCAGTGAGCGCGAATTCGGCGCGCAGGCTTTGGGTGCCTGCCATGAGCCGCACGCCCTTGATCGGCTGGCCGAAATGCGGGGTCATGTGGTCCGACCAAGCGACCGAAAAGCCCATATTCGTGGGTTGGAAGGGCGTGCACGCAATGCCGCGCGCCGTGAGGTGGTCGCGCCACACGCCGTCAGAGCCCAAGCGCGCCCAGCTTGCACCGCCTAGAGCGAGGACGGTTACGCGTGGTGCAAGGTGTTTCGGGCCATCCTGTGTGGCGAAGTCGCATGCGCCGCCCGTCCAGCGCCAGCCGCGCCTTAGGGTTACGCCCAAGTCGTCAAGCCGCGCCAGCCAAGCCCGTAACAGTGGCGAAGCCTTCATCGCGTGCGGGAAGACACGACCGGAGGAGCCCGTGAACAGAGGTTGGCCAAGCCCTTCAGCCCAAGCGTGGATTTGCTGAGGCCCGAAGGCGCGCAGCATGGGGGCCAGCCAGTCGGCGGCCTCTGTATAGGTTGTGATCTGATCATGCAGCGGGGCGGCGTTCAGCAGGTTTAGCCCCGATTTGCCCGCCATCAGGAATTTGCGGGCCGGCGACGGCTTGGCCTCGCAGATGGTAACGCGGCGACCGGCGCGGGCCATGACCTCTGCTGCCATCAGCCCGGCAGGGCCAGCGCCTATGACGAGTGCGTCACACTTTTCTGCCTGCGGCACGGGCTGGCCTTTCGGTAACGGTTCTTTCATCGCTTCGGGGTATTGTTGCCCTGCGCACAACTTCGCATAGTCTGGAAGAAGGAGAGTGCCAAGGCGACAAGCATGACCATTGTCAGCTCTTACAACATTCACAAGGCGGTCGGAACCGATATGCGCCGTGATCCCGCGCGCATAGTGCAGGTGATTGCAGAGCTGGGGGCGGATATTGTTGCGCTGCAAGAGGTGGACCGCCGCTTTGGTGACAGGCGCGGTGTACTGGACCCCGGCTATTTGCAGGCCGAGACGGGGCTTGTCCCGATCGCACTGACCGACCGCTTGGGCAAGGCAGCGCATGGCTGGCATGGGAACCTCCTTTTGCTGCGCGGGGCAGAGTTGGAACAGGCTCAGGCCGTTACCCTGCCGGGGCTGGAGCCTCGGGGTGCGATCGTGGCCGACATCCGCCTGAACGGGCAACCCTTGCGGCTGATTACGGCGCATTTGGGCCTGCTGCGCCAGTCGCGGCTGATGCAGGCGCGGCTTCTCGCGCGGCATGTCGGTGCGCCAGATGGGCGGCCGACGCTTGTGATGGGCGATTTCAACGAATGGCGGCTGGGTGCGGATTGCGGGCTGATGCCCTTGCGCCGCGAATTGCGGGCGGTCAAACGCTCGGCGCTGACGCGGCCCAGCTTTCCTGCGCGGATGCCTGTGCTGCCCCTGGACCGTATCATCTGCTCTCCACAACTGGACCTGCACGACTTGCGCGCCCATGACAGCCCGCTTGCGCGCCGCGCGTCCGACCATCTGCCATTGCGCGCCGCCCTTCGCTTGCCCCAAGCGCAAAGCGCGGTTATGTGAGCACGGATCACGACAGCAAAAAAGGGGCCGGGCATGGCAGAGGCGAAGAAGCTCTTCATCAAGACCTATGGCTGCCAGATGAATGTCTATGACAGCGAGCGCATGGCCGAAGCCTTGGGCGCGTCGGGGTATGTGACAACAGAGCGGCCCGAAGAGGCCGATATGATCCTGCTCAACACCTGCCACATCCGCGAGAAGGCCGCCGAAAAGGTCTACTCGGAATTGGGCCGCCTAAAGCCATTGAAAGCCGCCAATCCCGACCTCAAAATCGGGGTCGCGGGCTGTGTCGCGCAGGCCGAAGGCGAAGAGATCATGCGCCGCCAACCCTTGGTCGACCTTGTCGTCGGCCCGCAGACCTATCACCGTCTGCCTGCGATGGAAGCCGCCGTGCGCGCAGGCGCCCGCGCGGTCGACACCGATTTCCCCGAAGAAGATAAGTTCGACCACCTGCCCAAAGGGCCGCGCGCGGGCCGCGGCCCGACCGCGTTCCTGACCGTGCAGGAAGGCTGCGACAAGTTCTGCGCCTTCTGCGTTGTGCCCTATACGCGCGGGGCCGAAGTGTCGCGCCCGGTGGACCGCATCATGACAGAGGCGCGCGATCTGGTCGCGCGCGGTGTGCGCGAGATCACGCTTCTGGGCCAGAATGTGAATGCCTATCATGGGCAGGGCGAGGGTGGCGCATGGACGCTGGCGCGTCTGATCCGGGCGCTGGCCAAGGTCGACGGTCTGGAGCGCATTCGCTTCACCACCTCGCACCCCAATGACATGGAAGATGACCTGATCGCCGCCCATGGGGATGAACCGAAGCTGATGCCCTACCTGCACCTGCCCGTGCAATCGGGCAGCGACCGCATTTTGAAGGCGATGAACCGCAAGCACAGCGCTGATGCCTATCTGCGCCTGATAGACCGCCTGCGCGAGGCCCGACCCGACTTGCTTTTGTCGGGTGATTTCATCGTCGGCTTTCCGGGCGAGACCGAGGCCGATTTCGAAGATACGATGGCGCTGGTCCGCGCGGTCCATTACGGCCAAGCCTATAGCTTCAAATATTCCGCCCGCCCCGGCACGCCTGCGGCAGAGCGTGCCAATGTCCCCGATGACGTGGCCAGCGACCGCCTGCATCGCTTGCAGGCGCTTCTGACGGAGCAACAACGTGCCACGCAAGACG
Source organism: uncultured Natronohydrobacter sp. (assembly GCA_964401005.1). GTDB lineage: Bacteria > Pseudomonadota > Alphaproteobacteria > Rhodobacterales > Rhodobacteraceae > Roseinatronobacter. Next base: position 42,393 of record CAYNWX010000107.1, read on the forward strand.
CGATGGTCGGGCGCGAAGTGTCGGTTCTGTTTGAAAAGCGCGGGCGGCTGCCCGGCCAGTTGATCGGGAAATCCGAATATCTGCACGCGGTGCATGTGCAGGCACCGGACGACCAGATCGGCCAGATCGCCCGTGTGCGCGTGACGGGAAGTGTCACCAATTCGCTGGCTGCCGTGCTGGTCTAGCATGATCCACATGCTCGCCTTGATCCTATGTTGCCAGCTTGCGGGCGAGGCGATGTCACGCGCGCTGTCGCTGCCTGTTCCCGGCCCTGTCTTGGGCATGGCCCTGCTTTTCGCGCTCATGCTCATCAGCTCGAAGCTGGCTGAAGCCGTGCGCCCAGTGGGCGAGGGCATCTTGCGCCACCTGTCGCTTTTATTCGTGCCAGCGGGCGTGGGCGTGGTGGGGCATTTGCGGCTTCTCGGGGAAAACGCGCTTGCCATTGGCGTGGCGCTTGTCGGGTCCACAGTTTTGGCCATTGCTGTGGGTGCGCTGGTGTTCCGCGCGGTCGCGCGCCTGACAGAGCGCAACCCCGATGCGTGATTTTACCGAGATTTGGTCTTACCTATCCACCGGCCCCTTGCTGTGGCTGACCGCCACGCTCGTCGCCTACCTATTGGCCGATGCGATAGCCGCGCGACTAGGTCGCCGTCCGCTGGCCAACCCCGTGGCGGGGGCAGTCGTGCTTCTGGCCCTGCTGCTTTGGGCCACGGAGACCAGCTATGACACCTATTTCGAGGGGGCGCAATTCGTCCACTTCTTGCTTGGGCCAGCCACAGTGTGTCTGGCCGTGCCACTCTGGACCCATCGCGCGACCGTGCGCCGTGCGGCTTTGCCCATCATGGCGGCATTGCTCGCCGGGTCATTGACCGCGATGGCCACGGCCCTTGCCTTGGGCCGTGCGCTGGGCCTAGCGCCCGACATGCTGGCGACACTCGCGCCCAAAAGCACCACGGCCCCGGTGGCGCTTGGCATTAGCCAATCGCTTGGCGGCTCTCCCACGCTGACGGCGGTTCTGGTTGTGATGACGGGCATGGTCGGCGCGGTGGTCATCACGCCCTTGATGAACGCCTTGCGCATTACCGATTGGCGTGCGCGCGGGCTGGCGGTGGGGGTGGCCGCGCATGGCATCGGCACGGCGCGGGCCTTGCAGGTCAACCCGCAGGCGGGTGCCTTCGCAGGCATCGGCATGGCGCTGAACGCTATCGTCACGGCGCTTCTGGCCCCGTGGCTGCTGGCGCTATTTCTCTAGCCGAGTTCCTTCATCAAGCGGCGCTTTTGCTTGTCCCAGTCGCGTTTGGCCTCTGTCGCGCGTTTGTCGGCCAGCTTCTTGCCCTTGGCGACGCCGACCTTCAGCTTCACCAGCCCGCGGTGGTTGAAATACATCACCAGCGGCACCAGCGTCATGCCGTCCTTGGCCGTGGCCGCCCAAAGCCGCGCCAATTCCTTACGCGAGGCCAGCATCTTCCGCCGCCGTCTTTCGTCATGGCCAAAGGTCTTGGCTTGCAAATACGGCGCGATATAGCTGTTGACCAGCCATAACTCGCCATCTTCCACCGCCGCATAGCTTTCCGCAATATTCGCCTTGCCTGTGCGCAGCGATTTCACCTCGGACCCGGTCAGCATGATCCCGCATTCCAGATCGCTCTCGATTGCGTAATCATACCGCGCGCGGCGGTTTTCAGCGATGATCTTGTAATTCGGGTCCGATTTTTCTGCCATGATCGTGCAGATAAGGGGCGCGATGCCTCATGTCTAGGGTTTCAGCCGCACCTGCATCGCGTTGCCTGTGGTTTTGCGCAGCTCGAACACACCTGCGCGGCTGACCAATTCGCTCAGCTTCGCGCAGCCATAGTTACGGCTGTCAAAATCGGGGTTCGCCGCGACAATGAACTGGCCCAATGGACCAAGCGAGAACCATTCCTCGTCCTTGTCGATCGCCTGCATCGCGGCCTTGATCAGCGGCACGGCCTGAGCGGGATGCGCTTTGCCGCTGGGCTTGCCGGTTTCAGGCGCGGCCTCTGGCAAAATATTCTCGACAAAGATGAACCGCTTGCAGGCTTTGCGGAAGGCTTCGGGCGTTTTCTGCTGCCCAATGCCATAGACATCCAAGCCCTGTTCGCGGATGCGCGACGCCAGCCGCGTGAAATCGCTGTCGGAACTGACCAACACGAAGCCATCGAACCGGCCCGAATGCAGCAAATCCATCGCGTCGATCACCAGGGCGATGTCAGACGAATTCTTGCCCACCGTATTGGCGGGCTGATGATGCGGCACCAGCGCAAGGCTGGGCAGCTTGTCCTGCCAGCCCGACATCTGGCTGCGCGAGAAATCGCCGTATATGCGCCGCACGCTCGCCTCGCCCAAGCTCGCGATTTCCTCGAAAATCGCCTCGGCCCATTTGGGCGACGAATTGTCGGCGTCAATCAAAACCGCCAGAAGCGGGATCCCTGCGCGTGCCATGGCTGCTCCTTCATCCTTGCAAAAATATCCCGGGGGAGTCGCGGCGCAGCCGCG
>CAYNWX010000108.1:0-34491 GCA_964401005.1 uncultured Natronohydrobacter sp.
GTTTGCGACACGTCGATGTGGAAGATGGTCGGCTGCATGCCGTAGAAGCTGTCGGACACGGCGTAGATGGTGCCATCTTCGGCCATGACCTGACCAGAGATCGCGCCCCAGCCGGTCAGTTCGTCCATGCCTGCGCTGGTCAGGTGCGGATAAACGGCGGCTGCGTCCTGATATTCGAACAGCATGACGTGCGAGGGCGCGGCGCCATCTTCGCGGCCATCATATTCGTTTGCGACAATCAGCAGGTTGCGGCCCGGAATGGCGATGGCACCTTCGGGCGCGGTGCCAGAGGGCAGAAGTTGAGCCAGCGCGGGCGCGGTAGGGTCAGTCATGTCGTAAACGCCGACAACCGACGAGCGTTCGGCCAGCAGGAACATCATCGGCGTTCCGTTGAATGTGCCGAATTCCATGCCTTCGGGTTCGATCCCCTTGTTGCCGGACCGTTCTTCCGGGTAGTGGCCGATCTGGACGATGGCATGTTCGAACGATGTGCCAGCTTCGAAAACCTCGGTCCCGTCACGGCGGAAAACGGTGAAGCCGCGGCTGCCGCCATCCATGTCGCCTTCATTGGCGATCACGACGTGGTCAGTGTCGATCCACTGCACGGCATCGGGTTCACGCGGAACATCGGACAGGCTTTCGGTGAAGATCAGCGCGCCTTCTTCGGTCGTGTCGATACCTTCAAGGCTGACCGAACCGGCGGAGAAATGGCTCAGCACGTCGCCGGTCGAGGACACGACCGCGATGTGGTTGTTTTCCTGAAGCGTGACGACAATCTCGCCATTCGCGTTCACGTCCACGAATTCCGGCTCCGGGTCTTCGCCAGCAACGGCGGCGAGGCCCGTCAGGTCCACGCGGATTTGCGCGGCGCAATCCATGCTGCCATTGTCGCCCAAGGGCTGAATGACCAAGTAACCGGCGGGCATTTGCGGAACGCGGCCATCGCCCGCGTCTTCATCGCGCTCGTTTTCTATGGCAACCGTGATGAAGCTGCCATCGGGGGCTACGGCGGTGCTGTCGGGCTGGCCACCAAGGTCGCAAGACGCGATTACCTCGCGCGAGCCCGCGTCAATCGCGTGCAGCACGCCCGACGGGTTGGTGAAGCTTTCAGCGGTATTTTCAGCAACGAACACGGTCTGACCAAGGGCGGACACGGCGGTCGGTTCGCCATTGGGCAGGGTGAACACACCAGCAGCCTGCGGATTGGTCGGGTCGGTGATGTCAATAAACCCGATCACGCCCGCGGGGCTGTCGGAATAGACCAGTGTTATACCGTCGCCGGTCGCGGCAATGATCTCTGCCGAGGTTTCTTCGGCATCGGGGGTGTTCAGCGCAACCGGGAAGGATGCGATGCGGTTGAAGTTGGACTGCGCCATAGCGGGGGCGGCAAGCGCGCCGGTGGCCAGAAGGGCAAGGAAAGACACGCGCATGAGAAAAGGCTCCATCGGGCGAGTGATGGAGCCTCGAATAGAATGCGCCGGTAACGGCTGCGTGACGTCAGTAGCGGTAATGCTCTGGCTTGAACGGGCCTTCGACTGTTACGCCGATATACTCGGCCTGTTCAGGCTTCAGTTCCGTCAGCTTCACGCCAATGCGGTCAAGATGCAGGCGCGCGACCTTTTCGTCCAGATGCTTAGGCAGCAGGTAGACGCCGGGCTGGTAGTCCTTGCCCTTGGTCCACAATTCGATCTGCGCCAGAACCTGATTGGTGAAGGACGCGGACATCACGAAAGACGGGTGGCCCGTGGCGTTGCCAAGGTTCAGCAGGCGACCTTGGGACAGCAGGATCATGCGGTTGCCCGAAGGCATTTCGATCATGTCCACTTGGTCCTTGATATTGGTCCATTTGTGGTTCTTCAGCGCCGCGACCTGAATTTCATTGTCGAAATGGCCGATATTGCCGACGATCGCCATGTCCTTCATCTCGCGCATATGCTCGATGCGGATCACATCCTTGTTGCCGGTCGTGGTGATGAAGATGTCGGCGGTCTTGACCACGTCTTCCAGCACCGTCACCTCGAAACCGTCCATCGCGGCTTGCAGCGCGCAGATGGGGTCGATTTCCGTCACTTTCACACGGGCACCAGCGCCGCGCAAACTGGCGGCGGAGCCTTTGCCCACATCGCCATAGCCGCAGACCACGGCGACTTTGCCGGCCATCATCGTGTCAGTCGCACGGCGAATGCCGTCGACAAGCGATTCCTTGCACCCATACTTGTTGTCGAATTTCGACTTGGTCACGGAATCGTTCACGTTGATCGCCGGGAAGGGCAGTTGGCCGTTCTTGTGCAGGTCATACAGGCGGTGCACGCCGGTGGTGGTTTCTTCGGACACACCCTTGATCGCGTCGCGCGTTTTGGTGAACCAGCCGGGGCTTTGCTCCATGCGCTTCTTGATCTGCGCCTTGATGACGGCTTCTTCCTCGGATTGCGGGACGGGGATGATATCCTCGCCCGCTTCGGCGCGTGCACCCAGCAGCACGTAAAGCGTGGCATCGCCGCCATCATCCAAGATCATGTTCGCGCCCTCAGCGAACATGAAGGATTTGTCCAGATAATCCCAATGCTCTTCCAACGTCTGACCCTTGATTGCGAAAACCGGAACGCCCGCTTTCGCAATCGCCGCTGCCGCGTGGTCCTGGGTGGAATAGATGTTGCACGACGCCCAACGCACATCGGCCCCGAGCGCGGTTAGGGTTTCGATCAACACGGCGGTCTGGATCGTCATATGCAGCGAACCCACGATGCGTGCGCCTTTCAGCGGCTTCGCTTCGCCGAATTCTTCGCGCAGCGCCATCAGGCCGGGCATTTCGGTTTCGGCAATATCCAGTTCTTTGCGGCCGAATTCGGCCAGCGAGATATCGCGAACAATGTAGTCCTGCGCCATAAGCCCAAGCTCCTTGCGTGAATGTGTAAACTTGGCGGGCACATAGCACTCTGGGGCTGTGCCGACAATAGTGCGCCAAGTCGCGGCAAAGGCGCGTCGTGTTGGCGGGATCACGCCATGCTACCGGAGATTCGAGTTGTCGTGTGAAGTCCGATCTGCGACAACGAAGCCCAAGCTGGAACTTAACTGGCAAAGCGGTGGACCGGTTGGTCAATTCTGTAACGGGTAAGATGACGCGACCAGTTGTGCGACTGGGAAAGGCGTTGTTAGTCTGGCTTTTGCTGGCCTCTCCCGCATGGGCGTTTTCCGATTTGCAGTTTCGGGTCAATGGCGGGTCCGACGTTTTGCGAACCGAATTGGAACGCGCGTCGCTCTTGCGACAGGCGCAGTCCCAGAATGTCGCCGATGCTCTGGAGATATTCTCCACCGCGCGCGCGGAATATGGACGGTTGATCGGCGTCTTTTACGAACAGGGGTACTATGCCCCGCAAATTTCGGTCCGCATGGATGGGCGCGAGGCGGCGGATATCTCTCCCCTCGATCCGCCGGCACGGGTGCGTCAGATCGTGGTCGACATGGTGCCCGGCCCGGCATTTTCCTTCGGGCGCGCGCAGATTGCGCCTTTGGCCGAGGGCACGACCTTGCCCGCCGCTTTTGTTTCTGGCGCGCCTGCGCGCAGCACCGTTATTCGCGACGCCACCGGCGCTGCCATCGACCAATGGCGCGCACAGGGCCACGCCAAGGCCTCACCTACCGCGCAGGCCATCACTGCCAGCCACCCGTCACAATCGCTGGATGTGGCGATTACCCTAACCCCCGGCCCACGGCTGAGATTTGGTGATCTGCGACCGAATGGGCAAGAAAACGTCCGCGCAGAGCGCATTGTCGAGATCGCGGGTCTGCCCACGGGCGAGGTGTTCGACCCAGACGAGATCGACCGTGCTGCGCAGCGTTTGCGCGCCACGGGGACGTTTTCTTCCGCCGCCCTGCGCGAGGCAGAGGCGGCAAACCCAGACGGTAGCTTGGATATTTCTGCCTCTGTGGTCGAGGCCCTGCCTCGCCGCATTGGGGCGGGTCTTGAATATGACACCGAACGCGGTGGCAAGGTCACGGGGTTCTGGCTGCACCGCAACCTTTTGGGCGGAGCAGAGCGGTTTCGCATAGAGGGGATGATCGATGGGCTGGGCGCGCGCACAGGTGGGTTGGATTACAGCCTTGGCGTGGAATTCTCACGCCCGGCCACCTTCACGCCCGATACAACCTTGACCTTCGAGGCTATTGCCGAAACCGAGAAAGAGCGCGATTTCGAAGCGCGCCGCATTCGGGCCGATGTCAAACTGGTGCATCGCTACAGCGATTCGTTGACCTTTTCTGGCGGGTTTGGCCTGCTGGCCGAACGCGCCGATTTCGGCCCGGGTTTGGGAATCCGTGGGGACTATAGGCTGTTTCTTGTGCCCTTCGACGTAACTTATGACCGGCGCGACGATGAACGCAATCCACGGTCGGGCTACTATCTGAACGCCAGCCTGACGCCCTTCTTCGGCAGTTCGGGAACAGGCGCCGGATTCCGCGCGACCGCAGATATGCGGGGCTATTATCCTTTGGGTGAACGCTTTATCTTGGCCGGGCGCGCGCAATTGGGGGCGGTCTATGGCCCAAGCTTGCTGGCCACACCGCGTGACTTTCTGTTTTATTCGGGAGGCGGCGGGTCGGTGCGTGGCCAGCCGTATCGCAGCTTGGGCACGACCACTGGCGGCGTCTTTTCCGGCGGAAAGGGCTTTGCCGCGACCTCGCTGGAATTGCGCATGAAGGCGACCGATACAATCGGCCTCGCAGCCTTTGCGGATGCGGGTTACGTCTCTGCCGGAACGTTCGCGGGCGCGTCTGACTGGCATGCGGGCGCGGGAATTGGCCTGCGCTACGACACTGCTATCGGTCCCTTGCGGCTGGATGTGGGCTTTCCGGTGCGCGGCGGCACAGGGCAGGGTGCGCAGCTTTATCTTGGTATTGGGCAGGCCTTCTGATGCGCCGCCTTTGGTTCGCTTGTGTGTTGGCCCTGACTATGGGCTTGGCGGCTTTCGCTCAAGATGCGGGCCTGCCTGACGCGGATGAAAGCGATGTCGGCTTTCTGACACGCATTTTGCAAGATAGCCTGTCTGACCGGGGCCGGGCCGTGCGCATCACGAATTTTCAAGGTGCCTTGTCATCGCGCGCCACCTTTGACGAGATGACGATCGCGGATGATGATGGCATCTGGCTGCGCATAACTGGCGGGGCATTGCAATGGAACCGTGCGGCCCTGTTTCAGCGCCGGATCGAGATTTCCGAGATTTCAGCGGCACGGGTCGATGTGCTGCGCATGCCTGTCGCGCCACCCTCCGACGAATTGGTACCTTTCCGAAGGTTCGAATTGCCGGAATTGCCCGTCTCGGTCGAGTTGGGGACCTTGGCCTTGGCCGAAGTCACGCTGGCCCCAGAGCTGTTGGGCCAAGCGGTGCGGGCCGGTGTCAGCGGACGTGCCGATCTGGCGGCGGGGGCTGGGTCTGCCACCCTTGCGCTGGAGCGGCTGGATGCAGTCGAGGGGCGCTTCACGCTTGATGCGGCCTTTTCCAACGAAACTCGCATCTTGTCGTTGGTGCTGGAAGCGGTGGAAGCCCCCGGCGGCATTGCCGTGTCGCGTCTGAACGTGCCGGGCCTGCCCTCTGCCGAATTGCGGGTCGAGGGCGAAGGCCCCATCGAAGATTTCGCCGCCGATATTCGGTTGGCGACGGATGGCGCGCCACGCGTTCAGGGCCGGTTCGAATTGCAGACCGCCCAGCCGGGTGTGCAGCAGGCCGTCGCGCTGAACCTGACGGGCGACCTGCGCCCTTTGTTGGCCGAAGCCTATCACCCGTTTTTCGGGGAGGAGAGCAGCTTCACGACTCGCGCGCGCCGCTTTGAAGATGGCCGCTTGTCGCTCGATGCGCTGAGCGTGCGCACGCAAACCCTGTTGGTCGATGGGCGGGCGCGCATTGGGACAGAAGGCTTGCCAGAGTTGATCGACCTGCGCGGATCGCTGGTTGACCCGAGCGGCGCGCGTGTTCTTTTGCCCTTGGCCGGGGCCGATACCAGCGTGGAAAGTGCCGACCTGCAACTGAGCTTTGACGCCGCGCGCAGCGAAGATTGGGAATTGGTGCTGGACCTGATCGCTTTCGACAATGGCGATTTCGCGGTTGAATCGTTGTTCATGAACGGGCTGGGCCGGATCACATCGCAAGCCTTTGGTGAAGATCGCGATACGATTGATGCGCTCGTCGATTTCTCGACCCTTGGTTTGTCTGCCCGCGACCCGGATCTGGGCTCGGCGCTGGGGCGCAATGTCAGCGGCTCGATTGCCTTCATCTGGCGCGAGGGGCAGCCTTTCCTCATGCCGGGTTTCTTGCTGGAAGGGCGCGACTATGCGCTGCAAGGCCGCGCCCGGCTGGAAGGTGGCCGGGTCGAAGCGGATGTACGCGCGGCCTACACCGATATCTCGCGCCTGTCTGGCTTGGCTGGGCGGCCCCTTGGTGGCGCGGTTGATGCTGAAGTGAGCGGCGTATTTGGTCCAGAGCGTGACCGGTTCGACCTGACTGGCACCCTGACCGGCCGCGATCTGACCTTGGAACAGCCGCAGCTTGATGCGCTTTTGGCAGAGGACAGCCTAATCACGCTATCGGCCCTTGGTGCGGATGGTCAGATCACCTTGCGCGAATTCCGGGCAGAGGCCCAAACGCTGACGGCAGATGTGTCGGGTCAAGTCTCGGCAGAGGTTTGGGACCTGTCGGGCCGTTTGCGCGTGGCGGATTTGTCCGTTCTTGGTGCGCAATATGGCGGGCAGGTTCAGGCCGATGTCACGCTCAGTGGCGCGCCCGACACGGCAGCGCTGGACCTGACCGCGACCGGGTCCGATCTGGCCATTGGCCAACCCGATCTGGACCGTGCGTTGCGCGGCGAAACCCGGCTTACCTTGTCGGGGCAACGCGATGGTGCGGCCTTTGATCTGACCCGCCTGCAATTGGACAACCCCACGCTGACCGCGCAAGCACAAGGCCGCGTTGATCCGGGCGCGTCCGTGCTGGATGGCAGCTTTGCCCTGCCCAACCTTGGCGCGGTGCGGCCCGGGTTCCGGGGCGGGGTCAGCGGCACCGCTGCCTTGCGCGAAGTGGGGCAGGATCGGCGCCTGTCGCTGAGCGCGGAAACCCGTGATCTGGCCTTCGGGGCGCAGGCCGCGGACCGCGTGCTGGCAGGGCGCCATATTGTGCAGATCGACGCCCTTGCGAAACCCGACCTCGTGTTGCTGGAACGGCTGGCGGTAGATGGCCCCGCGCTCTCTGCCCGCGTGGCAGGACAATTGCGCGAGGGTCGCCCCGACCTGACACTAGAGGCACGGCTGGCCGATCTGGCCCTTGTCGCACCCGGGATTACCGGGTCCTTGGCGCTTTCGGGGCAGGCGCGCGACACGGGGGACGCTTATGCGCTGGATCTGACTGCAAATGGCCCGGCGGGCCTGAATGTGACCGTTGCTGGCACCTTGTCGAAAACGTTGCAATCCGATCTGCGTATTACCGGCAGCACCGATATAGCGCTGGTCAACCCGCGCATAGAGCCACGCTCGGTGCAAGGGCCGGCGCGCTTTGACATGGTCTTGCGCGGGCCGTTGCAGCTTGGGTCGTTGAGCGGCACAGCCACGATGGATGGTGTGACCGTGGTTGATCCCCGGCGCGGCGTGCGGTTGTCGGATCTGCGCGCGCGCGCCGATCTGGCGGGCGGGCAGGCCCAGATCGACCTGTCCAGCCAATCTGCCCAAGGCGGCAGCCTTACGCTACAGGGTGGGGTTGATCTTGTTCCGCCCTTCAATGGCAGTTTGCAAGCCCGCCTGAATGCCTTGCGCGTGATCGACCCGCAGCTTTTCGAATTGTCGGTATCTGGCAATCTTGATATTTCGGGAACCTTGGCACGGGGACCGGCCCTGTCCGGGCGTTTGCAGTTTGACAGCATGGAGCTGCGCATTCCGCGTGTTGGGCTGACGGGGCCTGCTTATATTCCACCCGATATTCAGCATGTTGGAGAAAGCACCGAGGCAGAAACCACCCGCGCTCGCGCCGGTATTTTTTCGGGCGAAACCCATGGCCGTTCGCGCTTCCCCTCGCCACTCGACATAGAGATCGCTGCACCCAACCGGATCTTCATTCGTGGGCGTGGTTTGGATGCAGAATTGGGCGGCAATCTGCGCCTAACGGGCACCACCGCCGATGTCATTCCCATCGGCCAGTTCAATCTGATCCGGGGGCGGCTGGACCTGCTGGGCAACCGCTTTGCCCTGAACGAAGGGTTCGCCAGTTTGCAGGGTGATTTCATGCCGTTTGTGCGGCTCATCGCCTCGACCGAGCGCGAGGGCGTGAACGCGCGCATTGTCTTGGAAGGCCGCGCGAACGAGCCGGAAATCCTGTTCGAATCCAGCCCGGAATTGCCGCAAGAAGAAATCGTGTCCTTGCTGCTGTTTGGGCGGGGGTTTGAGACGCTCAGCTTGTTTCAGGCCGCGCAGCTCGCGTCGTCTCTGGCCACACTATCGGGGCGGTCCGAAGGCATATTGGAACGTTTGCGCCGCAATATTGGGCTGGACGATCTGGATGTGCGCACTGATGAGGAGGGCGACACCTCGTTGCGCGTGGGCCGCTACCTGACGGAAAACGTCTATACCGATCTGGAAGTGAACCCGCAGGGCGACAGCGAAGTGTCCATCAACATTGACCTGTCACCCTCTTTGACTGCGCGCGGTCAGGTGAATAACGAAGGGCGCTCCAGCATCGGGTTGTTTTTCGAGCGCGACTATTGAGGGAAAGAGCATGTCCGTTGACCTGTCATCGCTGAAGGGCAAAGCAGTTCTGATCACAGGGGCCAGCCGTGGGATCGGGGCAGAGGCCGTGCGCATCTTCGCGCAAGCGGGTGCGCATGTGGGCATGGTGGCGCGCTATGCTGCTGCGCTTGATGCATTGGCGCAGCAGACAGGCGCTCTGCCCATTGCCTGTGACATGACCGACTATGCGGCAGTCACCGACGCGGTGGCGCAGATGACAGCGCGGTTTGGCGGCTTGGACGTGCTGGTGAACAACGCGGGCATCATCGACCCGATCGCGCCCGTGTCACAGGCAGACCCCGCAGAATTCGGGCGGCTGATCGACGTGAACCTGAAGGGCGTGTTTCACGGGTTGCGTGCGGCCATGCCAATCATGAAGCCGGGTGGCACGATCATCACGGTCGGCTCTGGCGCGGCCTATAACCCGTTGGAAGGGTGGGGGGGCTATTGCAGTTCCAAAGCGGGCGCATGGATGCTGACGCGCGTCGCTGCGCTGGAAGCGCCGCATCTGCGCATCATGAGCCTGTCGCCCGGAACTGTAGCGACCGACATGCAGCGCACCATTCGGGACAGCGGCATCAACGCTGTCAGCCAGTTGGACTGGAATGCGCATATCCCAGCAGACTGGCCCGCCCGTGCGCTTGCATGGATGTGCACAGCAGATGCCGATGCTTGGGTTGGACAGGAAGTGTCCTTGCGTGACGGGGCCATTCGCAAGCGGGTAGGGTTGGTTGCATGATTGCCTTCGAACAGGCCGATGATCTGTGGACGATCACCCTCAACCGTCCCGACAAGGCCAATTCCTTGACGCCCGACATGCTGGAAACCCTGTGCGAGATCACTGCGCGCAAGGACCTACCCAAGGCGATTATCCTGACAGGTGCGGGCCGCGTGTTCAGCGCCGGGGCCGATCTGGAAGCGGCCCGCGCGGGGCTGGCAACATCGCCGCTATGGGAACGGCTTTCCGGCCAGATTGCAGGCTTGCCCTGCCTGACCATTGCGGCGCTGAACGGCACGCTTGCAGGCGGTGCATTCGGCATGGCGCTGGCTTGTGATATCCGGCTGGCGGTGCCGGGCGCGAAGTTCTTCTACCCGGTGATGAAACTGGGCTTTCTGCCGCAGCCCTTGGACCCCGCGCGTCTGGCCGTCTTGATTGGCCCCGCACGCGCCAAGATGATCTTGATGGCGGGCGCAAAGATAGAGGCCGACGAGGCGCTGGCTTGGGGCTTGATCGACCGTATCGCCACGCCTGACACTTTGCTCGACGAGGCCCGCGCCCTAGCCTCTGATGCCTGCGTCGCGGCGTCTGCTCATGTTGCCGCGATCAAGCGCCTTGTTGCACCCGAATAGGCTAGGCTTGGGTCGGATTATTAGCTAATACCCTTACATGCGACGCATGATGACTCTTGTGACTCCATTCGCGCTGGCCCTTGTGCTGGCGCTTGGGTCTGTGGGTTTTGCGCGCTCGCACCATGCCGGCGCTGGCGTTGATCAATATGTCATCTGCACCGGATACGGGCTTGTTACCATTTCGGTAGATGAAAACGGCAATCGCGTGGCTGATGGCGTGCCTTGCCCCGACAGCATAGCGCTTTCGGCGGCGCTGCCTGATCTGACCCCGGCTGTCGCCTTCGAACGTTTGCTAATCTCTCGCATCGTGAATGGGCGTGCACAGCGCCTTCACCAACCCCAAACCACCGATGCTTGGCGCGATGCGCGTGCGCCGCCAAGTTTTGTCCTTGCCTGATCTGATCCAATCAACGCAAAGACAAAGGACATGACATGAAACGCTTTGCATTCGTGGTGGCGACCGCCGCACTTTTCGCCCTGCCGGTCTCCGCAGATATCATCATTAACGACGCCTATGCGCGCGTGGCATCGCCCATGGCGCAATCCGGCGCGGCCTTTATGGGCATTCAGAACACCGGTGCGGAAGATGACCGCCTGATCGCCGCGCGTTCTGACGTGGCGCAGCGCGTTGAGTTGCACACCCATATCGCCGATGGTGACGTCATGCGCATGGTCGAGGTTGAAGAAGGCTTTGAGATTCTCGCAGGCGACACGCATATGCTGGAACGCGGCGGGCACCATGTGATGTTCATGGGCCTGAACCGCAGGTTGGCCCATGGCGACGAAGTTGCCGTGACGCTGGTCTTCGAGAAGGCCGGTGAGATGGACGTCATCATCCCGGTTGATCTGGAACGCAATGACGTGACCGGCGCGATGGGGGGCATGAAGATGGACCACGGGAATATGGGTGGCGAAGGTGCCATGCAGATGAACCACGGCCACAAGCACTAACAGACAAGGGGCGCGCGGGGGCAACTCCCCGCGCTCTTTTCGGGGAAGCGATGCGCGTTCAATTCGTCTGCCTTGGTAATATCTGCCGCTCGCCCACGGCCCATGCGGTGCTGCGTGCCAAATCTGCGCATCTGGGCTGGCAGGTCGAAAGCGCGGGCACCGGCGGCTGGCATATCGGCCATCCGCCCGACCCGCGCGCGGTCGCAGAGGCCGAGGCGCGGGGCTATCCGATGGCCGATCTGCGCGCCGAGCAGTTCATGGCCGATGATTTCGGGCGTTTTGATCTGATCCTCGCCATGGACCGCAGCAACCTGAGCGATATTTTGGCGCTACGCGCCAAGCAGGGCGGCGCAGAGGTGGCGCTGTTTCTAGAACACACGCTGGGCCAATGCCGCGACGTTCCGGACCCCTATTATACGGGCGGGTTTGCCGAGGTATTCGATATGATCGAACGCGGCAGCGATGCTCTGATCAGCTCTTCTTCTTGAAGCGCGGTTCTGTCCGGTTCCAAAGCCGTTTGATGTTGTCGCGGTGTTTGTAGAAGACCAGAACTTTCGCAACGACCAGCACAGCCACAACCGGCAAATAGCCCATTAGCCCCGCATAGATCGACGACATGCCGCAGGCCGTTAGCCCCGCAAGCGATGAATAGCGGCTAAGTTTGAACGTCACGATCCATGTGGCGCAGGTGGCCAGCCCCACGGGCCATGCCAGAGCAAGTGTGATCCCGATGAAGGTGGCCACGCCTTTGCCGCCCTTGAAGCCGATATAGACCGGGTAAAGATGGCCAATGAAGGCGGCAAGGGCAGCCGACTGCGCTGCATCAGGCCCGATCAGCCAGCCGGCCAGAAGTGCTGCAACCGCGCCCTTCAGCGCATCCAGCGCGAAGGTGGCAATGCCCGCCGCCTTGTTGCCGGTGCGCATGACATTGGTCGCACCAATATTGCCCGACCCGATGGCGCGCAGATCGCCCAAGCCCATGAGGCGGGCGATGACCACGCCGAAGGGGATGGAGCCAAGCATGTAGGACAGCAATCCCACCACGCCCAGCAACCAGAGGGGTGTGACAAGCTCGGGGATCATGCGGGCACCTTCTGGGCATCGAACACGCATACCCCACCGACATAGGTGGCCAGCACCCGGCCTTCCATGCGGGCACCGTCAAAGGGCGTGTTTTTCGATTTCGATGCCAGTGTAAAGCGGTCCAGCACGAAGGGCGCGTCGGGGTCGAACAGCACAAGGTCAGCAGGCGCGCCAAGGGACAACTTGCCGCTTGCAAGCCCCAAGCGTTTGGCCGGGTTCAACGACAGAGCGCGCCAGATGGTCGGTAACGCCAAGCCCTCGGAATGATACAGCCGCATCGCAGCGGGCAAGAGCGTTTCCAGCCCCACCGCGCCAGAGGCCGCTTCTTCAAATGGCAAGCGTTTCGATTCCTCGTCTTGTGGCGTGTGCATGGAGCAAATCACGTCGATCAACCCTTCGGCCACGGCCTGCACCATGGCGCGGCGGTCTTCTTCCGCGCGCAATGGCGGCGTGAATTTGAAGAAACTGCGATAGCTGCCTACGTCGAATTCGTTCAGTGTCAGATGGTGGATCGAGATACCGGCCGTCACATCCAGCCCGTTGGCTTTCGCGCGGTCCAGCGCGGGCAAGGTGCGCGCGCAGGTCACTTGGTCGGCATGGTAGCGCACGCCCGTCATTTCGACCAATCCCATGTCGCGGTCGAACCCCATGCGTTCAGCCATGGGCGACACGGCGGGCAAGCCGCGCAAGGACGCGAATTTGCCGGATGTGGCACAAGCCCCTTTCGACAGACCCGGATCTTGCGGGTGGCCGATGACCAGCGCGCCAAGCCCGCGCGCATAGGCCATGCAGCGCGACAGAACCTTGGTGTCGGTGCTCACGCGGTCGCCATCGGTAAAGGCCACGGCACCGGCATCCAAAAGAAAGCTGATCTCTGCCATCTCGCGCCCTGCGCGGCCGCGGGTCAGCGCGGCCATGGCGCGGATGTTTACGGGTGTGCGGGCCGTGGCGCGGCGGGTGACGTATTCCAGAACCTCTGGCGTGTCGATGGAGGGGTCGGTATCGGGGCGCATGATGATGGTGGTCACCCCGCCGCGCGCAGCGGCCAGCCCTGCTGTACGCAAAGATTCCTTATGCTGCGCGCCGGGTTCACCCACTTGCACGCCCATATCGACAATACCGGGTGCCAAGCATTTGCCACCGCAATCGACTGCGCGGGCGCCATCGGGGCAGGGGCCGTCGCGTTCCACGATCTTGCCGTCGCGCACCAGAAGCGAGCCGACGGCATCCGTCCCCACCTCTGGGTCGATCAGCCGCGCGTTGTGAAACCAAAGCATCAAGCGTCTTCCTTTCGGGCAATCGTGTCGCGCAAGAGCGTGGCCACGGTAGAGGGGTTCACCAGCAGGCTAAGCTTATGGCTGGCCTTGTCAGTGCGCAGGGTCAGCCCGGTCAACCAAACGCGGATGCGCCGAATGTCCGATAGCGCAACTTCGGTGCGTTCATCCAGCACAAGGCGGCGATTGGTCAGCCAATAGCTGGGCATGGGCCGCATCAGCCGCTGTGCGGCAATCGGGCCAAATAGAAAACCCAGCGTGACCAATGTGCCAAGCGAAGACCCTGCCCCAGCTACGCCGCGCGTGCCATCATAAACCAAATAGGCCACGGAAAAGACAAAGAGGCCCAAGATACCCAAAAGCGCTTCGAACAAGATCGCGATTTCGCGGTCTTGGGGCACGCGGGCGACAAGCGTTTCGCCGGGTTGCAGGCTGATTTGCGTCACCGCTCAGACCCCCTTGCGCTTGGACCGCTTCAGGCGCGCGGCCTCTATCTCGGCCACGACCTGCTCGGCGTGGTCGATATGTTTTATCAGATACTTGTCGCCCGCCTTGGTAATCACCTGAATATCGCCCATCAGGCGGCGCACGGTTTCCAGTTCCAGCAGATACACGCTGCGGCCACCCGGCCCGATAAGCCGTGTATTGGTCAGCCGCCAGCGGAATTTCATTTGCTCAGTGTAAAGCCATGCACCGCGCACGGCTAAAGCGAGCACCGCGCCCAAAGCGCCAATCGCGGCATAGGGCGACCCGATAGCCCAGAGCACCACGCCCGCGCCGACCATACCTATCACGCCCAGCACCCCGTGGTCGCGCCAGTAGCGGCCCTTGTCAGACCGGATTTCGCGCAGCACCTTTTCGCCCGGCTCCAGCGGAATATCGTCCGCGTCAGGGCGGGTTTCGATTTGTTCATTCATCGGCAATCCTCCGCAAGCGGTCGCGTTCGCGGCGGCGGCGCAGGTTTTGCGCCAAAAGGTCCATCGCCGCCATACGCACGGCCACGCCCATTTCCACCTGTTCCTGAATGACAGAGCGGTTGATGTCATCGGCAATTGCACCGTCGATTTCCACGCCCCGGTTCATCGGGCCGGGATGCATGACGATGGCGTCGTCTTTGGCGTAGGCCAGCTTCTCGGCATCCAGCCCGTAGCGGTGGAAATACTCGCGCTCTGACGGAACGAAGCCCCCATCCATCCGCTCGCGTTGCAGGCGCAGCATCATCACCACATCGGCGCCTTCCAGCCCCGCTTTCATGTCGTCGAACACCTCGACGCCGAATTCTTCGACCCCTTTGGGCATCAGCGTGCCGGGGCCGACAAGGCGGACGCGGTTCTCCATCTTGCCCAGCAAGATCAGGTTCGACCGCGCGACCCGGCTATGGGCAATATCGCCGCAAATCGCCACGGTCAGCCGGTGCAGCCGCCCCTTGGCGCGGCGGATGGTCAACGCATCCAGCAGCGCTTGCGTGGGGTGTTCGTGCTTTCCGTCGCCCGCGTTCAGGACCGCGCAAGTCACCTTTTGCGCCAGCAGATCGACCGCGCCGGAACTGCCGTGCCGCACCACCAGCAAATCGGGATGCATGGCGTTCAGCGTCAGCGCCGTGTCGATCAGTGTTTCGCCCTTCTTCACGCTGGATTGCGCGACGGACATGTTCATCACATCCGCGCCCAACCGCTTGCCCGCCAGCTCGAAGCTGGCCTGCGTGCGGGTCGAATTCTCAAAGAACATGTTGATCTGCGTCATGCCTTCCAGCGCGCGGGCATGCTTTTCGGCGCTGCGGTTCAGGGCGACATACTGTTCTGACAGGTCGAGGAGGGTTGTAATCTCGACCGGGTGCAGATGTTCTATGCCCAGAAGGTGATCATGTCGAAACGTCATGTGCCACTCGCGCAAGGGGGTCCGCGCACCGGGTATAGAAACCCAGCCCCCACCCGGCAAGGACAAAGCGCGCGCTTTTCCTTGGGGCGCGGGCGCGCTACCTGTAAGACATGGAATCGGCTTGGCAACAAGATTGGCATCTGGCGCGCGCCTA
This sequence comes from uncultured Natronohydrobacter sp., assembly GCA_964401005.1. GTDB lineage: Bacteria > Pseudomonadota > Alphaproteobacteria > Rhodobacterales > Rhodobacteraceae > Roseinatronobacter. Next base: position 15,452 of record CAYNWX010000108.1, read on the forward strand.
TCTGGCGTGGCAGGCAGAGCTTGGCGCGACAGACGCGATCTGCGAAGCGCCTGTCAACCGGTATGAGTTGCCAGACAAGCTGACAAAACCTGCCGCAAAGCCTGTGGCCGCCACCCTGGGACCCATGCCCGACCTGCCGCAACTCGACCCGGTTGCAGAGGCGCAGGCCATGGCGCAAGCGGCGGGAGATCTGGACGGCTTGCGCGCCGCCATGGCTGCATTCGAGCATTGCGAGTTGAAGCGCGGCGCGCGCAACCTTGTGTTTTGCGATGGCAAGGCTGATGCGCGCGTTATGATCGTGGGCGAAGCGCCGGGCCGGGATGAGGATCGGATCGGCAAGCCATTCGTGGGCGAGGCGGGGCAAATGCTGGACCGGATGTTTGCCGCCATCGGCATGGACCGCGCTGGAACAGACCCGACCAAGGCGCTTTACATCACCAACGTCCTGCCTTGGCGCCCGCCGCAAAACCGCGACCCCTCGACCGAGGAGCGTGCGATGATGCGCCCTTTCGTGCTGCGCCATATCGAACTGGCCAACCCGGATATCCTGATCCTGATGGGCCGCATTTCCGCCAGCACCCTGTTGGACCGCGATGTGCGGATCACCAAGGAACGCGGCGTGTGGCAAACCGTCTTGGGCCGCCCCGTCATGCCCATGCTGCACCCCGCCTACCTGCTGCGCAACCCGGCTGCCAAGCGAGAGGCTTGGGCCGACTTGTTATTCCTGCAAGCTAAGTTAAGAGAGCTGACATGAGCCGCATTGACCCTGAAAAACCCTTTATGCCCGTCCGCTTCGCGGTGCTGACCGTCTCTGACACGCGCGCGCTGGCCGATGACAAATCGGGCGACGTTCTGGTTGGGCGCATTGACGCGGCGGGCCATGTGCTGGCCGCCCGCGATATTGTCCGCGATGAACGCGATCAGATCGCCGCCAAGCTGCGCGACTGGTGCGCCGATGACGGCATCGACGCGATCTTGACCACTGGCGGCACCGGGCTGACGGGCCGCGATGTGACGGTAGAGGCGCATCGGGACGTTTATGAAAAGGAAATCGAGGCGTTCGGCACAGTGTTCACCATCGTCTCCATGCAGAAGATCGGCACCTCCGCCATTCAGTCGCGCGCCTGTGCAGGTGTGGCGAATGGCACTTACCTGTTCGCGCTGCCCGGCTCGCCGGGTGCCTGCAAAGATGCGTGGGACGAAATCCTGTCGTTACAATTCGATTTTCGTCATCGCCCTTGTAACTTTGTCGAGATTTTTCCCCGTCTGGACGAACATTTGCGACGGAAGTAGCCCGCTGCGGCGTTATAGCAGGTTGAAGCATCCGCGTGCGCGGCGCGTATAGGGTGCAGCGAACTTGGAGTAGCCATGCGTTTTCTGACCCGTAGCCTGTTGGGCCTGTTTTTTGCGGCTGTTTCTGTCGCGGCGCTGCTTTTTGCGGGCATGACGCTTGTCAACGCCATTCAAACCCGCGCGGAGAACGCTGGTGGCGCAGGCAGCGCAGTGCGCGAGCGAGTCTTCACAGTGCGCGCCGTAATCGTCACGCCGGGGCAGGTGCAGCCAACCCTGTCGGCCTTTGGCGAGGTGCGCAGCCAACGCACGCTGGAATTGCGCGCGCCGGTGGGTGGTAGGATCATCGAACTGGGCGCGGGTGTCGAGGATGGCGCAGAAGTGACCGAGGGGCAGATGTTGTTCCGAGTGGATCCTGCCGATGCAGAAGCGGCCCTCGCGATTGCTCAAAGCGATCTGGCGCGCGCAGAGGCCGAATTGCGCGATGCAGAGCGCGCGCTCTCGCTTGCCGCCGAAGATGTTGCTGCCGCAGAAGCGCAATTCGACCTGCGCAACCGCGCCTTGGAGCGTCGCGAGGGGCTGACAGAGCGTGGTGTTGCCACCGAGGCCGCGTTGGAAGAGGCGGAATTGGCGCTGGCTTCTGCGCGTCAGGCCGTGGTTGGGCGCAAACAGGCCCAAGCCAGTGCCGAAGCGCGGGCAGATCAGGCCCGCACAGCGCTGGAGCGCCAGAAGATCACTGTATCCGAAGCCGAGAGGCGTTTGGCCGACACGACTGTGCGCGCGGGTATTTCGGGCACCTTGGCCGATGTTGCGCTGGTGGAAGGGCGCCTTGTGAACACAAATGAGCAGCTTGCCCGCATCATCGACCCCGATGCGCTGGAAGTGTCGGTGCGCGTGTCCACCGCGCAATATTTGCGCTTGCTGGATGACGCGGGGCGCTTGCGCGATGCCGATGCGCAGGTTGCGCTGGAAGTGGCAGGTTATGAAATCACCTCGCCCGGTCAGTTGGTCCGGGCCTCTGCCACGGTCGCGGCTGGCCAAAGCGGGCGCGAAGTGTTCGTGGAACTGGGCAACCCGCGCGGCTTCCGCCCCGGCGATTTTGTCACCGTGCGTCTGTCCGAACCCGCGCTCGATGGTGTTGCCTTGCTGCCTGCCGGCGCCATCACGACGGGCGGCGAGGTGCTGGTCATTGGCGAAGACAACCGCCTAAGCGCGCGCCCTGCGACAGTGCTGCGCCGTCAGGGCGATGACGTGATTATAGAAGTGGGCGGGCTGGCCGGGCTCGATCTGGTGCGCGAGGTCGGCCCGATGCTCGGCGCGGGCATCTTGGTGCGCCCTTTGCGCCAAAATGCCGACGGGCAGTTGGAAGCCGAAGAGCCGGAAATGGTGTCGCTCGACCCGGAGCGACGCGCGCGGCTGATCGCGCAAGTCGAAGGCAATACACGCATGCCCGAACAGGTGCGCGCCCGTCTGATCACGCAGCTTTCGCAAGACAGCGTTCCGGCCCAGACGGTCGAGCGGCTTGAAAGCGGTGGCGGTGCGCGGCAAGGGGGCTAAGCCATGAGCAACACGCAACCCCGCAATCGCGCCCGCCTGGCTGTTCAGGCTGTTGGCCTGTTTCGCTATTTCACCCGGCACAAGACGGCAGCGAACCTGCTTTTGGTCATCATGGTGGTGGTGGGCTTGGCCGCCATTCCACAGATGCGGGCGCAGTTCTTCCCCGATGTCGTTGTCGACAATATCACCGTTAACATTCCGTGGCCGGGTGCCGGGGCTGAAGACATCGACCGCGCCGTGGTCGAATTGGTCGGCCCGGCTTTGCAGGCGGTTGAAGGTGTCACCGACATCACGACCGAATCGCGCGAAGGGCGCGCCAGCTTCACGCTCGAATTTGAGACTGGCTGGGACATGTCCCGCGCGGCCAGCGATGTTCAAGACGCGATAGATGCGGTGTCCAACCTGCCCGAAGATGTGGAAGACCCGCAGACCCAACGCTCCAGTTGGTCGGACCGTGTGACCAACGTGGTCGTCAGCGGCCCCGTGGCGACCGAACAGCTTGCCCGCTTTGCCGACGAATTTGCGGCCCGCCTGTATGACGCTGGGATTACCCGCACCATTGTGCGCGGCGTGGCCAGTGCCGAAGTTATGGTCGAGGTGCCAAGCCGTAATCTGATCGAACATGACATTACAATGGCCGAGATTGCGCAGGCCATTGCCCAGACGGTCAGCACCGATCCGACGGGCGACGTGGCCTCTGGGGCTGCGCGGGTGCGCACAGGGGTAGAGCGCCGCTCTGCCACGGAAATCGCCCAAATCGCTTTGCGCACGCGCCCCGATGGGTCCGTTTTGACCGTGGGCGACGTGGCCCTTGTTGAAAAAAGCGATATCAGCCGCGACCGTGCTTTCTTTGTCGGCCCGGACCCGGCGATCACCTTGCGTGTGGACCGCTCGCAGCAAGGCGATGCGATTGCCATTCAGGCGCAAGTGGCCGAAATCGCCACAGAGATGAACCGCACCTTGCCCGAAGGCACAAGCATCGAACTGGTCTCGACCCGCGCTGAATTTATCTCTGGCCGGATCAATCTGCTTGTCAGCAACGCGGTCATGGGCCTTGGTCTGGTCGTAGTGCTTCTGTTCCTGTTCCTGAACGCGCGGACGGCATTCTGGGTTGCAGCGGGCATTCCCGCCGCAATGATGGCGGCGATTGCAGGAATGTATCTGATGGGGCTCAGCTTCAACATGATCTCGCTTTTCGCGCTGATCATCACGCTGGGCATTGTGGTGGATGACGCCATCGTGGTGGGCGAGCATGCCGATTACCGTGCACGCGAGTTGGGCGAGAGCCCGGCAGAGGCAGCAGAGAACGCCGCCACCCGCATGGCGCAACCGGTCTTTGCCGCGACCATCACCACAATTCTGGCCTTTGGCGCGCTTATCCTGATCGGGGGGCGCTTTGGCACATTGATTGCCGATATCCCGCTGACCGTGATCGCGGTGCTGCTGGCATCGCTGGTCGAGTGTTTCTTGATCCTTCCCAACCATATGGCGCATTCCATTGCCGCGGGCCTGAAGGAAAGCTGGTATGACTGGCCCTCGCGGCAGGTGAACAAGGGCTTTCAGTGGATGCGCGAAAAGGCCTTCCGCCCGCTGATGCAATTGGTTGTTGCCACGCGCTACCCGGTTCTGGCCGGGTTGGTGGCGCTGCTGGCGGTGCAGGCTGCCCATCTGGTGCGGGGCGACTTGCCGTTTCGGTTTTTCAACCCGCCGGAGCAGGGGTCCATCACCGGCAATATCGTGATGAATGACGGGGCCACGCGCGGCGACACCATCGACATGCTGCGCGAATTGCAACGCGCCGCCGATGAATTGGCCGCACAGATCGAAGCCGAAAGCGGCGTGAATCCGATCACCTTCGCCATGGTTGAAGTGGGCGGCAATGCGGGCCGTCCGCTGGGTTCGGCTGAAAACAAGGATGGCGACCTTTTGGGTGGCATTTCGATCGATCTGGTCGATGCCGATCTGCGCCCGATTTCCAGCTTTGCCTTTGCCTCGCAGCTACAAGACATGGTCACGCGCCACCCGCAACTGGAAGAGTTCAGTTTCCGGTCATGGGGCTCTGGCCCCGGTGGCGATACGTTGTCGGTTGACCTGTTGGGCGGCGATGCCGAAACGCTGAAAGCCGCGTCCGAAGCGTTGCGCGCGGCGCTGGCCCCATACCCGGAAATTACCGGGCTGGATGACAACCTGCCCTATGACAAGCCCGAATTGGTGCTGGAGCTGACCCCGCAAGGGCAAGCGCTGGGCTTTACCATAGACAGCCTTGCGCGCGACCTGCGCAACCGGCTGACGGGAATAGAGGCCGCGACTTTCCCGGACGGCTTGCGCACGGGCCGGGTGCGCGTGGAACTGCCGGAAACCGAGCGCGCCGCAGATTTTCTGGACAGCATGCAGATGCGCTCGCCCACCGGCAATTACGTGTTGCTTGGCGATATCGTGTCGGTCACGGAACGGCAGGGATTTAGCCGGGTGCTGCGCGAGAATGGCGCGCGGGTTGTCACCGTGTCGGGCGACCTGTCCGAAGACGACCCCGCCCGCGCGCGGGAAGTGACGCTGGCGTTGCAAAACCAGATTCTGCCCGCTCTCGAAGCCGATTTCGGGATCACCACGCGGCTGTCCGGGCAGGCCGAGCAGGAGCGCGAGTTCCTGACAGATGCCTCTATCGGCCTCGGCCTGTGCCTGATCCTGATCTACCTGACGCTGGCTTGGGTCTTCTCCAGTTGGATGCGGCCCTTTGTGGTGATGGCGGTCATTCCCTTTGGCCTGATCGGGGTGATCTATGGGCATATGTCATGGGATATGGCGATGTCGATGTTCTCTATCGTGGGGATCATGGGCATGGCGGGAATCATCATCAACGATTCCATCGTGCTGGTCACGACCGTGGACCAATATGCCCGCGACCGTGGGTTGATCCCGTCGATTGTGGATGCCGCTTGCGACCGTTTGCGTCCGGTTATCCTGACCACGCTGACCACGGTTCTGGGACTGATGCCACTGCTGTTCGAGAAATCGACCCAAGCTGCATTCCTGAAGCCCACCGTCATCACGCTGGTCTATGGCCTTGGCTTTGGCATGGTGATCGTGCTGCTACTGGTGCCTGCGCTTCTGGCCATCGGCCATGATGTGCGCCGGCTGTTCACGTCTTTAGGGCGCGCACTGACGCAGCCGCAAGGTGGCGTCGCCCAGTTGCCGCGCGTGGCGTTGCTGGCGGTAACCGCATGGCTTGCGGCCACTTTGGGCTGGACCATCTGGCAGGGCACTTTGCCCGCAGCGCTGTCGGGCGTCGCTGCCAATTTTGGCGCAGACCCTCTGCGTGCGGCGCTGGTGCTTGCAGTCGCGGGCACTGCGGTGCTTTTGGCCCTGATCTGGGTCGCTGGGGCAGTTGCGGTATGGTTGGGACAGCGCCGAGCCGCTCAGCGGGTCAGCGAACAGCCCTGATGCTCGAACGCGCCATCGGTGGTGATCAGCGTCATAAGAATGGCGCTGCGGTCGATAGCGCCGTTTTGACCCTTGCCCGCCCGCAGTAAAGCTTGCCCGGTGACTTGCCCGCCCGCGCGTAACGAGGGCATGGATTGCACCCGCCAAACACTGTCGGGCATTTCAAGCAGCATGAACTCCTGCCCGGACCGCTGCGGCATGGTCCAGCGCGCTGAAAGTTGCATTCCCTTGCGGGCCGGTGCAATATCGCAAGTCACTTCGGACAAGCCTGCGCTGCGCGCGGTTTTCAGGCCATTTTCAAGCGCGGTGCGGATGGCGCGGTCCGACCCGCCACGCCCGTCCAGCGCAACCGCGAAGGTCATGTCGACTGGGATGCACACATCATCGCAGACCCCGATGCTGAGTGCGGCGCGCAGGTCAATGGGTTGGCCCGCGCGGGCAGGGGTCAGTTCTATGGGCAGCACCAATTCGTCAGCGTAACCGATGCTCAAGTAACCTGCCTTGGTAAACAGGCGCGGCGCTGGCCAATGCAATCGCGCGTCCGCCAAATTGACAGAGCCGGACAAGTCCAGTCTTGGCGCGATCCCGCTTTCGCCCGGATGCCGCCAATAAGTAATCCAGTTACGCGCCAGTCGCAGATGCAACGCGGCCATGATTGTGCCTGACTCTGTGCGCCAGCCGGGCCGGATTTCGGCCGCGACAATATCGGACGGGCGCGGCACTTGCGCGCTGGCTGGGCTGCTAGCCCAGAGGCATGCGCTCAACAGCGCGGCGAGGGTTTGTTTGATCTTGAACATGACTCTGTCATCCCCGGTCTGACTATGGATTGAAAGTCACATTCCGGCGAGAGCAACCTGCCGTGGCCCAAAGGATGCAACGCGAACGCCAACAAAGGCTATGCAAGCCCCCCGGCGCTAGGGCATGCTGGGATTATGACAGACCCCAACACCCTGACCGGAACCTTACTAATCGCCATGCCCGGCATGCCCGACCCGCGGTTTTCACATGCGGTGGTGTTTTTATGCGCGCATTCGCGCGACGGCGCGATGGGTCTGATCGTGAACAAACCATTGCCCGATCTGAATTTCGGCGCGCTTCTCAAAACGCTCGATGTGCCATTGCAAGGTGCGTATAGCGGATTGGGAGATTCGCCCCTGCAGGCCGATGACCCGGTTTATTTTGGCGGTCCTGTCGAAACCTCTCGGGGGTTTGTGTTGCACACTCCGGATGTGTTCGTGGCCGATAGCGCCATGGCTGTGACAGAATTTTCGGCGCTGAGCACCTCTATGGATATTCTGGCGCAGATTGCGCGTGGGCAAGGCCCGGCAGAGGTTCGACTGGCGCTGGGTTATTCCGGCTGGGGGCCGGGCCAGCTAGAGGATGAGTTGCGCGCAGGCGGTTGGCTGACCTGTCCGGCAGATATTGGCTTGCTGTATGGCACTGCACCCGACCGTCTTTGGGGGGCCGCTTTGGACCGGATCGGGGTGGACCCAAGATTGTTGTCTTCCACATCCGGGCGGGCATAATTTCGCCATATTTCGGCCCTAGCAATTCGCAATCCCTGATTGAAAAAGCACCCCATATCCCGATGAGCCTGCCAGATAGTTTCAGCTTGTTAACGCCCTATTGGCCAGAGATTGCATTTCTGTCGGTCTTGGCGCTGTTCAGCATCTGGCTTGTGCTGCGCAGGAACAATCGCAATGCAGCGCGTGCAAACCCGCGCGCAAAGTTCATTCTGGTCGACGGGTCAAACGTCATGCATTGGCGCGACAACATCCCCAATCTTGAACCGGTGCGCGCAGTTGTGGCGAGTTTGCAAGCACAAGGCTACACGCCCGGCGTCGTGTTCGACGCCAATGCAGGCTACAAGCTGGAAGGGCGATTTCGTAACCACTACAAACTTGCCAGACGTCTTGGTCTGCCCCACGAGCAGGTCATGGTTGTCCCCAAGGGCGAACCGGCTGATCCGCTCATCTTGCGTGCCGCCCGAGACTATGGCGGGCGCGTTGTTTCCCAAGACAAATTCCGTGACTGGGAAAGCGCCTTTCCCGAATTGCGCCGCCCAGACTTTCGCGTCAATGGAGGCTATAAGGACGACAGATTATGGTTGGACCTGCCAGCGGCGAAACGCGCGGCCTAGTTCTGTCTGTTCATGTTCAGGCCATCCTGCGTTGGCCAAGTTAATGCGCCGTTGCGACGGGTGCGGATCTCCCATCAGTGGTGGCTCTTTGGACACTCGCCAGAGCCGTCTGGGAGTGATTGCCGCAGCTTGACTCGGCAACATAGGTAAATCCACAAAAGCTTCGCACCCGGTGCGGCATGTTGGTGCAGAAAGCGGTTAGGCAGATTGTCGTCAGAATTGCGGCGCGTGTGTGCACCGGCCACAATAACAACTTATAAGCGACCGCAATAATCCTGCCTTGGCCCTATTTTTGTCCTTCGATGCAAGGATGGTCAGTGCATAGGAACAACGAGGCAGACATTATGAAACCGACCCCACAGGCACCCCGTCCCAATCTTGCCCTAGAGGCGATCTTGTCGATGACGGGTCTTCCCCGCCGTCTGAGCGAACGCTACGATGCGTTGGAAGTGGCGCGCGACGAAGCGCTGCCGCCGCGTGGCCATATCAGACACTGACCGCGACATTCGGCAGGGCCAGCGCGGTCAGCAGGTCGCGCACCTCTTGCCGGGCGGCGATCTGGGACATGTTCATCGACTCGCCGCCGATGTCTTGCAGATCCATCAAGGTCAGACCTTTCGGGAACAATTCGCGGAAAATCACGCGCTCGCTGAACCCCGGCGCGATACGAAACCCGATGCGCTTGGACAATTGTTCCAGCGCAGTGCCGACGCGGCGCTTGTTGTGCATGGCCGTGGTGCCCAGACGGTTGCGCAACACGATCCAATCCATTGGGCGCAAACCTGCTTCGGCGCGCGTTTGCCGCGCTTTCCAGACCATCTCGGAATAGATAGAGGGGGCCAAAACCCGGCCCGTGTCGGGATCGGTCCGGGCCAGCAGGTCGAAATCGATGAAGCTGTCATTGATCGGGGTGATGAGTGTATTCGCCACGGAATGCGCGAATTGGCTATAGCGCGTGTGCGAGCCGGGACAGTCGATCAGCAGAAAATCGGCCCAGCCTTGGGCTTGCTCCAGCGCGGCTCCCATCCGCAAATCGGCCAGTTGCCCTCCCTCTGGCACGGTGGCGGGGTCCAGATCCGGAAGCGCAATGAAATGCGGGCAGGGCAGGTCATAGCCGGTCTTGGCCATGAAATTGCGACGGTTTTCGATATAGCGACCAAAGCTAAGCTGGCGCAGATCCAGATCCATCGCTGCCACGCGCCAGCCCATCCGGGCCAGAGCGACCGAGACATGCATGGACATGGTCGATTTGCCCGACCCACCCTTTTCGTTGCCGATGGTGATGATATGCGTCACGCCTGTTCCCCGCTTGTTCAGGGCACATCTATGCCGGGCAATGAGCAGGTGCAAGCTGGTGCGGGCCATGGAAAAGGGCGCAAAGGCAGATGCCCTTGCGCCCCGGATCACAGGCCTGCTTGCGCTTAGAAGCCCAGACCGGCGTATTTGTTCTTGAACTTCGACACACGGCCGCCAGCGTCCATCAGGCGCGCGCTGCCGCCGGTCCATGCCGGGTGCACGGTTGGGTCAATGTCCAGCGAGAGCGTGTCGCCTTCGGACCCCCAAGTCGATTTCATTTGCACGATCGTGCCGTCAGTCATCTTGACGTTGATCAGGTGGTAATCGGGATGCGTATCAGCTTTCATGGTCGCGCTCCTCAGGCTTTATCGGTCACGGGACGATAGTTGGTCTTTTCGACAATACGCGCAGACTTGCCGCGACGATCGCGCAGGAAGTAGAGCTTGGCACGACGCACGCGGCCACGGCGCACCACTTCGATGCTGTCGATATTGGTTGAATACAGCGGGAAAATACGTTCCACGCCTTCACCGAAAGAGATTTTGCGCACGGTGAACGACGCTGCAATGCCGCTGCCATGACGGCGGCTGATGCAGACGCCTTCAAAGTTCTGCACGCGCGAACGAGTGCCTTCGGTCACTTTGTAACCGACGCGAATGGTGTCGCCGGCCTTGAAATCCGGAATGGTCTTGCCGAGTTCAGCAATCTGCTCGGCTTCGAGCTGTGCGATCAGGTTCATCGCATGTCCTTTCATGTGTCGTGGTTTGCCCACGTCTTGATGGTGCTGGCCAGAGCTCTGATCTTCGACCGGGTCCGCATTTTGCGCCCGTCAGAGAATGCCCAAACGTATTGATCTGTGCCGCTGGCCCAAAGCACCCCGACCGAAGCTATGGGGTTTCACGCGCCAACAGGCCATGACCCGAATCCGGGTATGACAGCGCGGCGTATAGGCGCTGGCCCGCACCCCGTCAAGCACCCCTTCAAGCGCCGCGCAGTATGTCAAAGCCTTTGGGGGCCAACGTGAAGCCCTCGAAGCGGAAGGCGGGCGACACGGTGCAGCCGACAAGCGACCAGTCGCCCATGCTACATGCGGCTTGCCAATAATCGGGCGGCACGATGGCTTGGGGCGCATGGCCCTGTGTCACATCGCCCAAGATGGTCCGGGTCGCGGGCCCTGCATCTTTTGGCGCCATATCCAGGGCCAGCGGCGCGCCTGCATGGAAATGCCAGATCTCTGTGGCATCGACCTTGTGCCAATGGCTGCTTTCCTCGGCTTGCAGCAGGAACAAGATGGCCGTGCCAGCCGGGCGCATGCCGTCCGGGGCGTCTGCAATCCATGTCTGGCGATACCAGCCGCCTTCGGGGTGGCGCTCCAGCCCGAAGCGGGCGATCATATCAGCGGCGGTAGTCATGCTGCGTCCTCTCAGGCCAGAAGGGCATTCAGCCCGTCCCAAACCAGTTTCAACCCGACAAGTGTGATCATGGCATACATCAGCGGATAGAACACCTCTGCGCGCAACCGTTTTATGATGGCGGCACCCAACAAGGTTGACAGAAGTGCCAGCGGCAACAGGGCCAAGGCGCTGATCATCGTGGGTGCGGTGAACTGGCCAAGGGCGGCGTAGGGCACCAGCTTCACGGTATTTACCACCGCGAAAAAGATCACGCTGGTGCCGGTATAGACCCGTGGGTCCAGCCGCAGGGGCAGCGTGTATACCTGAAAGGGCGGCCCCCCGGCATGGGCGACAAAGCTGGTGAACCCGGCCACGCCGCCCCAGATGGTGCCGCGTGCGCGGCTTTGCCCGGCGGCCTGCCCCGGTCCTTTGCCGCGTGACATGGCCATGCGGGCGACGAACCCTAAAGCAACCACCCCGACCAGAAGGCGCACCATGGGTTCGGGCGTATAGGCCGCGGTCAGCCCGCCAATGGCAATTCCCAGTGCCGCGCCCGGCAGAATGTGCCAGAGCGTGGCCCGGTCGAACCAGCCGCGCCACGTCCAGAGACTGACCGCATCCATCATCAGCAACACCGGCAGCAAAAGCGCCGCTGCCTGCACCGGCGACATGACCAGCGACAGGATCGGCACGCCCATCAGCGCGAAGGCCCCGCCCAAGCCCCCTTTGGATAGCCCAACAAGAAAGACCGCGACGAAGGCCGCGGTCAGACTTGGTAGGTCAGTGAACAGGGTTAGATCGGCCAAGGCCTGCATCAGCCAACCCGGTAATTCGGGCTTTCGCGGGTAATCTGCACGTCATGCACATGGCTTTCTTTCAGACCGGCATTAGTAATGCGCACGAAGTCGCAACCGCCGCGCATCTCTGCCACGGTGGCATTGCCGGTATAACCCATAGCCGCGCGCAGGCCACCGACCATCTGGTGCAGCACATTGCCAACCGAGCCCTTGTAGGGCACTTGCCCCTCGATCCCTTCGGGCACAAGCTTGTCGCTGGCGGCGTCTTTCTGGAAATAGCGATCGGCAGAACCGCGCGCCATGGCGCCAAGGCTCCCCATTCCCCGGTAAGATTTGAAGCTGCGGCCCTGATACAGGATCACCTCGCCCGGTGCTTCGTCGGTGCCCGCGATGGCGCTGCCGACCATGGCGCAGCTTGCGCCTGCCGCGATGGCCTTGGCAAAATCGCCCGACATCTTGATCCCGCCATCGGCAATGATCGGCACGTCGTCCGCCGCTTCCGCGCAATCCATGATCGCGGTCAGTTGCGGCACGCCGACGCCTGCCACAACGCGCGTGGTGCAGATGGAACCGGGGCCAATGCCCACCTTCACAGCATCTGCGCCTGCGTCGATCAGTGCGCGGGTGGCGCTGGCGGTTGCGACGTTGCCCGCGATAACCTGCGCGTTCGGCGCTTCTGACTTGATCCGCTTGACAGCCAAAGCCACGCCCTCGGAATGGCCGTGCGCGGTGTCGATCACGACAAGGTCCACGCCCGCGTCGATCAGTGCCATCGACCGCTCATAGCCCGCATCGCCCACGGTGCTGGCAGCGGCCACCCGTAGGCGGCCCAATTCGTCTTTGCAGGCGGTGGGGTTCAGCACCGCGCGGTCAATGTCGCGTAGCGTCAGCAGGCCGGTCAGCCGCCCTTCAGCATCGGTGACAAGCAGTTTTTCGATGCGCCGCGCCTGCATCAGGCTGCGCGCTTCCTCGCGGTCGGCGGGTTCGCGCAGAATGGCCAGGTTATCGGCGCTCATCATGGCCTTCACGGGGGTGGAATCGTCGCTGGCAAAGCGCATGTCGCGGTTCGTGACAATTCCCAGAACCCGGCCTTGTTCATCAACGACCGGAAACCCGGTGACGTTGTAACGCGCCTGAAGCGCCTTGGCGTCGCGCAAAGTCTGCTCGGGGGTAAGCGTGACGGGGTTATACACGATGCCGGATTCAAACCGCTTCACGCGGCGCACCGCTTCGGCCTGCTCATCCACTGTCAGGTTGCGGTGGACAACGCCTATGCCGCCCGCCTGCGCCATGGCAATGGCCATCGGGGCTTCCGTAACCGTGTCCATGGCCGAAGAAAGAAGCGGGATATTCATGCGGATCGATTTCGTCACGAAGGTGGACGTGTCCGCCGTGGAGGGCATGATCTTGGATGCGGCCGGCACCAGAAGCACGTCGTCGAATGTATATGCCTCACGAATTTGCATCACCACTCTCCTGAATTTGGTGTCACGTTTGGCACGGTCCCTTTTCATGCCTTGCGAAAAAAGGAAAGCCCTAAGCCGTGGCAGCGTTGGTCTTTGCGGCCAGTTTGCCACCGGGCCAAAGCTTGAAAATGCGGTAGGCGATCAGCGGCACGACCAGCGTGGCCACGACCAGCACCACCCCGCCCACAACGCCCATGGCCCCTTGGCCTTGCGAGAGTGTTACTAGTGCCGAGGCGAAGGCGGCCAGCGGAAAGGTGAACGCGCCCCAGAGTGGCGAGAACCCGGCTTCTGTCAGCCATTTGGCAGAGGCCAGCAGCGCAACCAAAATTGCTGCAGCCAGCGCGCTGAACGCTAAGGCGGCCGTGTCCAGACCCGCCCCGGCCGCAACGAGCGTGAACAGGCTGGCGGGGGCCAGATGAATCGCCAAAAGCGGCCTCAAGGGCGCGGGCGGCACACGGGTCATTAATTGCCGCGCGCTAAAGCCCCAGATAAGGCCAGCGGGCAGCAATAGGGACCAAAGCAGCCAGCGCGCCACATCTGGGTGGCCCAAAGCATTGGCCGCCAAGCCGCCGATGATGAACCCGACAAAGCTTAGGTGAAACACCGGTGTGACCACGCGCCCCTCTTCCGGGCCACGCAGGATGGTCAAAACGATTGCCACGACCACGCCCACATGCACCGCGAAGGCCAAAAGCGCCACGGCTGTCGCCAATCCGCTGGCATAGGGTGCAAGCACGGTTGCAAACAGCATCACGCAGAGGCTGGCCGCCGACAGACCGGCCCGCCCGGGCAGCACGCGCAAATCTTCCATGAACGCGGCCGGGCGGCGCAGGGGCTTGGCCAGATAGGCCGCCAGCGTGAACAAAAACAGAAGCGAGGTCGCGCCCAGAATAAGATCGCCAATCGCGGGCGTGACTCCGAAGGCACCTGATGCCGCGCGCCACCCCAAACCAACGCCGAACAGCCCCATTATTGGCGCGAACAGCGCCGGTGGCGTGCGCCGCCCAAAGCCGGGTTTGGGAATTTCCAAGGGCGGGGGCAGGGGGCGGCGGGTGGTCATGCGACGGGGTCTTTCAGGTGGTCCGGCAGATGGCGGTAATCGTCAAAGCGGAAATGGTGGAACAAATCCTCCGGCGCGGCGTGGCGGTAGCCAAGGGAATATAAGCCAAATCGCGCGCCTGCGCGTTCTGCGGTCGTGGCATCGGTTTCGCTGTCGCCGATATAAACGATCTGGGGCAAGGTCAGCCCCAACCCTTCGACCACGGCCATCAGCGGTGCAGGGTCCGGCTTGGCCACGGGCAGGCTGTCGCCGCCAATGACAACCGAGAAAACGGCTTCCCAGCCAAGGTGCTTCAGTACCGCGCGGGTCGGACCGATGGGCTTGTTGGTGCAAAGCCCCAGATCCCAACCCTCTCCGCACAGTTTCTCTAGGGTTTCAACCACATGCGGGTAAATCTGTGTATTCTCATGCGCATGTTCGTAGAAATGCAGGAACCGCTTGTGCAGATGGTCGGTCAATACCGGGTCGTTCCCGCCCGTGACCGCGCGCTCCATGCGTTCCACGAAAATGCGCGCGCCGCCACCGACGAAGCCGCGCGATTGCTCGAAGGTCACAAGCGGCAGGCCTTCGCCGTCCAGAACCCGGTTCGCGGCGGCATGAATATCGGGGGCGCTGTCGATCAGCGTGCCGTCCAGATCGAAGATGACCGCTTTCATACGACCGCCCCGGTCACGCTTTCGGCGGCACTGCGAATGGCGCGGATATTGGCACCGTAGGGCGCAGAGTCCGCGACTGATCCACCCTTGAACACGGCAGACCCCGCCACCAGCACATCCGCGCCCGCGCGCGCCATGATTGGCGCGGTCTGAGGCGTAATGCCGCCGTCAATCTCTATGTGAATAGGCCGTGCCGCGATCAGCGCGCGCAAGCGCTGCACTTTGTCGGACATGTCAATAAACGCTTGCCCGCCGAAGCCGGGGTTCACGGTCATCACGCAAACAAGGTCCAACAGGTCCAGCAGGTTCTCGACCCCGTCCAACCCCGTGCCGGGGTTCAACGCCAAACCGGCCTTTGCCCCGGTTGCGCGGATCGCTTGCAACGTGCGGTGAATATGTGGCCCCGCTTCCATATGCGCGGTGATGATATCCGCGCCCGCCTTGGCGAAGCCCTCGATATACGGATCCACCGGAGCGATCATTAGGTGCACATCCATCACGCCGCGAATATGCGGGCGGATAGCGGCGCAGGTGGCAGGACCGAAGGTGATGTTGGGCACGAAATGCCCGTCCATCACATCGACATGTATCCAATCCGCGCCCTGATCTTCCACCGCGCGGCATTCGGCCCCGAAATTGGCGAAATCGGCGGCAAGGATGGATGGGGCAATCTTGATGGCGCGGGAAAAGCTCATGTCAACTGGCCTTATGGGTGAGTCGTGATGTCACGCCCCTATTACGCCCGTCACGGTGCAAATGCACCCCCAGCGCAAATTTCATCTTGCGACAAATACTCCCGCCGGAGGCATCCGCGGCCCCGCTTTGCGCGACCGGGCCGCCGTTAAATAGCGAACTTGGCCAGACGCGCCGCGCGCAGGCGCGCGAAATCATCGCCCGCATGGTAGCTTGACCGCGTCAGCGGCGTGGCCGACACCATCAGGAACCCTTTGCCCAGAGCGGCTTTCTCGTAGCTCTTGAACTCGTCGGGTGTCACGAAGCGATCAACCCGATGGTGGCGCGGCGTGGGTTGCAGGTATTGGCCGATGGTCATGAAATCTATATCGGCGCTGCGCATGTCGTCCATGACCTGCAACACGCCTTGGCGTTCTTCGCCCAAACCCACCATAATGCCCGATTTGGTGAACATCGTCGGGTCCAACTCCTTCACCCGCTGCAACAGGCGCAGGCTGTGGAAATAGCGCGCGCCGGGGCGCACGGTGGGATAGAGCCCCGGCACGGTTTCAAGGTTGTGGTTGAACACGTCGGGCCGCGCTTCGACCACCACTTCTAATGCAGAAGGATCGCATTTCAGAAAATCGGGCGTCAGGATTTCAATGGTCGTGTCGGGGCTTCGGTGGCGCACGGCGCGGATGGTCTGGGCGAAATGCTCGGCCCCGCCATCTTCCAGATCGTCCCGGTCAACTGAGGTGATGACCACATGCTTCAATCCAAGTTTCTCGACCGCATGTGCTACGCGCCCCGGCTCGAACGCATCGAGCGTGTCGGGGCGACCCGTGGCGACGTTGCAGAACGTGCAGCCGCGCGTGCAGATTTCGCCCATGATCATCATCGTGGCGTGGCCTTGGCTCCAGCACTCACCGACATTGGGGCAACCCGCTTCCTCGCAGACCGTGGTCAGCTTGTGTTCGCGCATGATCTTGTGGGTTTCGGCATAACCTGCGCCGCCGGGTGCCTTGACCCGAATCCAGTCAGGCTTTTTCGGCTGGCTTTGCACCGGGCGATGGGCTTTTTCCGGGTGGCGTTGGTCAGGCAGTTTCAGATCGCGCACGCAAGGTCCTCCTCAGGATTGTCTT
Organism: uncultured Natronohydrobacter sp.; assembly: GCA_964401005.1. Classification (GTDB taxonomy): domain Bacteria; phylum Pseudomonadota; class Alphaproteobacteria; order Rhodobacterales; family Rhodobacteraceae; genus Roseinatronobacter. The sequence goes on from CAYNWX010000108.1 coordinate 32,363, forward strand.
GCGATATAACGCGCTCGCGCGCCAAAAACAACGCAAGCCCGGCATGGCCGCCATGCAAATCGCTCATGCCGGGGGGCTGATCATTTGAGCTTCTGCCAAGAGTGCTTCTGCGGCTTGCCGGATGTGCTGCGCCAATTCCTCGAACCAGTCGGCCTGTGTGCTGCCGGCGCGGCGCACCAATGTGACGTGGCGCGCAGGTTCGGGCGCGTCGAAGCGGCGCAGCGCCAGCGCAGGGGTGCCGCGTGTTTCGGTGGCCAGAGCGATTTCGGGCAGTAGGGTCAAACCAAAGCCCTGCGCGACCAGCCCGCACAGCGTTGAAAGCGATGATGCCCCAAGGTCCAACCGCGTCTGGCGACGGTCCAGTGCGCAGACCTCTAGCGCGCGATCGGCTAGGCAATGCCCTTCGTCCAGCAGCAGCAATTGCTCGGGCGGCAGGCCGACCGGGCGCAAGGCTTCGGGACTTTCACCAAGGGCCCGCAAGCGTGCGGGGCTTCCGGCCAGAACGAAATGATCTGTGAACAAGGGCTGCACGATCAGGTCAGGCGCGGGGGCGGGGTCTGCCAGCACCAGTGCGTCAAGGCGTCCATCGCGCAGCCCCTCCAGCAAGGTCGCGGTTTGCGCTTCGCGCAGGCGCAAATCGCGGGTGATATCGGCGGCCCGCAACGCCGCGAGCGTGCCGGGCAGCAGGTAAGGCGCGACCGTCGGGATCATCCCGATGTTTAAGGCCCCAAGCCCGCGCGCGTGGCGTGCATCGGCTTCCAGCTCCATCGCTTCGGCCAATATCCGGTTTGCACGATCCAGCACACTGCGCCCTTCGCGTGTCAGGCGCAGGTCGCGCGGGCTGCGCTCTATCAGCGGCGTGCCAAGGATTGCTTCCAACTCCTTGATCTGCATGGACAGGGCAGGCTGGCTGACATTGACAAGGCTGGCGGCCCGCCCAAAGCTGCGGGTTTCGGCAAGCGCGCGGAAGTAGTGAAGCTGGCGAAGGGTGATTTTCATAAGCACTGGTTATGCATTGGCGATGGACCCTTCGCAAAGGCTTATGTCAACCGTCGATATCCATGGCCAGCGCGTGAATACGCCCGACTAAGTCGGCCCCCAGCGCATCATGCACGGCGCGGTGGCGCGCCAGCCGCCCCATTTGGGCGAAGGCGTCCGCCCGAATGCGCAGGTTGAAATGGGTTTGCCCGCCCTCTTGCCAGCCGCCATGGCCCCGATGGCTTTCGCTGTCATCCACCACGTCCAGCTCCCGCGGCGAGAACGCGTCCATCAGTTTTTGTTCGATTTCATCACGAATCAACATTGTGTGCTCGGTTCCTCTTCAATCCTGCGCAAAAGATAACTAGTATCGCGCCTCTCAGTCGAAAAGCCCTGAACGTGGCCTATCTTCAGACAACATAAAACGCAGCAGCCAAAGCGCAGAGCCGAGCAATTCATGGACCGAAAAGCCCCTTTCGATTTCGATATCAGAGCTTCCAGCGACAAGAAGAAACGCGCCCGCGGGCGGCGTGGCATGTCGGGCGCATGGGAAACCTCCGTCCGGCAATGCGAACACGCGGGCTGTGCCGAGGATGGGAAGTATCGCTGCCCAAAATCACCCGACCTGCTGAACGAGTATTTCTGGTTCTGCAAAGACCATGCACGGGAATACAATCTAAAGTGGAATTACTTCGAGGGCCAGACTGAAGCCGAGATGATGGACGAGATGGAGCGCGACCGCGTCTGGGGTCGGGCAACGCAGCCGCTTGGGTCCAAGGACGAGCGGTTGGCTTGGCAGCGTCTGGGCATCGAGGATCCGCATCAAGTGCTTGGCGACAACGCAACCCGCAATCCCGGCAAGGGCAGCCCGACAGGCGGCACCCGCAAGCTGCCCGCGCCAGAGCGCAAGGCGCTGGAGATACTGGACGCGCGCGACACGTGGACCCGCACAGAGATTCGCAAGCAATACAAAAGCCTTGTGAAAGACCTGCACCCGGACCGCAATTCGGGCGCCCGCAACGACGAGGACCGTTTGCAGGAAGTTGTCTGGGCGTGGGACCAGATTAAAGACAGTCGGTATTTCCGGGACTGAGGCGCAGGGCCGTGTGCTGGCCCGTCGGCACTATTCGCCTTGGGCGATTGATTGCCCC
>CAYNWX010000109.1:0-18737 GCA_964401005.1 uncultured Natronohydrobacter sp.
ATGCCGCCGATCTGCGCGCGCGCGGGATGAGCGTTGTGCCCGTGCACGGTCCAGAAGCTGTCAGTTTGCCGGGCGCGATTGACGCATTCTGCACCCTCAGCGCTGATTGGGGCAGGCTGGAGCTTGCTGAAACCCTTGCCCCCGCAATCCATTATGCCGAAACCGGCATTCCCGTGGCGCCGCGCGTGGCCCATGATTGGGGCCAGCCAGACCATGTTCGCGGGGCGGCGCGCCGCTTCTACATGTATGACGACATGCCCTTGCGTACAGGCCAGATTTTCCGCGCGCCGGGGCAGGCCGAGGTGCTGCGCCGGATTGCCCGCCAAGGGCGCGCCGGGTTCTACGAGGGCGAGGTCGCGCAAGACATGATCGACACTCTGCGCGCTTTGGGCGGCGTTCATACACTTGATGATCTGGACGCCACGCGCTGCACCTATGGTGAGCCGGTCCAAAGTCACTATCGTGGACTTGACCTTTTCGAACATGCGCCAAACGGAACTGGCGCAGTTGCTAGCCTGATCCTAAACATTTTGGAACATTTCGATCTGGCTAGCCTTGACCCGCTTGGCCCGGAGCGCGCGCATCTGGAGGCAGAGGCGACGAAGCTCGCCTATGACGCCCGCAACCGGTTCATCGGCGACCCGGTCCACACCACCCGGCTGGCGCATATGCTGGCGCCAGAGACGGCCGCGAAATTGGCCGCGCTGATCGACCCGCGCCGGGTGTTGCCCGATGTGGCCCCGCTGACCGAAGCCATCCATCGCGATACTGTCTATCTTACCGTAGTGGACCGCGACCGCATGGCGGTATCGCTGATCTACTCGATCTTCCACAGCTTCGGCGCGGGCCTTGCGTCTGACAAGTTCGGCATCCTGTTCCAGAACCGTGGCGCAGGCTTTACCTTGGCCGAGGGGCACCCGAACGAGCTGAAAGGCGGCAAGCGCCCCATGCATACGATTATTCCCGCCATGCTGGGCGAGTCTGGGCGTATCACCCTGCCTTTCGGTGTTATGGGTGGGGCCTATCAGCCGGTGGGCCATGCGCGCGTTGTGACCAATCTGCGCGATTACGGGATGGAGTTGCAAAATGCGCTCGATGCGCCGCGCGCCTTTGCCGAGAACGGCACGCTCTCGTTGGAAACCAGCTACCCTAGCGCGACGGTGAAAGCGCTGGCCGATCTGGGGCACAAGATCATCCCGTCCCCCGGCCCGCGCGGCGGTGCACAGGCCATTCGAATGCATGAAAACGGTCTTCTGGAGGGCGCGTCAGACCCGCGCAAGGATGGTTGTGCGCTGGGTTATTAACTTCATCTTGCCCGAAATACTCAAAACCGGAACGCCCTGCCCTCAAGGCAGTGCGTGACAGTTAAACTTGCGGCGCAGCCGCACATTCAGGTCAAGCGGTGGTCAGTTGGTCCCAGCAATCCAGCGCCTTGCCCGCATACATCACGGCTGGCCCGCCGCCCATCTGGATGCACATGGCCAGCACATCGCCTAGTTCCTCGCGTGTGGCGCCTGCTTTCATCAGCGCTTCGACATGGAAGGCGATGCAAGGCTCGCAGCGCACCGCGACTGCAATGCCAAGCGCCACGAATTCTTTTTCTTTCACCCCGATGGCCGGGCTTTCCTTGGCCGCTTTCGACAGCGCGCCAAAGCCTTTCATCGTGTCGGGGATGGCTTTGAACAACTCGCGGCTCTGTTCGCGGGTTGCATTAATGAAATCGGGATAGTTCATGGACATGTCCTATATGACCGGGTTTCCCCGTCCCTAGGGCCAAAGCCACATGACCACCTTGATATGCGTCAAATCCGCAAGAAAGGTTGCGCCAATCGCGGCAGGATCGCACGAAATTTCAACGGCGCATCTGTTGCGGCAAGGCAAATGCAATCGATGCCCGGTTCGGCAATCGGTGTATGCTCTACCTCTTCCGAGGCAATCTCGATATCGCCCCGGGCAAAACGCCCGTCGTAATCGCGGAACGCCCCTTGCAGCACCAGCGTCAGTTCCAGCCCTTGATGGCCATGATCGGGCACAGCAGCACCGCCCGGAATATGCAAAAGCCGCGCCGTGGCCTTGTCAGAGGTCTTTAGGATTGCCTGACGCACACCACCGCCGACCGCGCGCCATTGCACTTTGTCCAGACCGCCGCCAATCGCATCAACCAAGGGGGCGGGCAGGACATTATCACGTGCGATGGCGTTGGGTTTCACGACCGGGTCAGCCGCTTTAATCCGTGCCATGACATTGGCCAAGGAATTTGCCGCCATATCAGCATGGGCATCTTCAAGAAGGGCACCGCCAACGGCATCGAAACTGGCCATCCGCGCGCGACACTCGTCGCAAAGTGAAATATGTGTTGCAACCAAAAGGTTGAACGCCTCTGGCAGGGTTCCTGCCGAATAGGCCATCAACAATTGATCGTTCAGGTGGTGGGTGATCATGGTCATGTCTTTCTAGTTCAAGCTGTGGCGCAGCCTTTCGAGCGCCAATCTGATCCGCGATTTTATCGTGCCTAGGGGCAGGCCGGTCGCATCGGCAATTTCGCTGTGCGACAGGTCATTGAAATAGGCCCGCTCGATCATGCTGCGTTGCGCTTCGGGCAGATCACGCAGGGCAATGGTCAATTGTTCGGTTTCCTGCTGAAGCGCCAGCGCATCTTCTTGGTCGGGCTCGGCCTCTGGCCCCCAAGGCAGGTCTTCTGGGTCGGGGCGTTTGTCGCGGCGCAACATGTCAATGCGGCGGTTGCGTGCGATGGTAAAAATCCATGTCGCGGCAGAGGCACGCGCCGGGTTGAACTGGTCGGCCTTGCGCCAGACCGTCACCATAACGTCTTGCGCGCATTCTTCGGCACTTGCCGCATCGGCGCCGGATTTCATCAGGTAAGCTTTCACCCGTGGCCCGAAATGCGCAAATAACGCGGCAAACGCCGCGCTGTCCTGCGCATCGGCCACGCGGCGCAGCAGCGCACCCCAATCTGTATCGCCCGTTGCCGGGGAAGTCTTTCTGCTCACGCGGTCCAGCCCTGCTGTTGCGGCCCTAAAGGCCCGCACTCCGTGCACCATATGGTGCAACGGCTGGCTGTGTCGAGACACGATGAGAGGCTGGATACTGTCCATCATACCTGACATACGGTATCTGCGCACAGCTGGATCAAAAAATATGCACAGAAATGAGATGTTTTTACCTTTGATCCGGGCTTTGCCGCGCTGCGTAAAACTTACGATCCCCGGTGCCGGGGTCCAAAACTGTCAAGAAACGGAGACACCATGCCCTTTGAAATGATAGACATGCCCGCGCGGCGCATTGCGATAATTGGCGGCGGCATTTCGGGGCTGGCAGGCGCATATCTTATGTCGCATCGCCATCGCGTGACCTTGTATGAGGCAGAGCCGCGTTTTGGCGGTCATGCGCGCACGGTGATGGCGGGCAAGCGGGGCGATCAGCCGGTCGATACAGGATTTATCGTGTTCAATCACGTGAACTACCCCAACCTGACAGCATTGTTCGAAAAGCTGGATGTGCCGACCGCGCCGTCCGACATGAGCTTTTGCGCATCGTTTGATGGTGGACGCTACGAATACGGTCTGGGCAGTCTGGACCAGCTTTTCGCCACACGAAGCGCAGCGCTTGACCCCCGCCATCTGCGCATGATCCGCGACATCTTGCATTTTAACAAGAATGGCCTGCGGGTTGCTCAGGCCGAACCGGGCTTGACCATCGGCGGATTGCTGGAGCGTCTTGGCACCGGCACGTGGTTCCGCGAGCGGTATATCTTGCCGTTTTCAGGGGCGATTTGGTCCACGCCGACCGCAAAGATCCTCGATTTCCCGGCCGTGGCGATGATGGAATTTTTCCGAAACCACGCGCTTCTCAGTGCCACGGGCCAGCACCAATGGCACACGGTGCGCGGTGGCTCTGTCGAATATGTGCGCCGACTGAGCGCTTATTTGGAGCGTGCGGGCGTAAATTTGCGCGCGGGTACCCCGGTGGAACAGGTCATGCGCGGCGTGGATGGGGTGCAGATCAAGGCCGAAGGGGCAGAGGCAGAGCTTTTCGACGAGGTGATCTTCGCCACCCATTCCGACATTACCCTGCGCTTGCTGGCCGACCCGACAGAGGCAGAGCGCCGCGCGTTGGGGGCCGTGCGCTACCAAACCAATGATGCGGTGTTGCATTGCGATACCGATTTCATGCCCAAGCGGCGCAAGACATGGTCTAGCTGGGCCTATACCGAGCGCGGGCCGGAAGACCGCGCGCGCATCTCGCTCAGCTACTGGATGAACTCGCTTCAGCCCATCCCGATGGATGACCCGCATTTCGTAACGCTCAACGCCAACCATCCGGTGCGCGAAGAGTGTATTTATGACACCTACAGTTTTGCGCACCCGGTCTATGATACGGCGGCTTTGGAAGCGCAGGGTGCTGTGCGCGCCATGAACGGGATGAACCGCACATGGTTCAGCGGCGCTTGGCTGCATAGCGGCTTTCACGAGGACGGGTTCAAAAGCGCGGTCGACGTAGCCCGCGCGATGGAAGCCCGCGCACTTAAAATGGCAGATGTTGCATGAGCTTGGTCGAACATGTTGCCGGCCAGACCTTTCACGGGCGGCGCGGTCCGGTGAACAACCGCTTCACTTATGCGGTGGATTACGTGCTGTTCGACGCCGAGGCAGAGCTGCAAACCCCCCGCCTGCTGTCGCGCAACGCGCGCAACATTGCCAGTTTGTCGGACCGCGACCATGGTGGTGTGCCCGGGCAGGGGCGCGGGGCGGCTTGGGTGCGCGAGGTGCTGGCCGCGCATCAACTTGAAGGCGTGACCGATGGCAAGCTTATGCTGCTGACGCAACCGCGCGTGTTGGGGCATTTGTTCAACCCGGTCAGCTTTTGGCTATGCCACGATAAAGCGGGCGACATGCGCGCCATGATCGCCGAGGTGAACAACACTTATGGCGACCGCCATTCCTACCTGTGCGTAAAGCCTGACCGCTCGCCCATCCGGCCCTCGGATGAATTGCAAGCGCGCAAGATTTTTTACGTCTCGCCCTTTCAGCCTGTCGAAGGGGATTACAGCTTTCATGTCGAGATGACGGCCGAGAAGGTGAATATCCGCATCGGCTACCGTCAGGATGCCGAGGCAGAGAATGCGGGTCTTGTCGCCACGCTGACAGGTGCGCGCAAACCCTTGGGGAATGGTGCAATCGTCTGGGCTATGGCACGGCGCATGGGGTCGCGCCGGGTTCTGGCGCTGATCCATTGGCAGGCGCTGAAACTCTGGTGGAAGGGCGCGCGCTTCCGTAACCGCCCCGCACCGCCCGTGGAAGAGGTCAGCCAGTGAGCGAGGCCGCCGCCATAAGCCAAACGCCCCGCTTTTGGGGCTATTCGCTCTATGGCGGCATGTTGGCCATGGCGGGCCTTCCGATCTACATCCACGCGCCGTTCTACTATGTAGAGGAATATGCCGTGTCCCTCGCGGCGCTTGGTACGGTGCTGTTCGTGCTGCGCGGGCTGGACTTCTTGCAAGACCCGGCGCTCGGCTGGCTTGCGGCCCGGCTTGGCGCGCGGCGCGGGCAGGCGACCGCGCTCGCGGTGGTGCTGCTGTCAAGCGCGATGGTCATGCTGTTTGCGGTGGAACCGGTGTTCTGGCCGCTTGCTTGGTTTGCCATCGCCATTACCGTGCTGTTTACCGCGTATTCCTTCCTGACAATCTGCTTTTACGCTACGGGTGCCGCGCGCGGCGCAACGCTCGGGCAGGGCGGACATGTGCGTTTAGCCGCATGGCGCGAAAGCGGCGCACTGGTCGGGGTTTGCATTGCCGCCGCCGCGCCGGTTGCTTTGGAAGCGGTGCTTCCCGCGCCCTTTCTTGGCTTTGCGCTGGGCTTTGTGGTCGTGGCGCTGGTTGCGGCCAATGCCATGCGGTCGGAATGGCCGCGTTTTCGCCCCGATTTGTCTGCGGCGGGCCCCACTGTGCGAGAGGTTCTGGCTGACCCGACCGCGCGCCGCCTGCTGACCATCGCGCTGGTCAATGCCACGCCCGTGGCCATCACCTCAACACTGTTCTTGTTCTATGCCGAATCCGTTCTGCAAGTCGACGGGGCTGAGGGGCCGCTGTTGATCCTGCTGTTTCTGGCCGCCGCCGCCAGTGCGCCGATTTGGGCGCAGGTCGCCAAACGGCTTGGCGCGAAAGTTGCGCTGCTGATCGGCATGGCACTGGCCATGGGCAGCTTCGCCTTCGTGCTGACCTTGGGGCCGGGGCAGTTGGTTGCCTTCGCCGTGATCTGCATTATTTCGGGCGTGGGCATGGGGGCGGATTTAACGCTTTTGCCTGCTATTTTCTCGCGGCGGATGGCAGAGCTGTCGCCCGAAGCGGCACAGGGTTTCGGGTTATGGGCGTTCGTCAGCAAAGCCACCTTGGCGCTGGCGGCTCTGATCGTGTTTCCCACGCTCGATATGGCGGGCTTCGAGCAGGGCACCGACAATAGTGACACCGCCCTTGGCACGCTGGTTTTGCTTTATGCTGCTTTGCCTACCGCGCTGAAAGCCTGTGCTTTTGCGCTTCTGGCGCTGACCCCTTTGAAGGAGATTTGACCATGGACATCGTTCTGACATTTCTGGGGGGCATGGCCCTGATGGCCGCGCTGGTGGCACTGGCACAGCGCTTTATGGGGTTTCAGGCGCAGAAATCGCTTGATTACGCCGCGCAGGAACCGCGCTTTGATCTGCGTCAGCATTTGTCGGGACCGCTTAAGTGCGAGGGCGTGATCTATGGGCCAATGGGGCGCGTCAATTCACGCTTTACCGCCGATATGGAAGGGCATTGGGACGGCAACAAGGGCGTGCTGGCTGAGCATTTCCGGTATGACAGCGGCACCACGCAAGACCGCGAATGGCGGCTGACCATTGGCAATGATGGGCGAATACGGGCCGATGCGGACGACCTTGTGGGCCATGGCCAAGGCACCGCCGAAGGGTCTGCGCTGCAACTGCGCTATACGATCCGCTTGCCCGAAAGCGCGGGCGGATATGCGCTGGATGTGACCGATTGGCTGTATCTGGTCGATGATAAGACCATCGTAAACCGTAGCCAGTTTCGCAAATTCGGCATCAAGGTGGCTGAACTGGTCGCCACAATGCGCAAGGTGGACGCATGAGAAAGCTATCGGGAAAGACCTATTGGCTGGTCGGTGCGTCTGAGGGGTTGGGGCGCGCCTTGGCTGAAAAGCTGTCGAAAGCCGGTGTGTCGCTGGTTCTCAGCGCGCGGGGCGCGGACAGCTTGCAAGCCTTGGCCGACAGCTTGCCGGGAGAGGCGCGCGTTGTCACCTGCGACGTGTCGGACCGCGCATCGGTCGTGGCCGCGGCCGAAGCTGTTGGCGCGGTAGACGGGATGGTCTTTCTTGCGGGGGCCTATTGGCCGCAACCCGCGCAAGAGTGGAATGCCGAGCAGGTAGAGGCCATGTTCGATGTGAACCTGACCGGCGCTGCGCGCGTATTGGGGCAGGTCGTTCCGGGCATGGTCGCGCGCAAGGTGGGGCATATCGTGATCACCGGGTCGCTGTCGGGGTATCGTGGCCTGCCGGGGGCGATTGGATATGCGTCGTCCAAGGCCGGGTTGATGCATCTGGCCGAAAGTATGCACTGCGACCTGCGCGGCAGCGGGGTCGATGTGCAACTGGCAGTGCCCGGCTTTATCCGCACGCGGCTGACCGACAAGAACAACTTCAGCATGCCGTTCCTGATGGAACCCGACCAAGCTGCCGAGGAAATGATGATCCTGATGCGCTCGGATAGCTTTCAACGGGCGTTTCCCAAGCTGTTTTCGTTGGTCTTCCGGGGCGGGAATTTCCTGCCCGATTGGGCCTATTACAGGATCTTTGGGCGCAAGTGATCGCCTGAAAAGAATAGGGCCGCTATGCGCATCTGCGCGTTGCGGCCCAACCTGTCACGGCGCGGATGCGCGGCTTAGATTTCTTTCTTCAGTGCCTCGACCAGATCGGTCCGCTCCCAAGAGAAACCGCCATCAGCTTCGGGCGCGCGCCCGAAATGGCCATAGGCCGAGGTGCGCTCGTAAATCGGGCGGTTCAGGCACAGATGATCGCGGATGCCCGACGGCGTCAGGTCCATGATCCGGGCCACGGCGCGTTCAATCGCTTCATCTTCGATCTGCCCGGTGCCATGCGTGTCGACATAGATCGACAGCGGCTTGGCGACGCCAATGGCATAGGACAATTGCAAGGTACAGCGCGACGAAAGACCCGCTGCGACCACGTTCTTGGCAAGGTAGCGTGCGGCATAAGCTGCCGAGCGGTCCACCTTGGTAGGGTCTTTGCCAGAGAACGCGCCGCCGCCATGCGGAGCAGAACCGCCGTAAGTGTCCACGATGATCTTGCGTCCGGTCAGGCCCGCATCACCATCGGGTCCACCAATCACGAAGGTGCCTGTGGGGTTGACCCACCATTCGGTTTTCGTGGTCAACCAGTCTGCGGGCACGACTTCGCGGATATAGGGTTCGACCAGCGCGCGAATATCGTCGGACGTCTGACTTTCGCTTTCGTGTTGAGTCGAGAGCACAAGTTGCGTCACCTCGACAGGTTTGCCGTTTTCATAGCGCAGCGAAAGCTGGGTTTTGGCGTCTGGGCGCAGGCTGGGCACTTCGCCTGCTTTGCGGGCATCTGCCAGACGCTTCAATATCTTGTGTGAATACTGAATGGGCGCGGGCATCAGCTCCGGCGTCTCATCCACAGCATAGCCAAACATAATGCCCTGGTCGCCCGCCCCGTCGCGGTCCACACCTTGGCTGATATGGGCCGATTGCTCGTGCAGGAAATTCAGAACATGGCAAGTGTTCCAATGGAACTTATCCTGTTCGTAGCCGATATCCTTAATGCAATCGCGCGCGATTTGCGGGATGCGGCCCATATAGTCTTTCAGGCGCTCCGGGTCTGTCAGGCCCACTTCGCCGCCAATTACCACAAGCGAAGACGTCGCAAAGGTTTCACATGCTACGCGGGCATTGGGTTCTTCCGCGATCAGTGCATCGAGAACAGCATCTGAAATACGATCACAGACTTTATCCGGGTGGCCTTCGGATACCGACTCGGACGTGAAAATATAGTTCTGTCTTGCCATGATTTATCCGTATCTCGGGGCTGACGGACTTGCCTAAACTCGTCGTCAACACGTGGTCGTTTTCGGTAATGTCCGGGTGTTCCTACCAAGAAGCCGAAACGGACACAATTCCAGAATGGACCTCGAAGAGCCTGTGCGTATCACGCCGCTTTTCGGCGCGCGCGAAGGCGATGGTAGCACTAGCGAAAGGAAGAACTGGCTGGGGTGGTAGGATTCGAACCTACGGTACACGGTACCAAAAACCGTTGCCTTACCGCTTGGCTACACCCCAACCGTGAGCGGCGTTCTAGCCAAGGCGCAGATTGGCTGCAAGCACAATCTGCGCCCGTTCGGGCAAGAATTTTACCCCCTGAATTTTCGGGGAGGTACCGTTATTTCTTCATCGGGCAGGTGTTCAGGCCGACGATGGAGTAAAGCGGGCAGGTCTGCATCAGGCCGGTTGCCAAAGGCACGATCCCGATCAGATACAGCCAGCTATAGGCCCCATCCATATTCAGCACGAAACCCAGCAGCAGGGCCGCACCGACAACAATGCGAAGAATGCGGTCAAGCCCGCCTACGTTTTTAGCCAGCATGTCAAAGACTCCTTGATTGACGTTACCGGACCAGCATAGCGCAGGAATTGCTCTCGTCTGTGACATGGTCACCTAGCCGATCTGTTCCAGCCCGGAACGGTCCAGAAGCGTGATCTGGCCACGCTGCGTGGCGATCAAGCCTTGGGTCGCCCAGCGTTCCAGCTGGCGGGACACAACCTCGCGGGCGCTGCCGATGCGGGTAGCCAATTCGGCATGGGTGGCCATCACCTGCCCGCCATTGGCCAAGTCCAGCAATGCACGGGCCAGCCGCGCCTCTATCCGGGTGAAGGCAACAGTTTCCAGCAGCGCTGTCAATTCGCCCATCCGTGCGGCAAAGGCGCGAAACACAAAGCCCCGGAACACTGCGGACTGGTCCATCAGCCGCGCGAATTCGCCTGCCGGGATCATCACGATGCGGGAGGGAGTTGCTGTGGTGGCATCCCCGGAATAAGGGGTTTCGCCCATCAGGCCCAAAGTGGTCTGAATGCAGCTTTGCCCCGGCTCTATCGCATAGAGCAGGATTTCGCGGCCATTTGCGGCGGTCAGCGTCACCTCTATGCGGCCTTCGAGCACCATGGCAAACCCCTGCGCGCGGTCGCCAGATCGGAACAGGCATTTTCCCGCAGGCAGATCAAGGCAGGGTAGCCCGTCCAGCCGCGCGGCAGCGGTCGCATCCAACCCCGGTACCAACGCGCGCGCCCATCCCATCAGCTACGCCCACGCTGTGAAAACCGGGGCAGTAGGGCCGAAAAATCGCGCCCGCGCCCGTCTTCCTCTTCGACAAAGGTGGTATAAAGCGCTGTGGCGCGGGCGCCCATGGGCGTGTCGGCATCGACCGCCTCTGCCGCTTGTTGCGACAAACGCAGATCTTTAAGCATCAGTTCCGCCGCGAAACCGGGTTTGTAATCATTGTCGGCCGGGCTTTGTGGCCCGACACCGGGCGCGGGGCAATAGGCGTTCATTGACCAGCTATAGCCGGACGATGTGCTAACCACGTCGAACATGCGCGCGCGGTCCAATCCCAGCTTGTCGGCCAGCGCGAAGGCCTCGCAAGTCACGGCCATAGTCGCGCCAAGGATCATGTTATTGCAAATCTTGGCGGCTTGCCCCGCGCCCGCGCTGCCGCAATGGACGGCCTTTTGGCCCATGATCTCGAACAACGGCTGGACCTTGGCAAAGGCCGCGTCCGACCCGCCCACCATGAAGGTCAGCGTGCCCGCCGCCGCCCCGCCGACGCCGCCGGATACTGGCGCATCTAAAGCGCCCAGTCCCGCCGCCTCGGCCTGCGCGGCCACGGCGCGTGCGCTCTCGACATCGACGGTCGAGCAATCGCACAGCACCGCGCCCTCGGCCATGGCGGGGACAATCGTGGCCGCCACATCGCGCAGGATTGCACCATTGGGCAGCATGGTGATGACCACATCGGCTCCTGTTGCGGCGGCGCTCGCGCTGTCTGCTTGAGTAACACCTTCAGGGCAGGGCGCGCTCAGGTCGAACCCTGTCACCGCATGGCCCGCCTTGGCCAAATTCGCCGCCATCGGCGCGCCCATATTGCCCAAGCCGATAAACCCGATTTTCATGGTCTCTCTCCTTCCCAAGTCCCGAATGTCAGTTCTGCCGCGCCCAGTGGCGCAAGCATAGCCTCAACTTCCGCGTCAGTAACCTCTGCCAGCCCACCATGACGCCAGCGCGGCGCGCGATCCTTGTCGATGATGGCAGCCCGGATGCCTTCCAGAAAATCCGATCGCTCTGTAGCGCGGTAGGTGAAGCGGTATTCCATCATGAGCGCCGCGCGGATGCTTGGCGCGGGGCCAAGTTTGTGCAGTATGTCCAATGCACAGGCCTGCGCCAAGGGCGCGCCACGTCCCATCATGGCCAAGGCTTCGACCGCATAGGGGCTGCCATCGGCCTGCAACGCCTGTGTGATGTCAGTGTCTGCCGCAAACAGCTGATCTATCTGCGAGGCTTGCGCTGCCAAGGGGCTTTCGGGTGCAGGAAGTCGCGGAATTGCACGGATATCGCCAGTGGCGACCAGATCGGCGAGCAGCTTTGCCCATTCCGCCTGCGGCACGAAATAATCCGCAAACCCGGCCCAAATGGCGCAACCCGGCCCCATCCGCGCGCCGGTCAGCCCCAGATAGGCCCCGGCCCGCCCCGGTGCCTGCGCCAAAAGCTTTGACCCGCCCACATCCGGCACGATCCCCACGGCGCATTCGGGCATGGCAATGCGACTGTTTTCGCACACAATTCGGTGGCTGGCATGGCAGCCAAGGCCTACGCCGCCGCCCAGCGTAAACCCCTGCATCAGCGTGACAATGGGCTTGGGATATTCGGCAATCCGCGCGTTCATGCGGTATTCATCGGCCCAGAAGCGGCGACCATACTCATGGTCCCCCGCGCGGCCGGTTATATACATCTCTTCCAGATCGCCGCCCGCGCAAAAGGCCCTATTGCCGGTGGCATCGATCACCACCAGTGCCACCGAGTCATCTGCCGCCCAAGCGCGCAAGGCCGCGTCAATGTCGAGACACATCTCGTAGCTCAGCGCGTTCAGGGCGTGGCCACGATCCAGTGTAATCCGGCCCGCGCGCCCCTCGTGGCGAATGTGCACATCTGTCATGCGGCCATCGTCCAATGGGTGTGGGGCACGGCGTCGCACATCCTTGCGCTATGCCTCGGTGATCCCATCTTTGCAACAAACAGGAGTATGAAATGTTTGATTTCGAAAAGGACCAAAACCTCGACCTGACGCAGCACCACACCCCGCGCGATTTCTCTGACCGGGTTGCACTTCGGGTGGTCAAGTTCATGCGCGTTTTCGCCGATGCTTTCTTTGCCAAACGCTACGGCCACCGCGCCGTGGTGCTGGAAACCGTCGCCGCCGTGCCGGGCATGGTGGGGGGCATGTTGCAGCATCTGAAAGCCATTCGCCGCATCCGCGACGATCAGGGCTGGATCCGCGAGCTTCTGGACGAAGCCGAAAACGAGCGAATGCATCTTATGGCCTTCATCAAGATCGCCCAACCAAACTGGCTGGAGCGCGCAATTATCCTGATCGCGCAGGGCGTTTTCTTCAACCTGTATTTCCTGCTTTACCTTGTCGCACCGAAAACCGCGCATCGGGTTGTTGGCTATCTCGAAGAAGAAGCGGTCATCAGCTACACGCAATATCTGGAACAAGTCGATAACGGCAAAGTCGCCAATGTTGCTGCCCCGCAAATGGCTATCGACTACTGGAAGCTGGCGCCCGACGCCCGCTTGCGCGAATTGATCATCGCGGTGCGCGCGGATGAAGCCGCGCATCGTGACCATAACCATAGCTATGCAAACGACCTTCGGGATGGCGCGCGCGACTGATTCTTTCATCCTTGTACAAATATCCTGCGGGGGGTGCAGGGGGTGCGAAACCCCCCGTCCTTTCCGTTAGTCCATCGCCTTGAAATTGAAGGCAGCACCCTCTTTAATCCCGCTCGGCCAGCGCGAGGTCACGGTCTTGGTGCGCGTATAGAACTTGAACGCATCCGGCCCGTGCTGGTTCAGATCGCCAAAGCCGGATTTCTTCCAACCCCCAAAGGTATGGTAGGCCAGCGGCACCGGGATCGGCACGTTGATGCCCACCATCCCGATATTGATGCGGTGCGCAAAGTCGCGCGCCGTGTCGCCATCGCGGGTGAAGATCGCGGTGCCATTGCCGTATTCGTGGTCCATCGCCATGCCAATGGCCTCGTCATAGGTCTTGGCGCGCACCATTGACAGGACGGGGCCGAAAATTTCCTGCCGGTAGATGTCCATCTCGGTTGTGACATGGTCGAACAGATGCGGGCCGACGAAAAAGCCGTTCTCGTAACCTTGCAGTTTGAAATCACGCCCATCGACGACCAGTTCAGCGCCTTGGTCTACGCCGGCTTGCACCAACCGCAAGATGTTCTCTTTGGCCGCAGCGGTGACAACAGGGCCGTAATCCACGTCATCGCCAGCGGTCCACGGGCCGACTTTCAGCGCCTCTATCTTCGGCACCAGCCGCTCGCGCAGCGCATCCGCCGTGCCCTCGCCCACGGGCACGGCCACGGAAATCGCCATGCAACGCTCGCCTGCAGCCCCGTAGCCTGCACCGATCAGCGCATCGGCGGCTTGGTCCATATCCGCATCGGGCATGATAATCATGTGGTTCTTCGCGCCGCCAAAGCACTGCACGCGCTTACCGTTGGCGCAGCCGCGCGCATAGATGTATTGCGCGATGGGGGTGGAGCCGACAAAGCCCACAGCCTGCACGGTCTCGTTATCCAAGATCGCATCGACCGCGTCCTTGTCGCCGTTGACCACCTGCAACACGCCATCGGGCAGGCCCGCTTCCTTGAAAATCTCTGCCAGCATCAGCGGCACGCTTGGGTCGCGCTCTGACGGTTTCAGGATCATCGCGTTGCCGCAGGCCAGAGCCGGACCCATTTTCCACAAGGGGATCATAGCAGGGAAGTTGAAGGGCGTAATGCCCGCGACCACGCCCAAGGGCTGTTTCATGGAATACATGTCAATGCCGGGACCGGCGCTGTCGGTGAATTCGCCCTTCAGAAGTTGCGGCGCGCCGATGCAATATTCAATGACTTCCAGCCCGCGCTGAATGTCGCCCTTGGCATCGACGAAGGTCTTGCCATGTTCCGAGGACAGCTTTTCGGCCAGCTTGTTCATGTCGCGGTTAATCAGGCCCACGGCGGCCATCATCACGCGCGCGCGTTTTTGCGGGTTGGTGGCACCCCATGCGACCTGCGCCTTGGCGGCGCGGGCTACGGCGTCGTCCAGTTCTGCCTTGCTGGCCAGCGGCACGCGGGCTTGCACCTCGCCCGTGGCGGGGTTGAACACATCGGCAAACCGGCCAGATGTGCCTGCCACACGCTTGCCGTCAATCCAGTGGGAAAGGTCTTCCATCGCATCCTCCAATCGCTGTTCTGGCGCAGAGTAGTCTTGCGTTTTCGCCTTGGGAAGACGCAATGTGCCAAGATAGTATTGCATTTTTGCAAGGATGGGCGAATGGACTGGGACGATATGCGCGTTTTTCTGGCACTAGCGCGGGCCGAAAGCCTTGGGCGCGCGGGGCAAGTGCTGAAGATGGACCCGGCCACGGTGGGTCGTCGGATTGCCCGCTTGGAAGCGCGGCTGGGGCGGCGCCTGTTCCAGCGCTCGCATCAGGGCTATGCGTTGACCGAAGAAGGTGTGCGGCTTTTGCCTCATATAGAGGCCGCTCAGGCGCATCTGCGCGCCGCCGAGGCCCCGGGTGAGATAGGGCAGGGGTTGAGTGGTCAAATTCGCCTTGGGGCGCCCGATGGCTGTGCCAATTACCTGCTGCCACAAGTGGTTGCGCAAATCTGTGCCGCGCATCCGGCGCTGGAGGTGCAGATCGTGGCTCTGCCGCGTGTCTTTAACCTGTCGCGACGCGAGGCGGATATGGCGATTGGGGTATCCGCCCCGCAGGCCGGGCGGCTGGATGTGCGCAAGATCACAGAGTATCATCTACATTTTGCCGCTAAGCGCAGCTATCTGGACAGGCACCCACCAATCCAGATGCTAAGCGATTTGCGCGCACACCGATTGGTCGGCTACATTCCCGATATGATCTTTGACAGCGAGTTGGATTATCTGGCCCGTCTGGACCTGCCTGCTGCGCAACTTACCTCTAACGCGGTGCCGGTGCAGTTAAACCTGCTGCGGCACGGGGCAGGTATTGGCGTGGTGCATGATTTTGCCTTGCCGCATGCGCCTGATGTGCAGCGCATTCTGGTGGAGCAGTTCCATCTGACCCGCGCTTTCTACCTGATCCGCCATGCAGATGACAGGCGCAATACCCGCCTTGCCCGTTTTGCAGAGGCGCTTGCGCAGGGCGTGGCGCAGCAGGTCGCGCGGCTGGAACAGGCGGTTCGCGATGCAGAAGTGCAGTGCTAGGCAAGTTCCGAGAACCCGAAAATACGTGATGCTTGCGCCGGTTTCAGCCCGCGCGCGATGGCATTTAGAAAACGCGCCTTTTCCCCTTGCTCGCAATCGGGCGTAAAACACAAACCAACCCTTTGCCCGCGCACCCAACGCACTTCGGCCAGCACCAGCGCGCCCTTGCAGTGTAGGGTTAGCCTGTCACCCGCCAAAACGTCGCGCAGCCCGTCGACACAAACCCCGTCATTCGAGAAATCGCGCAGAAACGCCGTTTCGCGGCCATTTGCACGAATGACCCCAAGCATTGCCGAGCTTCGGCTGCGTATACTTTTGCGGACCATGTCGCCCCCTTCTGTGCCAGATTGGCCACAAGCTCAGCATGGGCTGCCTTCAGAAAGCGTTAAGTCGCGTGCCTTGCGGCCAAATTATTGACTTCACGGTTAATTTCTTTCATTTTCGATCTAATGCGCCAAAAGAGCGCCAGTAAGATCGAGCAGATTTTGAAACGTGTAACCGGAATGTTGCAGGCTGTAAGCCTGGCGCTTTTGATGAGCGCAGCGCAGGGGCACGCCCAGGTGCCCGGCCCAGTTGTGCAACCAGAGGCGCCTAGTGCCCCCCCGGCAGCAGACCCGGCGGTGGTTGCAAAATGGCGGCAAGCCCTCTTGCATATGCGTGAAGGTGCGCCACGCGCAGCGCTGCCTTTTTTGGAAGACTTGGTTACCGCACATCCGGCAAATGGTCGATTTCGTTTAGAATTGGCCCGAGCGTTGTATCAAATAGATGAGCACGAGCGGGCGCGGTATCATTTCGACTACGCATTGTCGGGTGAACTTAGCCTGAGCGAGATCAGCGCAGTTCAGGAATACTTGACGGCAATGGATACGCGCAAAAGCTGGCGAGGGCAGGCGCGCGTTGCAATCGTGCCGCAATCAAACCCGTGGCAGCGTTCGGGTCGGCGGTTTGTCGATATCGGGGGGGTGCTGATGTTGCCGTTGCCCCCCGTTGAACGTGCAATTGGACTGGAAGTTGGCCTTGGCGGCACTTGGAGCCCGCGTCTGGCGCAAGACCTGCACGCCAGATTTCACCTGATGGCTACCGGCCAATTATTCGAGGATCACAGTTTTAACCGCGGCCATTTGCGCGGGGAAATCGGTTTTGTAAGCTATGGCGATCATGGGCGCAGTTTCGGCTTGGGTGTCGCCCTACAAGGAGCAGGCGGTAGAGAAGGTCTGATCATGAAGGGCGCTGGCATTTACGCCGCCTTTCAACGTCGCTTTGGTCGCAGAACACAGTTTTCTTTTTCCGCCAATCTTGATCAGTTACGCTATCCCACGGCGCCGCATTTCAATGGCCCGCGAACAAGTCTTGGCTTGAGAATTCAACATATTTTCGCACCACAGATAAAGCTGTCATCGTCGTTAAGCCTTTCTCACCATCATACAGATGCCTTGTTCCACCGTCGAAGTGACGCGGGGTTCGGGATTGGTGCGGAATATGCGTTTGCAGGCGGGTTCGTAACCGGATTGGAGGCAAGTCTTGGCCATACCCGATACGCCGAAGCAAACCCGCTGCTGTTTCAATACGGGCCACAGCGCGATTGGCGTGCCAAGCTATCCGGGACAATCATGCACCGCGATCTAACCTTGTATGGGTTCGCCCCTGTAGTCGAATTTCAGGTTGAACGCCAGAAAAGCAATGTTCCGATGCGCAGTTATGACAACTTGAAAGTGTCCCTAGGTGCCACGCGCAATTTTTAATCCCTCGGAATTTAACGGCTTGTTAACCGGCAATGCGGCATTCTGTGTGTATGCCGATTTTTCTTGTTGCCTTTCTTGCTCTTTCGGCCTGCGATAGTCCGTCACCCATGTTGGGGCGGGCCGACCCCACACGCCTGAGTGTCGACGGGTACGACATTACCGTTTGGCGTTCGAGTGATCGGGTAGAGGCCATTCGCCACGGCTTTGTGCGCCGTGGGGATATGGCGGGATTGCGCGCCGTGCTTGTGCAAGCGATGCGCAATGCCACCAACTGCGAATTGCAAGAGGACAGCATAGAGGGTGATATTGGCGTGCTGCGCGCACGGCTCGACTGCAAAACTTAGGCTATTTGCGCCAGATCAAGGACAGATGCGTAGCAATTCCGTACGTTCAGGAAAAGTTCACGAACCGAGGAGTGTGCCAATGTTCCGCCTGTTTTCACTTATTTTCAGCATTGCCGGGGCCACCTGCGCCGGGATCGGCGTTGTGATTGCTTTGGTCATTGGGCAAGACACGCTGACGCCCATTCTGGCTTGGGCCGCGGCTGGTGGTATTGTCGGGGTGGTCGCAAGCTGGGTTGTTGCCAAGATGATCTTGGCCAACGAGGCTGCCTGAACGCTAGTCGAACCAAGCGCGCGCGCTCTGTTCAAACGGGCGCGGCGCTTCGGCATGCAGCCAATGGCCCACATTCGGGATTTTGGCGAATTTGGCGTTTGGAAACAGCGCTTTGATGGCCGATCGGTGCTCTGGCAGCACATAATCCGATTTTGCCCCGCTCAGAAACAGGGTTGGGCCTTGAAAACTGCTTGATACTGTCTTGGGCCAGCCGGTGATCTTGTCCATCTCGCGGTCAAGCACGGCAAGGTTCAGCCGCCAGCGTGGCGGGTCCGCCCGCAAATCCAGCGACTGCAACAGGAAGGCGCGCACGCCGGGGTCAGAAACCGTCAGCGCAAGTGCCGCGTCGGCGTCTGCCCGCGTGGTCAAGGTCGACAGGTCCAGCCCTTGCATTGCCGCCACCAGCGGGCGTTGGGTGTGGCCATAGGCGACCGGGGCAATATCCGCAATCAGCAGTCGCTTCACCAGCTCTGGCCGGGTCAGCGCGAGCATCATGGCGGCTTTGCCGCCCATGGAATGGCCCAACACATCCATTGGCGAGCCATGGGCCGCGATCACGCCTGCCAGATCTTTGGCCATGGCGGGGTAATCATGAGTGTCGGCCCAAGGACTGTCGCCATGGTTGCGCATATCCACCGCGATAACGGGGCGATCAGTGGCTAGACGCTTGGCAATCGCCCCCCAATTGCGGGCCGACCCGAACAGGCCGTGTACGATCAGAAGGGGCGGGGCCGTCCCTTCCGTGCCG
>CAYNWX010000110.1:0-16204 GCA_964401005.1 uncultured Natronohydrobacter sp.
CCGCCATATCGGCTAGCGCGCCCGAATGGCCCGCGACCACAATGCCCAGCTTCTTGCAGCCGATCTGGCCCTTGGTGGTGTTCACGCCGGTGACGACGCCGTTTTCGGATGTCACGCCCGTGACCGCGCATTGCTCGATCACATGCATGCCCATGGCCGAACAGGCCCGCGCGTAGCCCCATGCGACCGCATCGTGCCGCGCGGTGCCGCCGCGCGCTTGCCACAAAGCGCCCAGAACCGGGTAGCGCGGGCCATCTAGGTTGATGATCGGGACAAGCTTTTTCACTTCTGCGGGTTGGATGAAGCGCGTCTCCACCCCTTGCAGCGCGTTCGCGCGTTCGGTGCGCAGGTAGCCGCGTTTTTCATGTTCGGTCTGCGCCAGCATCATCACGCCGCGCGGGCTGAACATGACATTGTAGTTCAGATCCTGGCTCATGGTTTCAAACAGGCTGCGCGATTTCTCATAAATCGCCGCCGACGGGTCTTGTAGGTAGTTCGACCGGATGATCGTCGTGTTGCGGCCCGTATTGCCGCCGCCCAGCCAGCCTTTTTCGATGATCGCCACGTTCTTGATGCCGTAGCGGCGCCCAAGGAAATAGGCCGTGGCCAAACCATGCCCGCCCGCACCAACGATAATCACATCGTAGGATTTGCGCGGCTCCGGACTGGCCCAAGCGCGGCCCCAGCCGGTATGCTGGCGAAACGCCTCACGGGCGATGGCAAAGGCGGAATAGTGTTTCATCGGCGGCACTCCCAGCACTTGCGCCCTTCTGGACTAGCGCGGTCCCGCGCGGTTATCCAGAAACGTCATGTTCGGAGCGAAAACCGAAATCGCCCGATTGGCGCGGCGCATGGTCGCAACCGGGGGGCTGCTGACGCGGCTGTGACCCGTTTTCGCTTTTGCGCAACGCTTTGGAAGGTTACAGAACACTGACGTATACGGGAAGGGCTGCACGGATGACATTTGGCCAAATCGCGGGCTTTGGACTGGTATTGCTGATGGTGGGTGTCGTGTTGTGGCGCGCGGTGCTGCGCGCGGGCAAGGAAGCTGACGCCGCCAATGGGCAGGAACGCGCGATGCGCGTCTACCGTGACCAATTGGCAGAGATTGACCGCGACCTTGTGCGCGGGATCATTCCGACGGATGAAGCCGAGCGCACCAGGCTGGAAGTGCAGCGCCGTATTCTGGAACTGGACCGTGATGCACGCGGCGATTTGCAGACAACATCCTCTGGCCCGCGCATGGTTGCACTGGGCGCGGTGGCGGCCACTTTGGCTTTGGGCATCGGGGTGTATTTTTGGGTCGGCGTGCCCAGCTATTCCGACATGCCGCTGGTCGAACGCTATGCCCAAGCGCAGGAAGCCCGTGCGAACCGACCCAGCCAAGCCGCGCTGGAAGCCAGCTATGCCGAAGCCTTCCCCGGCCCGTTCGATTTTGAGGGGCGTGACCAGTTGGAGCCCATGGTCGAGCAGCTGCGCGCGGCGATGGTGCGACGCCTCGATGATGTCACTGGGTTTCGGCTGTTGGCGCAGAACGAAGCTCGGCTTGGGAATTATCGTGCCGCTGTTGAAGCGCAGTTGCGTGTCATAGACTTGGCGGGTGAGCGCGTTCCGGTGGAAGAACTGGCCTATCTGCTGGACTTGATGGCGCTGGCGACGGGGGGCATCGTCTCGCCCGAACAGGAAGCCGTGGTCGAACGTATTTTGCGCAGCGAGCCGGAAAACCCGATTGCGCTATACTATTCGGGGCGGCTTTATGCCCAGACTGGACGGCCCGACCTGACCTTCCGCCTATGGCGCAGGCTACATGATGTCAGCGCCCCGGACGCGCCTTGGCTGGACGAGATCCGCGCAGCCCTTCCCGAATTGGCCCAAATTTCGGGAGCGCCGCGTTACCAGTTGCCGCCGCCTCCGGCCGCGCGGGGTCCATCTGCCGCCGAAATTGAAGCCGCGCAGGACATGACCCCGGAACAGCGCCAGCAGATGATCGCAGGGATGGTTGACGGTCTTTTGGCACGTCTGGCGAATGAAGGCGGACCGCCGCAGGACTGGGCGCAGCTTTTGCGTGCCATGGGCGTTCTGGAACGCCGCGAACAGGCAACTGCTATTCTGCAAGAAGCGCGCACGATCTTTGCTGCAGATGCGGCTGCGTTGGCGCTGATCAACGAAGCCGCCCGCGCCGCTGGCCTGATTGCAGAGTGAGCACCCTCTACGACGACATGACCGATTTTGCCGCCGCGCTTCCGCCAATGCGCGCTGTGGCGGGGTTGGATCTAGGCGACAAGACCATCGGTGTGGCGGTGTCTGACAGGATGCTGTCCATCGCCTCGCCCCTTCAAACCATCCGGCGCAAGAAATTCGGGCTGGATGCGGCGGCGTTGCTGGCCATTCTGGACGCGCGCGAGATTGGCGGCATTATCCTTGGTCTGCCGCGCAACATGGACGGGTCAGAGGGGCCGCGATGTCAATCAACACGCGCCTTTGCGCGTAACCTGTCGCGGCTGACCGAGCGGCCCATCGGGTTCTGGGATGAACGCCTGTCCACCGTTGCGGCTGAACGCGCGCTGTTGGAAGCCGACACATCTCGCCGCAAACGGGCCGAAGTGATCGACCATGTTGCCGCCGGGGTCATCTTGCAAGGCGCGCTGGACCGTCTGGCGGTGCTGCGGCGCGGCTGAGCGCAGGGCTTTCTTTTTGCGACAGGCTGTCTTATTTCCAAGGAACGATTGATCCGGGGCCATCCATGACCGACGAGATTTGGAAACGCCAAGAGGTGGAGAGCCCCTGCGTCAAGATTTGCGTCATTCACCCCGAGGCGCGCCTCTGCACGGGCTGCCTGCGTAGTCTGAATGAAATTGCCGAATGGTCACGCATGACCCCGCAACAGCGCCGCACGATCATGGATGAGCTTCCCTCGCGTGCGCCAGAACTGAAGAAGCGCCGCGGCGGGCGGGCGCGTGTGCGGTATCTGGATTAAAAAACGGCGCGCGGAACATCTCGCGCCGTTTTTTAACGCATGGGTTTGGTTAGGCCGCGCGAAGTTGCGTGCCGCCTTTGGCCTTTGGTTTTATGCCGGGTTTGCCTGCGGCTTCACTGACAAGCGCATCATGCAATGCCTTGATCGCATCATCCATCTGGTCGCGCGGTAGCAGGAATTGCACTTCTATCCGGCGCAAGCCTTGCTGCGCCGCCAGGGGGCGCATTCCGGCTTCTTCCAATGCCAGCAACCCACGCATCAGCACCGATATATCCGACAGGTCCGACCCGATCACGGCGACCATGGACAGTGTCCGCATGCTGATCTCGGCATTCGGATAAGTTTTCTGCACCTCCTGCTCGGCCCGGCGCAGGGCCTTGAGCGAGCCGTCAATGTAATGCGTGATCGTGTTCGCATTCGACTGTTTCGACACGATCCACAGGTTGTGCCGCGTCAGCGCTGACAGAATGGTTGCGTCATAGCCTTTGACACCGACCATGTCCGGTTCATGCACCTCGAAGGCTTGCACGGGCAGTCCCGTCACCATTTCGACGCGGTTCGCTTCGCCGCCCTCCGGCCCGATCAGTGTGCCAGGGTCGTACGGCTCGAACGCGTGTTTCACGCGTAAGGGCACATCCGCGCGGCGCAGCACACGCGCAGCATTGGGGTGGATCGCTTCCATGCCCAGATTAGACAATTGGTCGGCCACGTCATAACTGGTCCGGCCAATCTTGCGTACGGCATCGACGCCCACGATCTTGGGGTCTGCCGAGGACAGGTGGAATTCCTTGTGAATGATCGCCTCTGCCGCAGATGTTTGCGCCGCCAGATGCGCGAACACCACTTCCGAATAGCCCCGGTCATATTCGCGCATCAGCCCTTCGGAGCATTGCGCATATCCGGTCACGATGGGCAATTCGGCAGACAGGTCGATCCCGGCCATCGCTTGGGTCAAACGGTCGACAAGCGGCGGATTTTCCTCATCACGCCAGCCCGACAAATCGACGAAGCGCGCATTCACCCCGTGACGCTGCAACAGCAGCGTGGTGACAAATGCCGAATGCGCCTCTCCCATGCCCGAGAGCAATTCGCGCAGGGTCATCATCTGCTGGTCGATGCGGAAATGGCCGTAGCTGCCAAGGCGCTGCAAATCCAGCATGCAGGCGCGCGCGCCTTCCATCCGGTCGCGCACGAAGGCATTGGCGCGCTCGCGGTCGCCGTCATGGGTCAGAATCTCGGCATGGGTGGCGCACATGCTGTCGGCGGTATCGCGCAATGCGTCCACCCAGCCCGCGCCGCTGTCATCATTGACAAACCGCGCAAAAATGCCGGGAGAGCCGGTTTTCTTGTGTTCCAGTAGTTTGTTGGTGATGCCGCCAAAGGCCGACACCACGAAAACACGGTTATACACGGCGTCTTTGTCGTGCAGGAACAACGCGTCCACCAATTCTGGCGCGCGGCTCATGCAGGTGCCGCCGATTTTCTCGACTGTATGGGTCATGGATATGTTGGCGGGCAGCTTTTCACCCCCGCCATCCGTTTTAGGAATCTTCTAGCGCGTAGGAGCCGTCTTCGCGGTGCACTTCCTTGCCCGTGACGGGCGGGTTGAAGCAGCAGGCGAACACCATTTCCGTGCGGCAGCGCAGCGTGTGCTTATCGTGCTGGTCCAGCGCATACATCACGCCGGGCCGCAGCTCATGCACCTCACCGGTGGCCAAGTCTTCGATGCTGCCTTCACCAGAGACGCAATAGACGCTCTCGAAATGGTTCTTGTAATGGAACGTATGCTCCGAACCAGCCTCGATGGTGGTTATGTGGAAGGAAAACCCCATACCGTCATCAGCCAAAAGCAGGCGCACAGATTCCCACCGCTGCGCGCCGACGCGGCGATCGGTTTTGCGGGCTTCGTGAAAGTCGCGAATAATCATGCCTATTACTCCGCTGCGATTTTGGTTGCGGGTGCGTGGACCTGAACGGCGGCTTCCAGCACGTCCAGACCATTGGCGAATTGTTCTTGCGGAATGGTCAGGGGTGCAAGCACCTTTACCACTTCGTCATGCGCGCCAGAGGTTTCGATGATCAGACCATGCTGGAAGCAGGTTGCGCAGATGGATGCCGCCATGTCGCCACAGCCTACATCGATACCCTGCATCATGCCGCGTCCTTTGAGCTTGGCGCCGGGTACTTGGCGTGCAATTTCGCGCAGGCGCTTAGTCAGAAATTCGGCCTTGGCCTCTGTCTGTTTCTGGAAGGCGTCATCGCTCCAGAACTTTTGCAGGGCCACACGGGCGGTTACAAAGGCGTGGTTGTTGCCACGGAAGGTGCCGTTATGTTCAGCTGGCTTCCAGATGTCCAGATCAGGGCGGATCAGCAGGGCCGCCATAGGCAGACCCATGCCCGACAGCGATTTTGCCAGCGGGATCAGGTCGGGCTGAATATCCATGCCTTCAAAGCTGAAGAACGGGCCTGTGCGGCCAATGCCCGCTTGGATATCATCCATGATGACCAGCGCGCCATGTTCGCGCGCTAGGTCTTGCAAGCCGCGCAGGAACCCTGCGCTAGCGGCGTTCAGGCCACCCTCGCCCTGCACCGGTTCGATCAGGAAGGCCGCGGGCGCGTCGATGCCGCTCGAGGGGTTCGCCAGCATTTCGCGGATCAGCGCCAGGCTGTCGACACCTTCCATCGCACCTTCGAACGGCATGCGCACGATGCCCGATAGCGTCATGCCCGCGCCGCCACGTTTGCCAGCATTGCCGGTTGCTGCCAGCGCGCCCATGGTCATACCATGAAAGCCATTGGTAAAGGCGATGATCGTCTCGCGCCCGGTGGCCTTGCGCGCCAGTTTCATCGCCGCTTCAACGGCGTTGGTGCCGGTGGGGCCGGTGAACATGAATTTATAATCCATGCCGCGTGGCTTGAGGATAATCTCCTCGAACGCGGTCAGGAAATCTTCCTTGGCAGTGGTGTGCATGTCCAGACCATGGGTCACACCATCCGCCATGATATGTTCGACTAGGGCGGCCTTCATATCGGCATCGTTATGACCGTAGTTCAGCGACGAACAGCCTGCCAGAAAATCGGTAAATTCGCGGCCATCAGCGCCCGTCATCGTAGCGTTCTGCGCCTTGGTAAAACTGACCGGGAAAGACCGGCAGTAGCTACGAGCTTCGGATTCGCGGCGGGCATAGATGTCAGTCATGGAACCATGGGTCATGGGAAGTCCTTTCAGAAATGTCTGGTTTGGCGCAAGGAAAGGCGGCACGAGGCCGCCCGCGTCCTGCTTAGGCCACGAGGCGCAGGCGCTTGCGTGGCAGGTCAATAGAGACCAGATGTTCGGTTGCGTGCTGCCCGTCCAGATGGGCATCGCGTTCGTAATGGGGCACATCTGACAGCGCGGCACCGCGGTCACGGGCGAAGCTGCGAAACAGACCCCAGCTTGCATCATTGCTGCGGGTGATCGTGGTTTCCAGCTTCGTGACTTGTGCACAGGCCGGGCGCTGCAACAGTGCACGCAGCATGCGCTTTCCAAGACCCAAGCCGCGCGCATCCGCATGGACGGCAACTTGCCACACGAAAACCGTGTCGGGCGCATCTGGCGGAATGTGGCCAGAAATCCATCCCATAACCTTGCCGCCTTGTTCGGCCAGAATACAGGTTTCTGCGAAATGATCGCACTGCACCAAATTCATATACATCGAATTCTGGTCCAATGGTGGGCAGTCTGCCACCAATTTCCACACCGCAGCACCATCCGCTTTGGTGGGTTTGCGCAGGTGAAGTAAGTCCTGCATGTCCGTCATCTCGTTGAGCACGTCTTTTGCCATGGAAAAGATGGCCTCTGTTGTTTCGGTTGCCTATGCATATAGTTCGTTTACAAAAATTACAAGACAAAGCAATATTCTTCCCCGATAGGCTTTAATTGTTGTAAAATAACGAATAATTGACGATTTTTGCTATAATACTGCTTTGTCAACCAAAGTTTTTTAGCTTACAAATATATCAGAAATTAAGTAATCGCACCTTGCACCTTGCATCTTGCCTTTTGCCCTGATCGGGGCCAGATTCACGCTTCACTTATCTGAGGTCTCTTGTGCTTGAACGTTCCTCTGACACTTTGATCGCGTTGCGTCGTATTCTTCACACGCTGGAAGGGAACGAGCGCGCCATGGCAAAAGCATCCAATCTGTCGCAAGCCCAGTTGCTGGTGCTGCACAGCTTGCGCCGCAATGGGCAAGAAATGCCGCGCGACATTGCGCGCGCATTGGGCGTCGGGCAGGCGACCATTTCGGTGCAGATTGACCGTCTGGAAATGCGCGGGCTGGTGCGGCGCGAACGCCGTCAAGCCGACCGCCGCGCTGTCTGGGTCATTCTGACCGACGTCGGACGCGCCCTGTTGGAACAGACGCCCGACCCTTTGCAAGATCGGTTCACAAAGCGCTTCGAACAGCTTGCCCCGTGGGAGCAAGCGATGTTGCTGGCCGCGACCGAACGCTTATCGATGCTGTTTGACGCTGAGAATGCGACCCCTTTTCCGACGGCAGAAACGGCGCTGCCAGATGCCGCGCGGGCGTAGCGCCTAGTTCAGGTAGCGCATCGGGTCCACGCTTTCCTGTCCATTGCGCACCTCGAAATGCAGAAAGCTTGGATCGCCCGCCGCAACCTGCGCTATCGACTGCCCGCGCGAGACCCGCGCGCCGCGTTCTACACTCAGATTGTCGATATTTGCATAGACCGTCAGCAGGTTGTTAGCATGAGACAGCACAACAATATTTACGCCCGTTGTGGTACGCGTGACCGCGGCGACCGTTCCGGCCTGCGCTGCGCGCACCGCCGTGCCAGCGCTGGCGGCAATTCCGATCCCGTCGTTGCGGCCCGGTGCATAAGCTCGGATGATGCGGCCATCTACTGGCATTGCAAAAGCGGTGGGGGCGGGTGCCTCTGTCCGCTGTTCCGCTAAATCGGGTGATGGAGGCCGCGCCTCTTCAGCCTGCTGGGCCACGACCGCAGCTGGCGGCGCGGGTGGAGGCATAGGTGTAGAGGCAGATGGTGGCGGCGGCGTCGGGGTGCCGGCTCCGGGGTTTGTCACGGTTTCAGGTGCGGGCCGGTCTAGTCGCGCCGCAACCGGGATCAGAAGAAATTGCCCTTCACGCACTTCCATCTCCGGGTTCAACCCGTTCCAATCGGCCAGTGCGCGCGGGCTGACATTATAAAGCCGCGCGATCTGGAAGGCAGTTTCACCGCGTTCGACCCGGTGCCGGGTCGGTTGCGGGCCATCAGCGGGGGCAGCGGGTGCGGGTGCCGCTGCACCGCCTTCAGCCCGATTTATGGCGCTTTCGGCCAAGGTGGTCACGGAAATCGGGCCGCTGGCGCTTCCGGTATCAACCTTTCGGGGCAGGGCAAGCACCTCGCCCGCACGCAAACTGGTGTCGGGGGTCAAAGCATTGTAGCGGGCCAGTTCGGTGGCATCTTGCCCAAGCCGCTGCGCCACGGTTTGAACCGTGTCACCACCGCGCGCCACGACCACTTGGTAATCGGGATAGGTGATAATGCCCTGTCCGTCCGGTCGTGGGCGGTCAGCGCTGGCTTGGCGCGCAGCCTCTGACGTCGAGAAGCCATTTGCCCCGTTGCGCATATCGAAATCGAAATCGCTGCAGGCACTTAGGCCCAGCAGGGCTACCCCAGACAAGATCAAAACCGGGCGTGTGTTTTTCATAGTCCCGCTACCTTCTGCTCTGACGCGATGGCCATTCCGGCTCTGAACGCTTGGGCTTTAGCCCAGCCCCTCTACCAAAGGGACAAAGCGCACCGCGCGCAATTCCTCATACTCGAACCCATTCTCCTGCCTGTGCACGCGGATCAGGTTCTGAACCGTATCCGACTGCCCAACAGGAACGATCATGATACCGCCAATCTTGAGTTGCGCCAAGAGAGGGCCCGGCGGGTCCTCTGCGGCCGCAGTCACGATAATGCGATCAAACGGGGCCTGATCGGGCAACCCGAAAGACCCGTCTGCAACGATGGAGGTGATATTCACCAAGCCCAAAGCATCGAATACCCCCTGCGCTTGCCGAGCCAGCGCACGGTGGCGTTCCACCGTGTAGACGCGGCGCGCAAGCTGGCTGAGGATCGCGGCCTGATAGCCGGACCCGGTGCCGACTTCCAGGACCTTGTCGCGCGGGCCAACTTCCAGCGCCTCTGTCATCAATGCTACGACCGAGGGCTGGCTGATCGTCTGCCCGCAGGCAATGGGCAGGGGCGTGTCTTCATATGCGCGTTCTTGGAAAATGCCGGTTAGAAAAGCCGAACGGTCGATACGTTCCATCGCCTGCAGCACCCGCGAATCCGTCACTCCGCGCGACCGAAGCGTGTAGATGAAGCGCATTCGTGCCTCCATCTGATCCGGCATGCGCTGGGGCATTTGGTCGGGCGCGTCATTCATTCAAGCGCCTTTCGCACGTCATCTAGCGCATCATCGGCGGTCAGATCGGCCCGCATCGGCGTGATCGAGATGTAGCCCTCCAGATTGGCCGCCGCATCGGTCCCGGGTGCCGTGGGCATATGCTGTGGCCCGCCCTTGATCCACAGAAATCGCCGGCCAGAGGGTGACATCTGTGGTTCCACCCCAAAGAACGTGTCTTTGCGGTAGCCTTGCCGCACCACCTTGTTGCCCTTGACCGCGTCGCGCCCGATAGGTGGGAAATTCACGTTGTAAAACAGGCGGTAATCGTCTTGGTCCCACGGCGCCTTGTCCAACAGCGCGCGCACCACGGCCTCGCCATGGCCAATGGCGGCATCAAAGGGCGTGGGTAAATCTTCGGTTTCAGGTCCCATGAATTGCGACAGTGCAATCGCGGGTAGGCCCTGTAATGCGGCTTCCATCGCACCGCCGATCGTACCGGAATAGAGCACGTTTTCCGCAGCATTATTGCCCCGGTTCACGCCCGACAAGACCAAGTCAGGCCGCGCGCCTTGCAGCACGTCATAGAACCCCGCCAGCACGCAATCGGCCGGGCTGCCCTCTGCGGCATAGCGGCGGTGGCCCAGTTTACTGAGCAGCATCGGGTGCGTGTAACTGATGCAATGGCCAACGCCCGACTGCTCAAAAGCCGGGGCGACGACCCAAACCTCGCCCTGAGGGCCGGCAATATTGTTTGCGATTTCTTCCAAGACTTTTAGGCCGGGTGCGTTGATGCCGTCATCATTCGTAACCAGAATTCGCATGATCGCCCCGTGATTGCCTGCAACTTGCTTAGTGCAGGGCGGCCAAAGCGACAAGGGGTGTAGGCCATTGACCAAGCAGCGTTGGCGGCATATGCGCAACCCCGATGCGGATGGCTGGATGACCGCGGCGGCGCAAGCTGTCGAGGAAAGTCCGGGCTCCATGAAGCGACGGTGCCGGGTAACGCCCGGCCGGGGTAACCCGAGGGACAGCGCCACAGAGAACAGACCGCCATGCACGCATGGCAAGGGTGAAACGGTGGGGTAAGAGCCCACCGCGGGACGGGCAACCGGACCGGCATGGCAAGCCCCACCGGGAGCAATGCCGAATAGGGACTTCACGCGGGTCCGGTCCCCTAGGGGATACCGCCGCAGGGCCGCTTCAGCCCGAGGTCCGGGTTGGCAGCTTGACCCCCGCGCGCAAGCATGGGGGCAGATGAATGGTCATCCAAGGGGGCGTTAGCCCCCCGGACAGAACCCGGCTTACAGGCCATCCGCATCTTTACCTACCCTTAAGCTATGCTTTGTAGGCTGCTGGTGAAGCGAAATTAGGCCATCATGCAGCAATCTTCGGTCAAGTCTTTGGGCATGGGCGCGCAGCCCCTTGGTTGGAAAGCACGGCGCATCACGCCCGCGCGGCTTGTGGTGCTTGCTCGTTCTTTAGAAGGTGCGCTGGCGGTTCTGGCCATATGCGTGGCGGCGCTTTGGGTTGGGTTTGCAGATATGCCGTTTGTTGATGCGGCGCCCGGTCTCGCGCTTGGCCTGTCGGGCCTGTGGCTGGGAATGTTGGTATCGCGCCCGGATCCTGCCGCGCCCTTGGGTGGGTATGACGGCGCGAAAGGTGCTTGGGCTTGGGCGGCTCTGGCACTGGCCAGCTTGGTCGGGATGGCGCATATGCCGGGTTTTGCCTTGGTCGCAGCGGCGGCGGGCCTTGCCGCCATATGGCGCTTCTGTGCCCTTCTGCCGATTCGTGCCATGGCGCGGAATGGGCATATCGCGCTTTGCGTGGTCATTGCAGGGGGCGGGGCCGAAGCGCACAGCACTTTGCAGCGCTTGCTGGCACTTCAAAATCAGGGTGTGCGCGTGCTGGGCCTGTTCGATGACCGTGACGATGTGCGCTCGCCGCCTGTGCAGCTGGGGGTGCCGCGCCTTGGGCGCATGGGCGATATACCCGCTTTCATGCGCGCGCAGCCGGTGGACCTGATCATACTGACCATGCCCCCCCGCGCAGAGGATCGCATCTTGCAAATCCTTACGCCGCTTTGGGTGTTGCCGGTCGATATTCGTCTGGCACCGCATGACAGCAAGCTGGGCCTGCGCCCGCGCAGCTATCGCTGGCTGGGCGATCTGGCGCTTTTGGACCTGTTCGACCGACCGCTGCGCGCGCGCGATGCTCTATTCAAACGTGGCTTTGACCTATCGGTGGGCGCGGTGCTGACGCTTGCCGCGCTACCGATCATGGCGCTGATCGCGCTGGCCATCCGGTTGGACAGCCCCGGCCCGATCCTGTTTCGGCAACAGCGCGAAGGTTATGTCGGCGCACCGTTTACAGCCCTGAAATTCCGCAGTTTGCACCATGCGCAGCGCGACGAGGGGGCGGTAGTGCCGGTCGCACAGGGCGATGCCCGCGTTACCCGCGTGGGGCGCTTTTTGCGGCGCAGTTCGCTGGACGAATTGCCACAGCTTTTCAATGTGCTGGCGGGGGATATGTCGCTGGTGGGGCCGCGCCCACACGCGGTGGGCGCGCGCAACCGGGACATGGAATTCGCCGCCGTTGCAGCAGGCTACGCCGCGCGCCACAAGGTCAAGCCAGGGCTGACCGGGCTGGCGCAGGTGCGCGGGTTTCGGGGTGCCGTCACGCAGCCAGAAGATATTCGCCGCCGCCTTGCCTGCGATCTGCACTATATCGACACATGGACGCCATGGCTGGACATAAGCATTCTGGCCCTGACGCTGCCCGCCGTTTTGTCGGGCGAGAACGCCTATTAAGTCGCAAATGCTTTAGCGAATGATGACCTCGTCGGGCCGTGCCAACCCCAGCACATCGCGCGCGCGCTCGTCCAAAAGGTCCAGATCAAGGTAGTCGTCTGATAGCCGCTCTGTCTTGTTCTGCAAATTCGCAAGCTCTACGCGCAGGCGGTCGCGCCGGACTTCCAGTTCGGCATTCTCGGCCTCGACCTGCACGCGATTGAACAGTCCGAAACTGCCCTGCACGGCCGCGAAGGTGAAATATAAGCCCAGCACACTTGCCAGCCCAAAGAAGAACAGCGCGCCAATGGCGGGTCTTGACTTGCGCATATAATGACCTTCTCGGTTGCCTGCGGTGCTGGTTTTCCCAGCTTAGGCTCAGTCATGCCACATAACACGCTCTGGGGGAATCCCCCTCGCGCGGGAAAGCCCGGTGCCGTGATCTGCCTAGGACAGAAATATCCCGGCCACGACCATCATCAGCCCCAAGGTAGAGATGGCCAGCGCCGCGAAATTAACCAGAACCGCCTTGTGCATCTTGGCACGCATTGCGGTTTCGTCCAGCGCCGCGCGCCGTAGCTTTACGACATACAGAATGCACCAGACCAGCCCAACAACACCGGCCAGCGACACAACCGCCCCGGCCCAGACGAGCATTTCCATCGCTTACACCTCTAGCGCGGCAACGCCGGGCAGTGTCTTGCCCTCGAGCCATTCAAGGAAAGCGCCTCCGGCGGTTGAGACATAGCTGAACTGGTCTGCAACGCCTGCCTTGTTCAAAGCGGCGACCGTATCGCCACCGCCGGCCACGGAAATGAGCGCGCCAGCTGCGGTAAACTCTGCCGCGGCGTTTGCCGCGGCATTGGTCGCCATGTCGAATGGGGCGATTTCGAACGCGCCCAGCGGTCCGTTCCACACGAGCGTGCGGCAGCCAGAGAATAACTCCTTGATCGCGGCGACGGTCTGCGGGCCTGCGTCAAGGATCATCGCATCAACGGGGCATTGATCGACGGGCAAGGTTTCCGATTCCGCACCGGCGGCGAATTCGCGCGCCACGACAATGTCGCGCGGCAGGTGAATGGTGCACCCTGCATCTGCCGCTTTGGCCATGATGTCGGACGCGGTATCGGTCATCTCGCGCTCTGCCAAGGATTTTCCAATCTCGACCCCTTGCGCGACAAGGAACGTATTGGCCATGCCACCGCCGATGACCAGATGGTCCACCCGGCCGATCAGGTTCGACAACAGGTCCAGCTTGGTCGAGACCTTGGCCCCGCCGACAACCGCCGCAACCGGGCGCTCTGGGGAGCCAAGGGCCTTCTCCAGCGCGGTTAGTTCCGCTTCCATCAGGCGGCCCGCGCAATTTTGCATCAGCTTGGCAATCCCGGTGGTCGAAGCATGGGCCCGGTGCGCGGCGGAAAATGCATCATTCACGAAAATATCGCCCAAGGCGGCCATGCCCGCAGCCAGCATAGTGTCGTTTTTTTCCTCGCCCGCGTGAAAACGGGTGTTCTCCAGCAAAAGGACGCCGCCTGCTTGCAGTTCGGACACGGCCTTCTTGGCGGGTAGGCCCACGCAATCTTCGGCAAAGGCAACGGGTTGGCCCAAGGCCGCTTCCAGCGCAGGGCGCACCAGTGCCAGCGACATTTCCGGCACGCGCTTGCCGTTGGGCCGGTCGAAATGCGCCAAAAGGACAACCTTGCCCCCGGCCTCGGTGATGTGGCGGATGGTGGGCAGAATGCGCTCGATCCGCGTGGCGTCTGTCACGCGCCCCTCTGCCATGGGCACGTTTATGTCCACCCGAACCAAGGCCGTGCGGCCTGCGAAATCCATGTCGTCCAGCGTGTTGAAAGCCATGTCTGCCCCTTGGGTTGCTTATGGGTATGTGGCGTAAAAGCGGGCGCAGGGTCAATGCCCCGCGCCCATCCGAATGCATATCGCCGGGTTTTACTTGCTGACGGCCCGCGCCGTGTCGCAGCCTGAACTGCGGGCGGGGCGACTGGGGGCTTCCCCTTGGCCGCGTCGCACACTAGGTTTGCGTCAGACCTATACAAGCGGAGAGCCCGATGGCCGAGATCAAAGACCCCGAAAACACCATCCTGATAGAGCTCAAAGACGGCACTGTCGTGATCGAGCTGTTGCCTGAAATCGCCCCCGGTCATTGTGCGCGCATGAAGGAACTGGCGCGCGCCGGGGCCTATGACAATGTTGTCTTTCACCGCGTGATCGACGGGTTCATGGCGCAGACCGGCGATGTGGCCAATGGCAACACAGAGGTGAATTACAATGCCCGCCGCTGCGGCACAGGCGGGTCGGACCTGCCGAACCTGAAAGCTGAATTTTCCGGCGTGCCCCATGACCGGGGAACGCTGGGTGCCGCGCGCTCGCAGAACCCTGACAGCGCCAACAGCCAATTCTTCATCAATTTCGGCGACAACCATTTCCTCAACCGCCAATACACGGTCTATGGCCGGGTAATATCGGGGATGGAGCATGTCGATGCCATCACGCGCGGCGAACCGCCTGCGAACCCCGACAAGATGCTGTCGGTAAAGGTGGCCGCCGATGCGTGACAAGCTGCTTTTCGCAGGGCTTTTTGCGGTCGGTTTGGCCATTTTGGGAGCGTCTTGGTGGAACCTGAATGCGGTCAGCGCCCAGACGACCGAAGTGCCCGCCGACCATGACGGCCCGGTGATGCTGATCGAGGTTGCGGGCGAAGCAAACGGCACCCTACGCGTTGCCCTGCGCGACGATCTGGCCCCGAACCATGTCGAGCGGATGGTCACTTTGGCCGAAAGCGGTGCTTATGATGGCGTGGTGTTTCACCGCGTGATCGAGGGTTTCATGGCACAAACGGGTGATGTCGAACATGGCCGCGCCGAAGGGAACCCACGTTTTTGGGGTATGGGTGGGTCGGACCTGCCCGACTTGGCCGCTGAATTCTCGGACGAGGATTTTGCCCGCGGTGTCGTTGGGATGGCCCGCTCGCAAAGCCCCAACAGCGCGAATAGCCAGTTCTTCATCATGTTCTCACCCGCGCCGCATCTGAACGGGCAATACACCGTCGTCGGCCAACTGATCGACGGGTATGACGTGCTGGATGCGATCAAGCGCGGGACGGGCGGCAACGGCGCGGTGGTGGGCGAGCCCGACCGCATGGCACGCGTCACAATCGAACGCTAGGGTGCGAATGCTCAAAAAATAAAGGCCGGGCAAATGCCCGGCCTTTTGCAATCCTGTCGAGACAGCTTATGGCGCTGGTGCCATCTCGCGCATCATCGTGTCCAGCATTGCCGCAATTTCCGGGTCAGTGCTGGCGGCCTCTCCGATCGCGACATATTCCTCCAGAGTGATCCCCTCTGACTCTTCGATCGCCTGCACCATCGCTGCGTTCGCCTCTTGGATCAGGCTTTGCTGCTCGGCTTCATCCTCCAATGTCTGAAGTTGCGCCATATAGGTGTTGCGCACTTCGTCAACGGCCAGCGCGGCGACCACGAAGGAATCCAGCTTGCCCTCTTCCTGCACAAGGGCTGCACCATCAGGCTCGGCTTGGGCCAGCGCGGCAGGCACGGTTCCGAAAGCAAGGCCAGAGGCAAGCACGGCGGCGGTCAGAGTGTTTTTCAAGGTCATGCAATCTCCTGTTCTGCGCGGGTCATTCCGCGACTGACAAATAGGTAAGGGCATGATCCTAACGATGCAAACCTACTCGGCTGAAACATGCCGATACGGCGTCAGCCAAGCAATTTCACGCCCCGGCTGATGCCATCCAGCGTCATGGGCACCATCCGACCCTCGAAAATCTGGCTGATCATCTGGGTCGATTGCGTGTAGCGCCAATGCTGCTCTGGCGCGGGGTTGATCCACAGGTTGTCGGGCCATTGCGCCCGCGCGCGGTGCAACCAGACTTGCCCCGCCTCCTCGTTCCAATGCTCATTCGCGCCGCCGGGCAGGGCAATTTCATAGGGCGACATGGCCGCATCGCCCACGAAAATGCATTTCCAGTCGCTGCCATAACTGCGCAGCAAATCCCATGTGGGCAGC
>CAYNWX010000111.1:0-7747 GCA_964401005.1 uncultured Natronohydrobacter sp.
CCTGGAACAAGCTTGGCACGGCAGGGGACGGCGGCAGCGCATTCTGCGCCACGTCCGACAGCCGCGCCTGATGCAGGAACACATAGACATGCGCCGACAGGCTTTCCCATAGCCGGTTCGTCAGCGATTGCGCGCGCGACCCGGTCACCGCCCCTTTCGCGCCCGCGCCCTTGTCCATGGCGTTCACGGTTTCATCCACTGCCTCTAGAATATCGGACACCCGGATCGCATCTGCGGGCCGCGCAAGCCTGTAGCCGCCGCCCGGCCCCCGCACTGACGCGACAAGCCCGGCGCGCCGCAGCTTGACGAACAATTGCTCCAGATAAGCCAGCGAGACATTCTGCCGCTCGGCAATCTCTCCCAAAGAGACAAGCTGCCCTTCCGGGGCAAGCGCCAGATCAACCAACGCGATCATCGCGTAGCGCCCTTTGGTCGACAATTTCATCGCGTCTCTCTCCGAGAAATCGGGGTCACAGCGCCAAGATGCCAAGCCGGTTGACCTTTGGCACCCCTCGCCCTAAAGCTGCTATGCTGCCCAAGCGATGCAGGTTTTGCATTCGCGCGGCCATCTCTATAGTTTAGAATGGCTCTAAAATACCTGAATGTGAAAGTCAAGAATGCACCCGCACGGCCCACCATATTCGCCCGCAGCATGTTTTGACCAAATCCCCGCCGGCGTCGCCGCGCCAAGCCCCGACAGTTCCGCATAAGGCTTCCCCATGCCCGAGATCATTTTCGCCGGCCCCGAAGGCCGTCTGGAAGGCCGCTTCCACCCGCAGCGTAAGACAGATGCCCCGATCGCCATCGTTTTGCACCCGCATCCGCAATTCGGTGGGACGATGAACAACAAGGTCGTCTACAACCTACATTATGCCTTTTACAAAATGGGCTTTTCGGTGCTTCGCTTCAATTTCCGGGGCGTCGGCCGCTCTCAGGGCGAATATGATCAGGGCATAGGCGAATTGTCCGATGCTGCCGCTGCATTGGATTATGTGCAGGCCCAAAGCCAGAATGCGCGGCATTGCTGGGTTGCGGGGTTCAGCTTTGGCGCATGGATCGGGATGCAGCTTCTGATGCGCCGTCCTGACATCACCGGCTTCGTGTCGGTCGCGCCGCCTGCAAACCTCTATGATTTCAGCTTTCTTGCGCCCTGCCCCGCTTCTGGCCTGATCATCAACGGCACCGCAGACCGCGTCGCACCTCCGCGCGACACGACAGCGCTGGTGGCCAAGCTGAAAGAGCAGCGCGGCATCACCATCACGCATACAGAAATCGAGGGCGCGGATCATTTCTTCCAGAACGAAGAACAGCACATGCAGCCCATGCTGACCCATGTGACAGATTACGTCACCCGTCGCCTGACAGAGGGCAGCCGGTAAGCACCGATGCACTGGCTGTTTTTGGGGATTGCCATTGCGTTCGAGACCTTGGGCACCACGCTGCTGAAGGCCAGTGACGGCATGACCCGCGCCTTGCCGGGGATCGGGGCGTTCGCGGCCTATGCAGTGTCGTTCTGGCTGCTATCACTTGCGTTGCGTGTGATTCCGGTCGGGGTTGCCTATGCCATCTGGGCGGGGCTTGGTATTTGCCTGATTGCCGCCATTGGCTGGGTCATGTTCGGCCAAAAGCTGGATTGGGCCGCGATCCTTGGGATGGCGCTGATCTTGTCGGGCATTCTGGTCATCAACCTGTTCAGCGCCAAGGTTTAACCATTGTCTGAGCGCCCAACCCATACCCTGTTCGAAGACGCCCAAGGCTTGCTGGTCGGCACGGGCCTATGTGGGTTTGGCCTGTCGCTTTTGACCAGTGCCGGGCTGGTGACAGGCCAGACCGCGGGGCTTGCGGTGCTGTTGTCCTATGTCACGGGGCTTGGCTTCGGTGTCTTGTTCTTCACCATCAACCTGCCCTTTTATTGGCTCGCCTATCGTCATCTGGGACGCGACTTTACCCTTAAGACCTTCATCGCAGTCGCACTTGTGTCTGCCTTCGCGGAATTGGCCGGCCGGCTTGTGACGGTTGATGCTGCGCATCCGGCGGTAGCGGCGGTTTTGTTCGGTATGGTCGCGGGCGCGGGGCTCTTGGCGATTTTTCGCCACCGCGCCAGCCTTGGCGGCGTAGGCATCCTCGCCTATTACCTGCAAGAGCGCATGGGCTGGCGCGCGGGCTGGGTGCAACTGGCCTTTGACCTTGCGCTGTTCGGCGCTGCCTTGCTGGTCATGGCGCCCGATCTGGTGCTCTGGTCGCTGCTTGGGGCGGCCATTTTGAATGTCATCATCGGGGTCAACCATCGGCGGGATCGCTACATCGCCACGTGATGCGACATTCAAGGGCTGGCCAGATGGCCCGCAATCGGCTAATGCGGCGGCGCAGCACAAAAAGGCACTTCTGTTATGGACCTTCGCAATATTGCGATTATCGCACATGTTGACCACGGCAAGACGACGTTGGTGGACGAACTTCTGAAGCAATCGGGCACCTATCGTGACAACCAAGCCACGACGGAACGCGCGATGGACAGCAACGATCTGGAGCGCGAGCGCGGGATCACCATCCTTGCGAAAGCCACCTCGGTCGAGTGGAAGAACACCCGCATCAATATCGTCGACACTCCCGGCCACGCCGATTTTGGCGGTGAGGTCGAGCGCATCCTGTCGATGGTCGACGGCGTGGTGCTGCTGGTGGACGCCGCAGAAGGGCCAATGCCACAGACGAAATTCGTAACCTCGAAAGCGCTGGCTTTGGGCCTGCGCCCAATCGTGTTGCTGAACAAGGTCGACAAGCCCGCCGCCGATGCCGACAAGGCGCTGGACCTTGTGTTCGACCTGTTTGCCAATCTGGGTGCGACGGACGAACAGCTTGATTTCCCTGTGCTTTATGCATCCGGGATCAATGGCTGGGCCGATGCGGAACTGGACGGGCCGCGCAAGGACATGTCGGCTTTGTTCGATCTGGTCGTGTCGCATGTTCAAGCGCCCAAGCAGGTTGCCGACCGTGCTGCGCCGTTCCGGATGCTGGCGACAACACTTTCTGCCGATCCTTATCTGGGCCGAATCCTGACGGGCCGCGTGGAAGCGGGCACGTTGAAACCGGGCGAGACGATCAAAGCGCTGTCGCGCGACGGCACCAAGATCGAGCAATTCCGCTGCACCAAGGTTCTAGCCTTCCGGGGTCTTGGCCAGCAGCCGATTGATGCTGCCGAAGCGGGAGACATCGTGACGATTGCGGGCATGACCAAGGCGACCGTGGCCGACACACTTTGCGCGCTGGAGGTGGACACCGCCCTGCCCGCGCAGCCCATCGACCCGCCCACCATCAGCGTGACCTTCGGCATCAATGATTCGCCCTTGGCGGGCCGCGACGGCACCAAGGTGCAAAGCCGCGTCATCCGTGAGCGCCTGATGCGCGAAGCCGAAGTGAACGTGGCCATCAAGGTCACCGATACACCGGGCGGCGAAGCTTTCGACGTCGCAGGGCGTGGCGAATTGCAGATGGGCGTTCTGATCGAGAACATGCGCCGCGAAGGGTTCGAGTTGTCGATCTCGCGCCCGCGCGTTCTGATGCGCGACGAGGGCGGGCAGCGTCTGGAACCGATCGAAGAAGTCACGATCGACGTGGATGACGAATATACCGGCACCGTGATCGAGAAGATCACCGGCCCGCGCCGGGGCGATCTGGCCGAAATGAAACCCGCAGGCGCAGGCAAAACGCGGATCATCGCGCATGTGCCCTCGCGCGGGCTGATCGGCTATCACGGCGAATTCCTGACCGATACGCGCGGCACCGGGGTTCTGAACCGCGTGTTCCACGAATGGGCGCCCTATAAAGGGCCTATTCCGGGGCGTCGCCAAGGCGTGCTGATCTCTATGGAAGATGGCACGGCGGTTGCCTATGCGCTGTGGAACCTGGAAGATCGCGGCAAGATGTTCATCAACCCGCAAGACCCAGTCTATCAGGGCATGATCATTGGCGAGCATAGCCGCGACAACGATCTGGAAGTGAACCCGCTGAAAGGCAAGAAGCTGACCAACGTGCGCGCCTCTGGCACCGATGACGCGGTCAAGCTAACCCCGCCCACCATCTTGTCACTGGAGCAGGCGATTGCCTATATCGACGATGATGAACTGGTCGAGGTGACGCCCAACGCGATCCGCATGCGCAAGCGGTTCCTTGACCCGCATGAGCGCAAACGCCAAAGCCGCGCCAGCGCGTGACGATTTGGCCGCGCGAAGCTGCTTGTCAGCCCGCGCGCGCCGCCCCATATCTGGGATATGTTAAAGCTATCCCCGTTCCTGCTGGCCATCGGCTACGCACTTCTGATGTATCTCTTCTCCAGCTGGCGCACGAAGCGCGAGTTGGACGAGCGTTCGACAGAGCTGGCTGACCCGAAACTGAAGAAGCTGACCGATCATTTCGCGGGCGCCGTCGGCGTGCCCGCGATCAAAGTCCACATCTATGAAATAGAGCCGGTGAACGGGCTGGCCGCGCCCGATGGGCGCATTTTCATCACGCGCGGGTTTTACAACAAATACCGTGCGGGCGAGGTCACGGCCGAGGAAATGGCAAGCGTCATCGCGCATGAATTGGGCCATGTCGCTTTGGGCCACACGCGCAAGCGCATGATCGACTTTTCCGGCACGAATGCCATCCGCATGGCGCTGGCGACGATCTTCAATCGGTTCCTGCCCGGTCTGGGCGTGGTGATTGCCAACGCCTTGACGGCACTTTTGGCGTCAAAGCTCAGCCGCAATGACGAATATGAGGCCGATGCCTATGCCTCTGCCCTTATGGTCAAGGCCGGGATCGGGACCGAACCGCAGAAATCGCTCTTTCGTAAGCTGAACGTTTTGACTGGCGTCGGTGGCGGGATGCCTGCGTGGATGATGAGCCACCCCTCGACCGATGACCGCATCCGCGCGATTGAAGAGAACGAGGAGCGCTGGAAGCTCGATCCTCAAAATTGAAAACCGGGTTAAGGGGGCGTTGCCCCCGTCGCGGCTGCGTCGCGCTTCCCCCGGGATATTTTTGCAAGGATGAAGAGGTCAGACGACGACACCAGCCCCTTCGGTGGAATCGCCCACATTCGCGCGAAACACGTTGAACAATTCGCGCCCGATGCCGAAATTATTGTCCGACAGGTCAATGGTGACGGGCGTGCGGCTGTCGAAATCGGGCGCGAGCACGTCAAGCGTGCCCTTGGTGGCATCAAGGCGCACCATGTCGCCATCGCGCAGCTTGGCAAGCGGACCACCCTTGGCAGCTTCGGGAGCGACATGGATCGCGGCAGGCACCTTGCCGCTGGCGCCCGACATGCGCCCGTCGGTGACAAGCGCCACTTTCAGCCCGCGATCTTGCAAGACCGATAGAACGGGCGTGAGCGAGTGCAGTTCCGGCATGCCATTCGCGGCTGGCCCCTGAAAGCGGACGACCACAATCGTGTCTTCGGTGATCTGGCCCGCCTGAAACGCCGCTTTCACATCGGCCTGATCGTGGAAGATGCGCGCAGGCGCTTCTATGATGTGCCGAGCGGGGTCAACCGCCGACACTTTAATCACTCCCTGCCCCAGATTGCCAGAAAGCTGGGTCAGCCCGCCGGTAGGTTGGAACGGGTCAGACAATGGGCGCAGGATCTTGTCATTCAGGGTTTCGCCCGCGCCATCTTCCCAAACCAGCGCCCCATCGCGCAGTTTGGGTTCCTGTGCGTAGCGTTTCAGCCCGTCACCGGCAATTGTGCAGACATCCTCATGCAACAGCCCCGCCTCCAGCAATTCACCGATCATGAATCCAAGCCCGCCGGCGGCGTGGAAATGGTTCACATCGGCCAGACCGTTGGGGTAGATTTTCGCCATCAGCGGCACATTGGCAGAAATGTCGGCGAAATCCTGAAGTGTAAGATGGATGCCCGCCGCGCGCGCCATGGCAGGCAGGTGCAGAACAAGGTTGGTAGAGCCGCCCGTGGCCATCAGCCCAACCATACCGTTGACGAAGGCGCGTTCATCCAGCACCTGCCCCGCTGGGCGGTAATCATTGCCAAGCGCCGTAATTTCCAACGCGCGTTGGGCAGAGGCCGTGGTCAGCGCTTCGCGGAGCGGCGTGCCCGGATTGACGAAGCTGGCACCCGGCAGGTGAAGCCCCATGAATTCCATCAGCATCTGGTTGGTGTTGGCGGTGCCGTAGAAGGTGCAGGTGCCCGGACCATGGTAGCTGGCCATCTCGGCCTTCATCAACTCTTCGCGCCCAATCTCGCCCTTGGCGAATTGCTGGCGCACCTTGGATTTCTCGTCATTTGGCAGGCCAGAG
Organism: uncultured Natronohydrobacter sp.; assembly: GCA_964401005.1. GTDB lineage: Bacteria > Pseudomonadota > Alphaproteobacteria > Rhodobacterales > Rhodobacteraceae > Roseinatronobacter. The sequence continues at coordinate 6,298 of CAYNWX010000111.1, forward strand.
GTCATCGGCCCCGCAGGCACGAACACGGTCGGCAAATGACCAAAGGTCGCCGCCGCGATGATCAGCCCCGGCACAATCTTGTCACACACGCCCAAGTAGACAGCAGCATCGAAGCAATTGTGGCTCATGGCGACACCAGCCGCCAAGGCTATCGTGTCACGCGAAAAGAGCGACAGTTCCATCCCCGGCTGGCCTTGGGTTACCCCGTCACACATGGCGGGCACCCCCCCCGCCACTTGCGCGGTTGCGCCCACGGCACGGGCGGCGGCGCGAATTTTCTCAGGGTAATGCTCGAACGGTTGGTGGGCCGACAGCATGTCGTTATAAGCCGTGACAATCCCTAGATTCGGGGCGCGACCTGCCGCCAACGTGTCTTTATCGGCCCCCATCGCCGCATAGGCATGGGCTTGGTTGCCGCAAGACAGATGCGCACGAACGGTCCCGGCTTCGGCCGCTCGCTTCAGGCGGTCCAGATAAGCGTCGCGGCTAGGCTTGGAGCGAGCACGAATACGGTCGGTTACGGCTTCGATGATTGGGTTCAGCGGCATGGTAAGTCCTCCCGTCAAAAACTGTCCGGCATTTGGTATGCATGTAACCAGTTAGCGCTAACAAATCAATGCCAGCACGTAGCCTTGCATTTGCTGCAAGGCGGGAATGCGAAACTGGGGGATGCGCTGCTGCACTGCAGCATCTACATCCTGTCCGAATTTGTAAACCTTTTCATGGAGACTATCATGCAACATCACGTCGACTTGGCCACCGATATGGCCGATATGACCCGTCTAGAGGCCGAAGCCCGCCGCCAGCGCGCTGCCTTCATGGCAGAGATGCTGACCGCCGGATGGCACGCCTTCACCAGCCTGTTTGCTGCGCACCGCACCGCAAGCTGACCCACAAACAGGTGACACCCCGCGCTCAATACGCTAGAGGGGGCACATCTACTGGCCAGCCGCGAGTTGCCCCCATGCTCAGCCACCCGTTCGATGATGACAAACTCCGCGAAGAATGCGGCGTATTTGGGTGCATTGGCGTTGAAGATGCCGCAAGTTTTGTAGCTCTTGGCCTGCATGCTTTGCAGCATCGTGGACAAGAAGCTGGCGGTATTATCACCCATCACCCCGAATCGGGCTTTCATTCCGCGCACAGGTTCGGGCTTGTTCGTGACAATTTCACGAAAGCGGGTGTGATTGAAACGCTACCGGGCCGGATTGGCATTGGCCATGTGCGCTATTCCACCGCAGGGTCCAAAGGCGCCACGCAAATCCGCGACGTGCAGCCGTTTTTTGGCGAATTTGCCATGGGTGGCGCGGCGCTTGCCCATAACGGCAACATCACCAACGCAGATGCGATCCGGCGCGAACTGATCGAGCGCGGGTCGATCTTTCAGTCCAGCTCTGACAGCGAATGCCTGATTCATCTGATGGCGCGGTCGTTCCAGAAAACCATTCCA
>CAYNWX010000112.1:0-3637 GCA_964401005.1 uncultured Natronohydrobacter sp.
CTGCGCCCGTGGCATGGGTCAGTTCCAGCCGCATCCGGCTGGTGTCGCCCGGCGTCAGGAAGCGCGGCAGGCTGGGTTGTACCACCACCGGGTCGCGGACCAGCACATCGGCGCTGGCTTGGCCCACGCCCGTATGGGACCACATAACCGCCATCAGCCGCACGGTGCCGTTGAAGGCGGGCAGGTCAAAGCCGATGGTGGCTTGGCCGTTTTCCAGCGTGATCGGGCCTTCGAACAGGGCCAGAAGCGCCTCTGTCGGCGCAGGGCCAGCGCGGTCAATGCCCGACGCGTCACCGCCAGAGCGCACCTGCCCCATCGCTCCCGCCCGCGCGTCGATGAGCCGCCCATAAATGTCGCGCAGCGCCACGCCAAGGCGGCGCTGGCCGAAATAATGCGCGCTTGGGTCGGGCGCGTCGAAATCCGTGAGCGTCAGGATGCCAAGGTCCACAGCCGCAAGCGTGGCGTAAACCGGGCCATCGCTTTGGGCGCTTAGCGTCACCTCCATCCGCCCGCGCGGATCGGCGGCCTCTGGCGCGTCCAGCGTGGCCTCCAGCGCTTTCGGGCCGGGATCGATCCCGGCATGGGCCAGCCCCATGCTGCGGGCGGGCATTTCCGCGACGCTATCGGCCCCGCGCAGCAGGGTTGCGGTCACATACGCGCCCGTACCCCACTCATCGGTCACGGGCAGGGTGATCTCGGACTCTCCCGTCAATTCCACCAGTTGCATGTCGATCACGCGGTCCGACAGCACGCTGACCAGCGCCATCCCCTCGCCTGTCAGGCGCAGGCGCGCTGTGTCGCCGGGGCTGTAGCGATCGCGGTCCAGCGCGACGGCCAAGCGGTCGGGCGTATCGCGCCCTGCCGTGGCCCCATACCATCCGGCAGCAAAGGGCATGGAGGCACTGGCATATTCCGCACCGTCATGGATAACCCGCAACTCATATTCGCCCCAACCCAGCGGGATGGTGATTTGCCCAGTGCCGTCCAGCGCCCCTTCGGCCACGCGGTTGCGCTCGGTCACGGGTTCCCACATCCACTGACCATCGACGCTATACCATTGATAGCGCGTCTCTATCCGGTCCACCTGCCACGCAAGCGCGCCCGCCATCGCCTGCCCGTCGGGGGCGACCAGCGCCAGATCGAACAGGGCTTCGGCCCCTTGCGGCAGCGTGTCGTCAAAGCCGGGGCGAATCCCGATCATGGGTTGGGTTGCGGCCATGGGGGCTGTGAGCGTGCGTTCCACTGGGCGTGCGGCCCCGTCCAAAAGCGTGGCGACAATGTCCAGCGTGTAGGGTCGCGCGTCGAAACTAGCGTTTTCAAAGATCAGGCGGGTGTCGAGTCTGCCTTCGGCATCGGTGGTTGCATCGCCCAGCGGAAAGCGTTGCGGGTCCACACGTTGATCGTGGCGGCCAAAGACATAACCTGCCCATCCCTCGCGCGTGGTGGCGGGGCGCAAAATGGCACTGCCCGATAGGTCCAACCCCTCGGCAGGTGCCCCGAACAGGTGGCGGGCAGAGATTTGAACGCTTGGCGGGTTCAGCGGGTCCACGAGGGTATCGGATGACAGCGACAGGTCAAAGTCGATGCGTTCTGGTAGGAAATCCTCGACGAGCAGGCGCGCACTTGCCAGCGCAGGCGCGTCGGGGTCCGACAGCATATCCAACCGCCACGCGCCGCGCGGGACATCGGCCCCAAGCGGCAGGGCGAAGACATGGCCACCTGCCATCCCCTCGGCACTGAGCGCGCGGGAATATTCGACCCCGTCGGGCCGCATCAACCGCGCGATCACGGGTAGGCCGGGAAGGGCCTGAGCCTGCGCGTCGCGCGCAAGGGCGGTCACGTGAATCACCTCTCCGGGCCGATAGGCGCCGCGATCGGTTGCGATGAACAAGTCGATAGGGCCGGGGGCTGCACGGCCTTCGACGCCGCGATCCGACAGGTCGAATTCCGGGTCTTCCAGCGAAAGCGCGGTCGTGTCATCGCCCTGAGCCACGGTAATCAGCGCGGGCGCGGCGCTGCCGGTTCCGGCCGCCAAGGCTGCGGGGAATACCGCCATGCCCTGCGTATCTGTCACCGCCTGACCCAGCACGCGGTTCGAGCGTGCGACCAGCGCCAGCTCTGCCCCTGCCACGGGCCGCCCGGTCGACAGCGCCTGCACCACCACATGCAACCCGTTGCTACCTAGCAGGCTGGACAGCCCCAGATCAGACACCATGAACCATTGCGAAGCGGGTGACACATCATAAGGGTCGCGCCCCGGCACGGCGGCTTGCAATAGGTAAGCCCCTGGTTCCAGCGTCCCGGCTTCGGCCAAGGGCAGGCGAGAACGGGTCTCGCGGTTCAGTGCGCCATCGAGTGTGGCGCTGCCTTGCCAGACCAATTCGCCAAGTTCCGAGGTCAGGGTTTCGGCGTCCCAAGTATCCAGCGCCTGCGCAAAATTGCCGCTGCGGATGGCGGTCACAAGGTTGCGGTCGGAAATGCGGTAAAGCGTCAGGGCCAGCGCATCGGCATTCACGGTTTCTACCGGCAGCGCGCGTGGCCCTGTAGCGGGCAGCACATAGCCGCGTCCCGGAAAGCGCACCAAGGGCGCACGGTCACGGATATAGACCGCCAAGGGCACATCGCGCGCCAGCGTGTCGCCCGACGCGGCAGGCAGGCCCGCGCGCAGGCGGATTTCGTAGCGCGCGCCAAATTCGACGCCGGTCAGGCAGAGCTGGCTTTCCTCGAGCTCGACCGCCAAGCCGGTGGCGTCGCCTGCCAAAAAGGGCGCGTAATCGCGGCTGGCAACCAACGGTTCAGAAAACCGCGCGCAGATGCGCGGGGTGGCGGTGTTGCTGTCCACGTCATGCGAGAGCAGGCGAAAGCCGTATTGTTCGCGCAGGCGCGTCAGCATGTCGGGGGCAATGCCGGGGCTGCGGGCTTCGGCCAGACGGATTGCCGCCAAAGCATCCTCGCCGCGGAAGCGTTTTTCCAGCGCATCGGCCAGAACGACCAGCGCGGGGGCAGGGTTGTCCAATCGCAGCGCGGCATTGGTGGCGGCAAGGATCGCTTGGCTTTGCAACTCTGCGCCGGGCTGATTGTCGCGCGCGGCTTGCGCCAGAAGCGCATTCGCATGGGCCAGCCACGCCGTGCCCGATTGCGCGACCGTCACAGCGGCACCCGTGAAGAGCACACCACGATCCCCCAATGCCCCTTCCAGAAGCGCGGCTTCGCTCAGGCCATTTGCGTAATAGCGCTCGGCCATGGTGCCGGCCTGCGCGCGGGCCATGTCGATGTCGCGGGCAGAGAGGAAGCTCGCTTCGGCCCGGACCGCGCTCGCGCGCGACAGCGCGCTTTGCGGTGCGGCAGAGACACGGGCTGACAGCGCGCCTTCAAACGCGATCGCATCGCCGGGTTGTGCTTTGGGAAAACACGCGCCCGCGCGCTGGTTGAAGGTGAAGGCCGTGCAATCCGGGTCACGCAGGCAGGCAGCGTGGCATTGCGCCAGATTGGTGTTGAAGATTGGCGTCAGATCACCGCCCGGCAGGTCGGTATTGTCCAGCACGGTGGCAAAACGTGGCGGAACGGGGCTGTCTTGGGCGGCGGCTGGCGCGCCAAACACAAGGGCCGCACCAAGCGCGACCGCGATCAGGGGGGC
>CAYNWX010000113.1:0-10642 GCA_964401005.1 uncultured Natronohydrobacter sp.
GAGGTGTTGCACAGGGGTCAGTCCGCCATTTGGCGCAATCTCGACAACACTTATGGATGATCCATTCGCAGAGGCGATGAACGCAAAGCTGCGCTCCGCGACGGTCGCAATTTCCATCGCGGTTGGGCCCGCTAGGGCAAGCCCGTTGCCCGCGCCGAGCGTTGCGACCAGATCAACCCGACCATTTGAGCTTGTGACATGGCTGGCAACTTGGCCGCTCTGTCCGTCTAGGGTCAGGATATAATCTCTGGAAAAGGCAGAGATCTGTTGGGCGGCCACAAGAAAGCCGTCTTCAGTCTGGGCCGTGGCGAATTGGTCGGGAAACTCATTGCGCAAGGCAAGCACTTGAACGGCACCCGGTATCTCGTGCGCCACGGCATCTTCAATGTCAGACCAGTCAATGCGGCGCTGGGCCCCGATCCGCCCATCTTCGTTCAGACTATAGGCAATCGCTTGGTTTGCGCTTGCGCCGACAATGATAAGTGTCTCGCCGTTCAGATCCATGACAGCAATCTGCGCGCTGATATCGCTTTGCAAATTGTCTGGGAACACCTGTGAATCGGACACGACAAGTCGGCCATCGCCACGCAGGCGATAGACAACCAACCCACCCCCGAAACCTGTTGTCGTAACAACGAAAACACCATTCGTCGTTTCCACGACAACGCTATCCGAGACATGAATATCCAATGCGTCGTTCCCGGTTTGAACGACGCCCGCAATTTCTAAAGGCATCCCGCCACCCCTTCTTCACCCGATGGCCAGGGTCCGTGGCGTGGCTGACTTGCTTGTGCCAAAATTTAGGCAGTAACCTGACTTTTGCAGAGAAATTGATTGACCTGTTGCAAGCTCTTCGGACGTTGGGCCGAGAGTTGAGACAACGGGTTTTTTCATGCACATGATCTGAATCAAGTCCTGCGGCGCCTGAATGAAATAACTGGCAAAGAAAATTCGACTTATCAGGCGGCACCGTGAACAAAAGACAATCCGAACTTAAACCACTGACCGCATTGGAAGCGCCCATACGTGGAAAAGTGCGTTATGCCAGCTTGGTAGCGGCTCTGACGTCACTAGTGTGGCTGGCTCAGGCTTGGCTGGTGGCACTTGTCTTTGCCGGGCTGTTGCAGCCAACAGATGGCATTGCACCATGGGTGCTCGTCGCTGGTTTTGCCAGTCTGGGCATGCTGCGTGCGGCGATGGGCTATGCGTCTGAACAGATGGTACAAACGAGCGCCCGCAACCTTGTGGCCGATTTGCGTGATGACCTGATCGCCACAGAGCAAGCGCGCGCTTCCGGTTCGGGTTTGGGCGGCGCGGGGGCGGTGGGGGTGCTGGGCAGCACCAAGCTGGATTTGCTGATCCCTTACCTCACGCGCTATCAGCCTGCGCGCATGCGCGTGATGGTTGTGCCGCTGGTTATCTTGGTCCTGTCCTTCTGGCATTCTTGGGCCGTGGGGTTGGTGCTTCTGGTGGCAGGTCCGTTGATCCCTGTCTTTATGGCGCTTGTGGGCTGGGCCGCGAAAGAAGCCAGCGCAAAGCAAATGGTCGAAATTGGCAGCATGAACGACCTGCTGGTTGAACGTTTCTCTGCCTTGCCTGACATTCGGGCGCTGGGCGCGGGGCCATGGGTGCAGATGGGTTTTGCCGCCAAGGCCGATGACCTGCGCCGCCGCACGATGGCGGTGCTGGCGGTGGCCTTCATGTCCTCGACCGTGCTGGAGCTGTTCTCGGCACTCGGCGTGGCGCTGGTCGCGGTGTTCGTCGGCTTCTCGCTGTTGGATGTGATTACCTTCGGGTCATGGGGCGCGCCGCTCTCTCCGGCCGTGGGTATATTCCTGCTGTTGATGGCGCCCGATTTCTTCCAGCCCCTGCGCGATCTGGCGGCGGCATGGCATGACAAGGCCGCAGCCGATGCGGTGGCCGATGAGCTGGTCGCGTGGCGAAAAACAAGCACCGATGAACGTTTCGGCGCAGGTGTCTTGGCCGCACCTTTGCCGGGCGCGCCCTTGGTGCAAATGCATGGGGTGGTGTTGCCTTCTGGCGGCGGCTTGCCCGACCTTCACATCCGGGCCGGCGAAACGGTTGCGCTTGTCGGGCCAAGTGGCGCGGGCAAAACGACCGTTTTGCGCTTGCTTGCGGGTTTGCAAGCCTTACCCGGTGCCCAGATCAGCGTTGCGGGCCAAACCCTGGACCATCGCAGCGCAGATGCATGGCGCGCGCGCATTGGTTGGATGCCACAAGCCCCGCATTTCCTGAATGCCAGCCTGCGCCGCAATATCGACATGGGCCGACCAGAGGCGGGCGATATGGAGGCAACCTTGCGCCAAGCCGCGCTGGGCCCTGTGCTGGCTACGCTGCCGCAAGGGCTGAACACCCGGTTGGGCGAAACCGGGGCGGGGCTGTCAGGCGGCGAAGGGCGGCGCGTGCTGCTGGCGCGGGCCATTTTTGCACAGCCCGATGTCATTTTGGCCGATGAACCCACTGCCGATCTGGACCCGGAAACGGCCGACAAGATTGCCCGCGCGCTTTTGGCCCAAGCCGCGCGCGGTGGCACGCTAATTGTGGCCACCCATGACATGCATCTGGCCGCGCAGATGGACCACATTATCCGGCTGGGAGGCGACGCATGAGTGCGCTGTGGCATATCTTCAGCCTTGTGCTGCGCGACCAACGCACAGCGCTGTTGCGCGGCGCGCTTCTCAGCTTCGTGGTGTTGGTCATGGGCGCGGCGCTTTTGGGCCTGTCGGGGTGGTTCATTACCGCCGCTGCCGCCGCGGGCCTGCTGGGCATGGGTGCGGTGTTCGATGTGTTCCGCCCCTCTGCCGCAATTCGTTTTCTGGCATTGGGCCGCACCGCCGCGCGCTATGGCGAGCGGATGCTGACCCATGACGCAACCCTGCGCGCGCTGGAAACCCTGCGCTTGCGCCTTCTGACAACCCTGCTGGCGGCCCCGTTTGTGCAGCTTATGCGCCTGCGCGGCCCACAAGCATTGGCGCGCCTGACCTCTGATATCGATGCGCTGGACGGAATCTCTTTGCGTTTGGTGTTGCCCATCGTGGCGGCGCTGGCCACGCATTTTCTGGCCTTTGCCATTCTGTGGTGGCTGGTCGGGTTGCCCGTGGCGATGTTCTCTCTGTTGGGGTGGTTGGGTGGCAGCGCACTTATTCTGGGGTTCGCGGTCAAACGTGCCGCGCCCATCTCGCGGCAGGCTGAAGCTGCAATGCAAGCCCTGCGCGCGCGCCTGATCGACCTGATCCGCAGCCGCGATACGCTGGCCGCGCATGGCCGCTTGCAAGACCAAGCCGTGTTGGTGCAGGCCGCCCATGCGCGGCAGCTGCATTTGCGCGCCCGTCTGGATGGGGTAGAGCGCCGCACTGGTGCCGCGCAGGCCGTGCTTGGCACGTTCATGGCGGCGGGCGCGCTGGGCTTGGGCGTGTGGATGGTCGGCCAGGGCCAGATCGCGCCAGCGATTGCAGCACTGGGCTTTTTCACCATGCTCGCACTGGCTGAAAGCGTGGCCCCCTTGCGCCGCGCCGTGGCCGATTTGGGCCGGATGGCAGAAGCTGCGCGCCGCGTGCGCGCCACGCTTGCGCTGCAAATTCCGTCACGGCTGGGTGAACATTCCGCGCCGTCGGTGTTGCAGGTGCAGGATGTGGCCTTGGCGCGACCGGGCGGACAGACGCCGATTCTGCAAGGTCTGTCCTTTGACCTGCATCCTGGCGAAACGCTGGCCGTAACCGGGCCAAGCGGGTGCGGAAAGTCGAGTTTATTGCAGGCGATTTCGGGGTTCCTGCCAATCCGGGAAGGGCAAATCACGCTGGGCAGCTTGCCAGTGGCCGCTTGGGACGAAGCTGCCTTGCGCAACGCTGTCACCTACCTGCCCCAGCGCAGCGCCCTGATGGCCGGGACGGTGCGCGAGGCGCTGCACCTTGCGCGCCCCTCCGCCAGCGACCCAGAACTTTGGGCGGTGCTGGACGCCGCTGCGCTGGCCGATGTTATCGATGCCCGCCAAGGGCTAGACACCCTTTTGGGCCCACGGGGCGACGGGCTTTCGGGCGGCGAGGCGCGACGCCTGACGTTGGCGCGCGCGTTGCTGCGCCATCCCGCACTTCTGTTGCTGGATGAGCCGACCGAAGGATTGGACGATACTACCGCCGCCAAGGTGCTGGCGGGCATCCGCGCCTATCTGCCAGAGGCGATGATTGTGATGGCTAGCCACCATCCGCGCGAGGCTGCGACAGCGGACCGCACCATCGTGCTGGGATAACTGGTGTCCGCGTTACGACTTATTGACATGGATCAATGTTGCGACTCGTTTACAGGCGCATTGCTCTGCCCATAACCGGGGGTTTCCCCTGATTTAGTGGAGCAAATGATATGGAATTCGGGATCGTCGAGCTGTCGCGCCTGCAATTTGCGATGACGGCCATGTATCACTTCCTGTTCGTGCCGCTCACACTTGGTCTGTCACTTCTGATTGCCATCATGGAAACGGTCTATGTTATGACCGGGCGCGTGATCTGGCGTCAGATGACCAAGTTCTGGGGCACGCTGTTCGGGATCAACTTTGTCCTTGGCGTTGCCACCGGCATTACCATGGAATTCCAGTTCGGCATGAACTGGAGCTATTACAGCCATTACGTGGGCGACGTGTTCGGCGCACCTTTGGCGATTGAAGGGCTGATGGCCTTTTTCCTTGAAGCGACCTTCGTCGGCCTTTGGTTCTTTGGCTGGGACAAGCTAAGCAAGGTGCAACACCTTGTTGTCGGTTGGCTGGTTGCCATCGGGTCGAATTTCTCGGCGCTTTGGATTCTGATCGCCAATGGCTGGATGCAAAACCCCGTAGGGGCCGAATTCAACCCCATGACCATGCGCATGGAGATGACCGACTTCTTCGCCGTGCTGTTTAACGAAGTGGCGCAGGCGAAATTCGTGCACACTGTCAGCGCCGGTTACGTGACTGCTTCGGTCTTCGTGCTGGGCGTTTCGGCTTGGTATCTGTTGAAAGGCCGCCATATCGAGATGGCCCGCCGCTCGATTGCCGTGGCCTCCAGTTTTGGTCTGGCCGCTGCGTTCTCGGTTGTACTGCTGGGCGATGAATCAGGCTACAGCGCCACGCATACGCAGCGCATGAAACTGGCCGCCATGGAAGGCATGTGGGAAACGCATGACGCGCCCGCCGCCTTTACCCTTGTTGGCCTGCCCGATCAGGAAGCGCGCGAGAACCATTATTCCATCAGCATTCCCTATGCGATGGGCTTGATCGCCACGCGCTCGCTGACCAAGGAAATTCCCGGCATCAACGATCTGGTGCTGGAATCGGAAGAGCGCATCCGCTCGGGTATCATTGCCTATGACGCGCTGATGACTATCCGCGCGGACCGCGAGGCGACGGCACAACCCGTGCTCGACACGTTCGAGACGCATGGCACAGATCTTGGCTATGCCTTCCTGTTGCTGAAGTACACGGATGACCCGCGCAACGCGACAGAAGCGCAAATCCTGCAAGCCGCAGATGATACCGTGCCGACCGTTTGGCCGCTATTCTGGGCCTTCCGCATCATGGTTGCGCTGGGCTTCGCATTCATCGGGGTGATGTTGTTCTTCTTCATCCGCAGCAATTTTGGCAGCCGCGATTATCCGCGCTGGGCGCTGTGGGGGGCTGTTGCCGCCATCCCAACGCCGTGGATTGCCGCTGAAATGGGCTGGTTCGTGGCCGAGTTCGGACGCCAACCCTGGACGGTCGATGGCATCTTGCCCACGGCCATGTCGGTGAGCAACCTGTCGATGACCTCTGTCGCGATAACACTTGCCGGCTTCATGGTATTCTACACGATCCTGCTGGTGATCGAGATGTCCCTGATGCTGAAATACATCCGTAAGGGCCCCGAGCAGGATGTTCAGGAAACAGAAATCGCCATGGCGCGTCATGCTCACCGGCTGCGCACCCATGACGGCAATGTGCCCCTTGGCACGCCTGCGGAGTAAATCAGATGATCCTTCACCAACTTATCGACTATGAAACCCTGCGCGTGATCTGGTGGCTATTGCTGGGCGTGCTGCTGATCGGCTTTGCGCTGACCGACGGGTTCGACATGGGCGTCGGCGCGCTTTTGCCCTTCGTCGCAAAATCCGACACCGAGCGCCGCGTTGTCATCAACACGGTCGGCCCGGTCTGGGAAGGTAACCAAGTGTGGTTCATCTTGGGTGGCGGCGCGATTTTCGCCGCTTGGCCGCCGCTTTATGCGGTCAGCTTCTCGGGCTTCTATCTGGCTATGTTCGCGGTTCTGGCTGCGCTCATCCTGCGGCCCGTGGGGTTTAAATATCGCTCTAAGCGCCCTTCGGCGCTTTGGCGCAGTGGTTGGGATTGGGCGCTGTTCATTGGCGGCGCGGTTCCGGCGCTTTTGTTCGGCGTGGCCGTTGGCAACGTCCTGCTGGGGGCTCCTTTCCGGCTGAACGAGAACCTGTTCTCGCTCTATGAGGGCACCTTCTTCCAGCTTCTACACCCGTTCGCACTGCTGGCCGGTGTGGTGTCGTTGTCCATGCTGGTAGCGCATGGCGCAACCTGGCTTACAGTGAAGGTGGAATCGCCCGACATTCTGGCACGCGCCCGCAAGATCGGCTTCTGGGCTGGGGTCGTGGCAATCGCGGGCTATGCGCTGGCAGGTTTGTGGCTGGCTTTCGGCATCACCGGCTTCCAGATGGTTGGCCAAGTCGTGACCGATGGCCCGTCGAACCCGCTGATGTCCGAAGTGGTGCGCGAAGGCTCTTGGCTGAACGCCTATAACGTCCGGCCTTGGGCAATGATCGCGCCTGTCATGGGCTTTGTCGGTATGGCCTTGGCTGTACGTGGGTTGGCCCGTGGCGGCGAGGTGTCGGCGCTGCTCTGGTCGAAACTGGGCATCACTGGGGTCATTTCCTCGGTCGGGCTGACAATGTTTCCGTTCATCATGCCCTCGTCCATTGACCCGAAATCGTCGCTGACGGTCTGGGACGCGTCATCCTCGCACCTGACGCTGTTCATCATGCTTGTCTGCACGCTGATCTTCATGCCGCTGATCCTGATGTATACTGCATGGGTCTATAAAGTGCTGTGGGGCAAGGTCGACGAAGACGAGATGCTCGACAACAAGAACGCCTATTGAGCGAAACGAAAGGAACACGACAATGTGGTATTTTGCTTGGATCCTTGGCCTTCCCTTGGCCGCCTTGTTCGCCGTCCTGAACGCAATGTGGTTCGAGATGCGCGAAGACAAGAAACTGACTGACGAATGATACTGAAAAGCCCCGCACCCTCTGGATGCGGGGCTTCTTATTAGGGTGTTTGGCCACTTCCCTTAGGCATCCATCATTTCTTGGTGGCGCTCAATCGCATCTTCTACGTTGTCGAACACTTCGATCTGGCCATTATCCAAAACAAGCCCGGCATCGCAGAAGTTTCGGATATCTTTCATGCTGTGGCTGACCATGATCGCGCTCGCACTTTCCATGCGCTTGCGGAAAATTTCCTTGCTCTTGCGCCGAAATCGCGCGTCGCCCGTGGCTGTCGCTTCGTCGATCAGGTAGGTTCCGAACGGAATTCCCATTGAGATTCCGAACGCCAACCGAGATTTCATGCCAGAGGAATATGTGCGCACCGGCATTTTGAAATGTTCACCAATTTCGGCAAAACTTTCAACGAAATCACATAGCTCGTCGCTATCGACACCGTAAATTCTTGCGACGAAGCGCGTGTTTTGTTCGCCGGTCATTTCCTTATGAAAACTGCCGGCATACCCGACGGTGAAAGAGATCGTGCCATCGCTGATGATCTCGCCAGTATCGGGGCGGAGCGTTCCAGCCACAATTTCAAGAAGTGTCGATTTTCCCGCGCCGTTTCGCCCCAAGAGCGCAAGGGATTTCCCGCTTGGCAGGGTCAGGTTCAGGTTGCGAATAACAGGCTTGTAGCGGCCGTTGACCCAAAACCCCTTCGAGATATTCCGAAATTCAATCATCGGAAAACCTGCACCTAGCCCCTGTCACGCAAGCTGTAATAGACCAACGCAATTACGGCCCATGCCAGTGTCGAGAACACGGCAGTCAGGAAGATGATCAAAAGTGACTGTGGATATTGCGCGCTTTCTGCAAGTGTCGGGCGTATGAAATTAGCCAAGTAAAGCGTTTGACGGTCAGCATTTGATCGAGCGGCATCGGCGGCTGTCAGCGCCGCTTGATACGTTGCCTCTGCAAAGGCTTGGTCCACCAAAAGGCTTTCATACTGGGCCAACAGGCTGGGGTAGTCGGTTTGGTCCACGGTCACGTTCTGCTGCGTAAAGACACGGCGCTCTTCGTTAATTCGGTTTCGGATGACATCGACACGGCGCTCTAGCTGGCGAAGCCGGGGGTCGTTGGTGTTGTCGGTTTGTGTCTGCAACAGATCATATTCCACAAGCGCTTCGGCAAGCTGCTGTTGCAGCACGTTCAGTACGCCCATACGCCCCTGAATATCTGCTTGCGGATCAAGGATTTGCGTGCGGGCGCGAAAATGGGCAAGCGCTTCGCGCGAACTGCGCAACCGTTCCAGCGCACTTGCCAAATCCTCCTCGGCGTTGCGCATTGCGTCGCCGCGGGCGGCTTCGTTCAGGCCATTGATCATCCTTTCGCTTTCGGTCACGACCATTTGTGCCAGCGTTTGGGCCGTTTGCGGGTCACGGGCCCGGATTTGCAGCAGCATCAGCCCGCTGGATTGATCATAGGTGATCCGGGTCATCCGGTTCCAGAACGAATGCAGATCTTCGATCGTGGCGGATGGCCAAATAGAAAACACCGGATCAACCGGCCAGCCTTGCGAATAATGGCCCAACAGATCGAATTCGGTAGATATCTGGCGAACGATCTCTTGGCTTTGAACATATTCGAACAGCAGGTCGGCGTTTCCTTGCACAGGGCCGCCAAGGAGACCGCTCAGGCCGCCCATAAGATCGCTGGCGCTGCCACTTTCTTCTTGACGGATTGTGAAGCCAACCTCTGACGCATATTGTGGCTTGGCCAAAAACACCAGATACGTCGTTACCAGCAAGACGGGCAGCAGGATGACGGCGGCCATGGCAAACATCAAACCGCGATGGCGCGGCTGGACACGCGCCGGGCTGGCCAAAGGACGATCAAAGGCAACAACCTGAGGCTTAGGTGCGTTCCGCCCTTTTGGACGGCGCTGCTCCGGCTTGATTTCTGGAGGAGTGTCGGTCATGACTTCGTCAGCCTTGTTGTGGCTTGGCAGCTTGTATGCCGTGCGCGCCCTGAACATTGCCGCTAAAGCGATGCTCGTTTGTTCTTAACTACTCTTGTCAGTGACTATTTGAAAGTGTTTCTGAAAGAGGTGTAATGTCACGATTGCCTGAAACCACCTTAAAAAAGCCTTCTGCACTGACCGCCAGCTTTCGAGCGATAGGTGCTTTGATGCTGCGCGAGATGAGCACGCGCTACGGTCGGACCCCCGGCGGGTATCTTTGGGCAATTGTAGAACCTCTTGGCATGATCATTGTGCTCAGCCTTGCATTTTCGCTCATGGCGCGGAACCCGACGCTGGGGAACAGCTTTCTGCTGTTCAAGGCAACCGGGTATCTGATCCTTCAGATGTTCAACGTGCTTGGCGGGCAAATCGGGAATGCACTCAATTTCTCCAAGCCGCTGCTGCGGTATCCGCGCGTTACGTGGGGCGATGCGATCCTCGCACGGTTTGCCCTGAATGCGCTGGTGGTCTCGACCGTGATTTTCCTTATCTTGGTCGGCATCATCTTCTTCGAGCAATTGGACGTGCGGTTGCGGTGGGGGTCAATTTTCGCAGCGGTGCTTCTGACAGCGGCATTGGGCCTTGGGATCGGGGTGCTCAATTGCTTTTTGTTCATGCGTTTCCCGGTCTGGCAGCAAATATGGTCCATCGTAACACGCCCGCTATTCCTTATTTCCGGGGTTATCATCCTCTATGAAGACATGCCGGGTCTTGCCCAGTCGATCTTGTGGTATAATCCAATCCTGCATCTGACAGGCATAATGCGGGCAGGGTTCTATCCGATGTATCGCCCCGAATACGTCTCTGTCGAATTTGTTTTGCTGACGATTCTTGTCCCGATGACACTGGGGCTCTTGCTTTTGCGCCGCTACCATCGGGAATTGTTGAACAGATAGCGCACGAGCCGATTGTCAGAGATCGGAATGGACGGCGTCGTTGCGGCCCCGTTTGCCGCGCAACCCATCGCGCAAACCTTTCCACATCAGCTTGCGATAGACCTTGCGCTCTTCTGGTGCGTAAAACAAGCTGCGCCGCCACCAGACCAACGTGTAATAGGTGAGCGCCAAAGGAAAAACGATCGGTCCAGCCGCCTCTCTCGCAATGCTGACGCCATTGCGGCAATGGTAGTAAATTTTCCAAAGCGGTCGATAAATGAACCCTTGTCCCATCGTTCCGCAATCATGCGTAAACCGCACGCTTGGCATAAGAACGATGTTTACACCTGCACGCCGCAGACGTAGCGAATATAGAACATCATCGCCATAGATGAATAGACCGCCTTCTGGAAACCCTGCCTTTTCTATTGCCGAACGATGAACGAAATAGCCGACGAAAGAGGCCACGTCGATGTGCCTCTGTCCGGCATCGGGA